>PXRS01000012.1 GCA_003023785.1 Halobacteriales archaeon QS_5_68_33 | reverse complement strand
ATGCCACCGACCACGGAAGTCCGGTGTACCAGCGACGACTGCTTTCTCGACATGTTCGAGAACCACTACACCTACGACGTTCCCGACGAGCACTCGGTCCCCGACCTCCAGTGTCCGGTCTGTGGCGGGTCCGACTGCCTCGAAGAGATCGAACTGTAGCCCGGTCGCCGCGAGCCCGCACGGTTCTGTCCTCGGCTCGCGGGCACAATGCTCAAGTCTCCCAGACTCCTACCGTCGGTATGGACAGCATTCGCGATATCGGCGAGTCCGTCGGCAACAGCGTCGTCGAACGGGTCGGCCGGGCGATGAGTCGCGCCCAGGAGCGGACGCCGCTCCCGGTCGACCTCCTGGAGAGCGAGGACGCGTACCTCGCCGTTTTTGACGCGCCCGGCACCCAGACCACGGGCGTGCAGGTCCAGTACGACGCCGGCGCCGTCGAGGTGCGCATCGACCGCTTCCGGGGGTTCCACGAGGGCTTCGAGATGCGCTATCCCGGCCGCGGCCTCTCGCTCGACGGCCGCGTCGAACTCCCCGACGACGCCCGCGTCGACGCCGAGGCCGCCACCGCCACCCTCCAGGACAACGGCACGCTCCACGTCCGCGTGCCGAAGCGCGAGACGACCAGGGAGGAGATCGAAGTCGACGACGCCGACGGCGAAGAGACCGGGGAGTAGAGAAGCACCCGTCCGCAGTGGTCGCATGGCATCGCGCGTATCATCCGAGTAAACATTCTTTTTGACCAACTGGTCAGCCACCAAAGGTAATCCCTTCGATGGTGGAGAACTACAGCCCGGCGTTGAGCGGAGTGGGTGGGTAGCGTTCCAAGTCCCAGACGATCTCGGTGTCGGTGACCTGACAATGACCTGGTCTCAGGATACTTATAACGGGCAGATCAGTGTTCGATGGGGAAGCGAAGAATAGGAGTCGCGAGCATCGCGACCCGGCCACCGGAGCGGTGACATCGCGTGTGTCCGACAACATTACGACCGGCCGTATCGCGGGAAGCCTTCGACCGGATCGCGGGTCACGTCCCGGCACTGCCGGCGGACCGTCACCGCTGTTTCGGTTCCGCGCCCGTCACCGACGCGGGCAACGACTGCGAGGAGCGGGGCGTTTTTGTCCGGGCCTGCCGGAGACGGGGTATGAAGCTGTTCGCGGTCGATGGGCTCCCCGAAGTTCGGCCGGGCGACGACCTCTCGGCCATGATCGACGGGCAGGCCGACCTCCGCGAGGGGGACGTGGTCTGTGTTTCCCACACCGTCGTCTCGAAGGCCGAGGGCCGGACGGCCGACCTGGACGAGTTCGAGGCGGGCGAGCGGGCCCGCGGCGTCGCCGCCCGCATCGGCGACCTCGCGGGCGAGGAGAAAGACCCCCGCTTCGCCCAGGCGGTCATCGAGGAGAGCGACCGCCTCCTCACGGAGGAACCGCTGCTGCTCGCGGTGACGCACTTCGGCCACGTCGCGGTCAACGCGGGTATCGACCGCTCGAACGTCCCCGGTGCGGAGTTGCTCCTGCTCCCCGCGGACCCGGCCGCGAGCGCCGAGCGCCTCCACGAGGCGCTGGGCGTCCCCGCCGTCGTCACGGATACGTCGGGCCGGCCCTTCCGGTACGGCCAGCGGGGCGTGGCCATCGGCTGGGCGGGGATCCCGGCGGCCCGCGACTGGCGGGGCGAACGCGACCGGCACGGGCGCGAACTCGGCGTCACCGTCGAGGCCGTCGTCGACGAACTCGCGGCCGCCGCGAACCTCCTCACCGGCGAGGGCGACGACGGCCTCCCCGTGGTCGTGGTCCGGGACTTCGCGTTCGGCGACCACGACGGCAGCGACGCGCTCTTCCGTGACCCCGACGACGACTACGTCCAGGACGCCCTCGAACAGTGGTCGTTCGACCCCGGCCGACTCGCGGCCAAGGGAGAGAGCGAAGGCGAGAACGAACACGCCGACCGAGACGGCGACCCGACCGGCGACAGCGGGGGTGAGGCGCCGTGATCGGACTCGAACTCGCGCCCGAACACCCGGTTTCGGAGTCGGCCGACTACGGCGTGGCCGCCGAGCGGGCGGGGTTCGACGCCGTCTTCTGTAGCCACCACTACAACAACCGCGACCAGTTCGGGGCGCTTTCGGCCATCGCGGCCGACACCGAGGAGGTCCTGGTCGGGCCGGGCGTCGCGAACCCCTACGAGACCCACCCGGTGACGCTGGCCTCGCGGATGGCCACGCTGGACGAGTACGCCGACGGTCGCGGTCTGTTCGGCGTCGGACCGGGCGACGCCGCGACGCTGTCGAACCTCGGCGTCGAGCGCGAGCGCCCCCTGCGGCGCGTGCTGGAGACGTTCCGGGTCGCCCGCCGCCTCTGGGGGGGCGAGCGCGTCAACCACGACGGCACCTTCGAGGCCGAAGGCGCGTCGCTCAATTACGCGCCCGGCGAGATACCGGTCTACGTCGGTGCCCAGGGCCCGCACATGACGCGCATGGCGGCGAAACACGCCGATGGCGTCCTGTTCAACGGCGCTCACCCCCGGGACTACGAATGGGCGGCGAACCGCGTCGCGGAGGGCCTGGCCGACCGGCCCGACGAGCACGGCGAGTTCGACTTCGCGGCCTACGCGCCCGTCAGCGTCGCCGAGGACGCGGCGGCCGCTCGCGCCGAGGCGCGCTATCCGGTCGCGTTCGTCGTCGGGAGCGCCGCGGACCCGCTGCTCGACCGGCACGACGTCGACGCCGACGCCGCCGAGGCGGTGGGCGAGGCGGTCGCGGCCGGGGAGTTCTCGACGGCCGCCGAGCGGGTCACCGACCGGATGCTGTCGGCCTTCTGCATCGCCGGCGCGCCGGAAGACGTCGAGACACAGGTCGCGGCGGTTCTGGAGCACGCCGACAGTTTCGTCGCGGCGTCGCCGCTGGGGCCGGACCCCTCTGCGGCTATTCCGCTGGCGGGCGCGGTGCTTGCGGGTTCTCGACGCTGAGGAACTCGACGACTGCGCCGAGCGTGAGGTAGCCGAACACGCCGACCGACAGCCCGACGAACAGCGCGCCGAGCGCTATCAGCACCGCCGAGAACGCGGCCGTCACCGGGTCCCCGTTGGACAGGTGCGCGGTCACCACCCCCGCGAACTCGGCCGGCATCCGGATGATGCTGTCGAGCAACTCCTCCGCCGACTCCACGAGGCTCATGCGCGACGATTGGACACCCCACCACTTCCCGGTTTCGCCCCGTCAGTGATAAGAGGCGGCGGCGACGACGCCACCCCATGGGGAACCGCTCGCTGGACGACTTTCGCGACGACGGGACCGTCGAACCGGCCGTTTCGACCTACGTCGCCCGACGGGGGGAGTGTGCGGCCTGCGGGGCGAGCGCCGAGCGGCGGTGGCAGGGCGAAGACGGGGCGGTCTGTCCGGACTGCAAGGAGTGGTGACCGAACCGGTCGGCGAAATACCGCGCACACCCAGCAAAGTTACAGGTCTCCGGTCGTTAGGGACGGGTACCGAACCTGTGGGTGCTTCCGGATCCCCGCACCGACGGTCGCCACGGGACAGCGGGCGAGCGTCGCCCCAGCCAGCCATGACAGACTCAGATACGGACACACGACTCTCGGGTCGCCAGCAGAGCACCGCCGAAGACGTCGAGGCCGCCCGCGAAACGACCACCAAGGTCGTCGAGAACGTCGAGCGGGTCATCGTCGGCCACCGCGAGGAGATCGAACACATCCTCACCGCCCTCCTGGGGCGGGGGCACATCCTGCTGGAGGACGTTCCCGGCGTCGGCAAGACCATGCTCGCGCGCGCCGTCGCCCAGTCGTTCGACGGCGCGTTCAAGCGCGTCCAGTTCACGCCGGACCTCCTCCCGACGGACGTCACGGGCGTCAACGTCTACAACCAGAAGACCGAGGAGTTCGAGTTCCGCCCCGGGCCGGTCTTCGCCAACGTCGTCCTCGGCGACGAGATCAACCGCGCGCCGCCCAAGACCCAGTCGGCGCTCCTCGAGGCCATGGAGGAAGAGCAGGTCAGCGTCGACGGGGAGACCCACGAGGTCCCGTCGCCGTTTACCGTGATCGCGACCCAGAACACGGTCGAGCGCGACCGCACCTACCAGTTGCCGATGGCCGAACTCGACCGGTTCATGAAGAAACTCGCGCTGGGCTACCCCAAGCTGGCGGAGGAAAACGAGATGCTCGACCGGGTGGTCGGGAACCACCCGATCGAGGAACTCGAAGCGACGGTCGCCCTGGCGGACCTGCGGGCCGCCCGGGAGACGACCGCCGGCGTCACCGTCGAGAAACCGATCCGGAGCTACGTGACGCGACTCGCCCAGCACACGCGGCGCCACGCCGAACTCGGCGCGAGCCCGCGGGCCGGCATCGCCGCCCTGCGTGCCGCCCAGGGCCGGGCAGTGCTGGAGGGGCGCGAGTACGTCATCCCGGACGACGTCCAGACGGAGGTGCCGGTCGTCTTCCCACACCGGATCCGGACCGAATCCGCGGAGGCGACCCCGGAACAGGTCGTCCAGGACACCCTCGATACGGTCCCCGTCGAGTGATGCAACTCACCAGACGCGGTTACGCCCTGGTCGCCGTCGTGGTCGTCGCGGAGGTACTGGCGGTCGTCCACGGCGCCCGCGCGCTCAACGCGGTCGCGGCACCCGCGGTCATCGCTCTCGTCGTCGGCGCCGTCGAGGTCGTGCGCGTCGAACGACCGACGGCCGACCGCGGCGCCGTCTCGCCGGGCTTTCCCGGCGACGTCCGCGAGGTCGACCTCGCGGTCGACGGCGGCGGCGTCGCGACCGTCATCGACCGAGTGCCCGACGGGGTGACCGTCGACCCCGCCACTGCCGACGCGAGCGGGTCCGCGACGGTCGAGGCGTCGCTCCCGACGACGCTCACCTACGACGTCGAACTCGCCGACCGGGGCCGGCACAGCCTCGGGCCGGTGCTCGTCCGGGTCAGCGACGTCCTCGGGCTCGTCACCGCCGAGTTCGACGTGCCCGGGACAGCGACGGCGCTGGTCTACCCGCCGGTCTACCAGGTCGCGGGACGCGAGGCGCTCCTCCGGGAGGTCCTGGACCGCGATGCCATCGAGCGCCACGAGTTCGACGAGATCCGCGAGTACGTCCCCGGCGACCCGCTGCGGGACGTCCACTGGAAGTCGACCGCGAAGGACCCCGAGGAGATGTTCGTCACCGAGTTCGCCGACCGCCGCATCGAGGACACGGTCGTCCTCGCGGCCAGCAGCGAGGACGACGCCGCCGACGAGATGGCCGCCGCTGCCGCCAGCGTCGCCGTCATGACCATCGATGCCGGCGTCGGCGTCGAACTCCGGGCGCCGACGGTGTCGATCCCGACCGGTAGCGGCGTCGACCACCGCGACCGCCTGCTCCGGGCGCTCGCGCTCACCGACGGCGGCCACCCCGACCCCTCCGAGATGGAAGACGCCGACGTACACGTCCACGCCGACGCCGACGGCGTGACGCTGACGCTCGGGTCCCGGACCCACGCGTTCGACGACCTGACCGTCAGCCGCGCGAACCCGCTGGCCGACCGGGGGGTGTCGGCGTGAGCGCCCCCACCGGTTCCCGCTCGCGGTCGCTCCCGTCGCTCGATATCAGCGCCGAGCGCGCCACCCGCCTGGTCGCGCTCTCGGGCGTCGGCCTGCTGATGGCGTCGTACTTCTCGGTGCTGTACTACTTCGTCGACGTGAGCCCGACCAGTCCGCTCCCGTTGCTGGCCGAGGCGGCGGTCGTCCTGGGGCTGGCGACGTACCTCTCGGAGTCGCTGCGGGCCCGCGTCGCCGTCGCCGCGTCGCTGGCGTTGCTCGCGCTCGGGCTGACGGTCTACATCTCCAGTCTCCCGCGGTGGCCGCCGATCGTCCCGCTCGTCGGCGACGCCATCGCGCTGGCGACCGGGCGGTCGCTCCTGCAACTCATCAACGTGGACCTGTGGGTGCTGGGTGTCGCGCCCGGCCCGCTGTTTCTGACGTGGTATCTCGGCCTGCGCCGGCGGTACGTCTCGGCGACGCTGGTCGGCGGGGCGACGCTGGGCTACCTGGTGTTGACGACCGACGCGAGCAACGTCATCACGCTGCTGGGCGTGGTCGGGGGTATCGTCGCCGTCGGCGTCGGGGACGTCGACCGGCGCGGTGACGCCCTGGCGGCGGCCGAGCCGCTCGCGGTGTTGCTGGCGCTCATCATCGTCGTCTCCGCGTTCGTGCCCTTCGTCTACGGCGGAACGGGTACCGCCGCGGGCCTGTCGGGCTTCCAGGGCGGGGGCGGCGCCGGCACGGTCGAAGCCAGCCTCGTCAGCGCCGGCTCACAGATCGGCATCCAGGGCAACATCTCGCTGTCGCCGGAGGTGCGGTTCCGGGTCCAGAGCGACCGCCCCCAGTACTGGCGGATCGACAGCTACAACCGCTACACCGGGGACGGCTGGGTGCGGACCGGCAGCACGCGCGACTACGGCGGCGGGCAACTGGACGCCCCGGCCGGCGAGACGCGCACGCTCACACAGCGCTACGAGGTCGTCGACGAACTGGGGGTCGCGCCGGCCGCCTGGCAACCGGTCTCGCTGAGCGGCGCGCCCGTCTCGGCCGCCCGGGTCTCCGACGAGGGCGGGTTCGCCGTCCAGGGGTCGCTCGCGCCGGGGACGAACTACACCGTCGAGAGCCGCGTTCCGCTGGCCGACCCGTCGACGTTGCGTTCGGCCGGGACCGACTACCCCGAGGCGGTCAGCGACCGCTACACGACGATCCCCTCCAGCACGCCCGACCGCCTCGCCGAGCGGACCGCCCGGATCACGGCCAACGCCGACAACCCCTACGACACCGCCCGGGTCATCGAGCAGTGGCTGGCGAACAACCGCGAGTACTCGCTGGATGTCGAGCGACCCGAGGGCGACATCGCCGACGCGTTCCTCTTCGAGATGGACGCCGGCTACTGCACCTACTTCGCGACGACGATGGTGACGATGTTGCGCTCCCAGGACGTCCCCGCACGATTCGTCGTCGGCTACACCGAGGGCCAGCGCGTCGACCGCGACGAGTACGTCGTCCGCGGCTACGACGCCCACGCCTGGGTCGAGGTGTACTTCCCCGACGTGGGCTGGGTCCGATTCGACCCGACGCCGGCCGGCCCCCGACAGGCTGCCGAAGGCGAGTCACTCGCGGAGGCCCGTGAACAGAACCGGACCGACATCGACACCAACGACAGCACCGGCGGGGAGTGGACGCCCACCGAAACGGCCACGCCCGCGCCGCTGACGCCGCCGGCCGAGCAGGGCGGTGGCGGACCCGTCCGGACGATCACCCCTCCCGACAACCCCGTCCCGGATGGGATCGACCGGACCGCGCCGAACGGCTCCGGCCCGGACGCGACGACGCTCGGCGACGTGTCGGTCCCCGGCGAAGAGGGCGATTCTGACGGGGGCATCGACTGGCCGTCCCGCGAGGAGGCGACGCTCGTCGGCATCGCCGTCTTCGGTATCGTCGTCGGGATCCGCCGGCTCGGGCTCCTGGGTCGGGTCTACCGGGCGATATGGCTGCGCTACCAGCCGAGCGCCGACTCCGAGACCGACACGGAACGGGCCTTCGAGCGCCTGGAGTACCTGCTCGAACGGCGCTACCGACCCCGGGAGCCCGGCGAGACGCCCCGCCAGTACCTCGCCGACATCGGCGCCGACGAACGGGCCCGGACCGTCGTGGCCATCCACGAGCGCGCCCGCTACGCCGGGCAGGTCACGCGCGAGGAGGCCGACGAGGCGATGTCGCTGGTCGACGAACTCGTCGCGAGTTGACCCCGACCCCGAGGGCCCGAACGGCCGTCTCGGGGCCGAAACCCGCCGCGCGTACCGGTTCCCGACGGTTTTTAATGTGTTGATTTCGTAGGTCCCCGCGTAATGTCGGAAGTCTGCTCGACGTGTGGATTGCCCGAGGAACTCTGCGTCTGCGAGGACGTCGCCAAAGAGTCCCAGGAGATCACGATCCGCATCGACGAGCGCCGATACGGGAAAGAGGTAACGATCATCGAGGGGTTCGACCCGAAGGACGTCGACATGGACAGCCTGTCCTCCGACCTGAAATCGAAGTTCGCGTGCGGTGGGACGGTCGAGGACGGCCAGATAGAACTCCAGGGCAATCACACCGGCCGCGTCGAGGACTTCCTTCGGGACAAGGGCTTCAACGTCGCCTGACGTTGTCGCGCCGAGGTGTCGACTGCATCCGACAGCGATAGCTGTCGCGGTTTCGCCCGAGCACAGCAGCGACTCCGTGGTCGCAGTGGCGCTCACGGGTATACGTCGGTGACGCCGGTGCGTGTCAAGAACTACCACGGTGGCGTCCCAACGGCCGATATGCGCCTCCGGAACCGCGACGGGTCGCCAGTCGACCCGGTGCCGTTTCTGGTCCTCGCGGCCATGGCCTTCGCCGTCGCGTACTCCTTCGGCCCCATCTACTTCGACGCGCTCGGGGTCTCATACGGTCGGTTGTACCGATTGACCGGTATTTCGCCGACCGGTTCGACGAAATCCGGAACTGATTACAACCGACCGTATCACTCGTCCCGGCGCTCGCGCTCTCGACGGCCGCCTTTCTCGGCGCGACGGCGGTCGCGTTCCACCGCCTCGTGTGGGCCTTCGACCCCGTCGTTCGGGAGGAAGTCCCCGCGAGTGTTCGGTTTCGCCGGCTGATCCTCGCGGCGGTCGTCGCCGCGCTGGCGGTCGTCGCCCTGGCGCTCCCGCTGGTCGCGGGGTAGCTTTATACTGCCGGCTATAAGTCTGTCAAGAATTTCGCCGCCCCGGGGCGGCGAATATCCTCACGAAGTTACAGCCGGCAGTATTATTTCCGGTCGTGCCGACGCCCCGGGCGATGCGCGAGGTGTCGGTCGACCGGTTCGTCCCGGCGCGCCCCGCCGCGATCGAGCGGGCGCTCTCCCCGGCCGACGTCGTCGAATACGAGGGAAGTTTCCGCGTCCTCGACGTCGAGGACGACGGCGAGGCGACGCGATGTGGACCGAACTCGACTGGAAACCCGAGAACGAGGGAGCGCGGGTGCGCGCCCGGTCGGGCGTCTCCCTCGGGTTGCCGGCCGCCACGGTGACCGACCGCGTCGCCGCTTGGAAACGCCGCGGCGAATTGGACCGCGCGCTCGACGCGCTGGCCGCCGATCTCGGGTGATACGGTCGGTCGTGTGCGCGCACCGCCAGACCGACCACATGTTTTAACACGTGCCGGCGAAGGTGTCGTGTCATGGGGATGTTAGAGACTGTCACGGACGTGCTGCGGGCGTCGACACAGAACCCGAGCCGGGGTGAGAACCCGACGGCGGAGTCCGAGGGCGCCTACTGGTGTCACGACTGCGACGAGCGGGTGCTCGACCTCGACGTCGAGGGCGAGGGCGAGGGGGCGCCGACGTGTCCCGCCTGTGGCGAGGCGATGGAGTTCGAACGGTCGGCCGGGTCAACCGGCTGTGCCTGCTGACCGGCGATGCCCGGGGACGACACCGGCGGCCCGTCCGGACAGGGGGACCCGAGTCCGGGAGACCGCCCGGCTGGAACCGACGGGTCGGCGCTGGCACGTCGCATCGCGGCCTTTCGCGAGCGGGTCCGCGAGTGGCTCCACGGGCTCTACCACGGGATGGTCGAGGGACCGGCCTTCGAGAAGATACAGAAGGAGGCCGAGGACATCGAGGACGTGTTCCTCTTCGCGTGTTTCGCCGACGCCTTCGGCATCCCCAGCCCGGTGTCGTACTACACGGTCGAGCTGCTGCCGTACCTCGCCGAGGAGTTCGAGTCCTGGGAGCGGCGCATGTGGGACCGCGGGTCGCTGATAGAGCGCAAGGGACAACAGTATCACGTCCACTGACATGACCCGGTTCGTGTTCTTCGGCGGGAAGGGCGGCGTCGGCAAGACGACGATGTCGAGCGCGTACGGGCTGAAGTGCGCCGACGCGGGGCTGGACACGCTGGTCGTCTCGACGGACCCCGCCCACAGCACCTCGGACGTGTTCGACCAGCAGTTCGGCGACGACCCCCGGGCGGTCGAGGGACGGGACGGGCTCTGGGCGATGGAGATCGACCCCGACGAGGAGGTCGAGGCGCACATGCAGGAGATAAAACGGCGCATGAACGAGCAGGTCAGCGCCGCCATCGTCAACGAGATCGACCGCCAGATCGAACTCGCCCATCGGACGCCCGGCGCCTACGAGGCCGCGCTGTTCGACCGGTTCATCGAGGTGATGCGGAGCGCGGCGCCCGACGGTGCCGACGACTACGACCGGGTCGTCTTCGACACCTCGCCCACCGGCGGCACCCTGCGGCTGCTCTCGCTGCCGGAGTTTCTCGGCGCGTGGATCGACCGCCTCGTCGAGAAGCGCAAGCGGAGCATCGACCTCTTCGAGAAGGCGGCCATCGGCGACAGGGAGGCCCGCCGGAAGGTCGAGACCGACCCGCTCATCGCACACCTCATCGAGCGCAAGGAGAAGTTCGAGTTCGCCGGGCGCGTCCTCCGGGAGGACGCCGCGTTCTACCTCGTCCTCAACCCCGACGAGCTGTCGATCCGCGAGACGAGCCGGACCATCGAGGAACTGTCCGGCCAGGGGCTGACCGTCGACGGCCTGGTCGTCAACAAGGTCACGCCCGGCCCGGACGACGACGAGCAGGGCCGGGGCGGGCAGTACCTCCGTGAGCGCGTCGCGACCGAGCGCGAACGCATCGACCAGATCCGCGCGGAGTTCGACCAGCCCCTCGTGGCACGCATCGAGTCACGCGTCAGCGAGGTCAAGGGGGACCTGCTGGCCGACGTCGCGGCCGAACTCGACATTCCGGTCCGGGCGGACGGCCGCCCGGCCTCCGGGACGGAGTCCGTCGAACCCTGAGATGGCCCGGATCGCACCCGTCGTGGCGGTGGGGCCCGCCGGCCGGCCCGACGCCGACCGGGTCGCGACGCTCGTCGCGGCGGTCACGCACTGACGCGGGCTAAAGTGTTGGGTGTTTGTTATTTCTACCAAGGGCCTTCGCCGGGTAGTGTCCACCTGTGTCGGTTCGCTCGGAAAGAACATCTACAAAATTTAAGTAACGATTGATCGTGGTGTGGCATGAGGTGACACGGTAATGGTACAAGTAATGTGGATGGCGGTTGCGGCGTTGGTAACGTTCTCGGTGGGGTACGTCGGTTATTCTCGATATCTCGCACGGTTCGTCGAACTCGATGACGACCGCGAGACGCCGGCCCACAAGTACGACGACGGGCAGGAGTACGTCCCGTCGAAGAAGCCGGTGTTGCTCGGGCACCACTACTCGAGCATCGCCGGCGGCGCACCGATCGCGGGGCCGATCACGGCGGCGGCGGCGTTCGGGTGGCTGCCGGCGATCATCTGGATCGCCGTCGGCAACCCGATCTTCGGGGCGGTCCATGACTTCATGGCGCTGTCCTCGAGCGTCAGACACGAGGGCAAGTCGATCGGGTACATCATCGGCCAGTACGTCGGCGAGCGGGGGAAGAGCATGTTGCTGTGGTTCGCGTACCTGACGATCATCCTGGTGATCGCGGCGTTCGCGTACCTGATCGGCGCGGTGCTGGACGCGTTCCCGTCGGCGGCGACGGCGTCGGTCATCTACATCGCGCTGGCGGTCCTGTTCGGGGTGTACCTCTACCAGTTCGACGGGCCGTTCCTGCCGGGCGCCGTGGCCTTCGTCGCCATGGTGTTCGGCGGCGTCTGGGTCGGGCTGGAGTACCCCCTGGCGCTGTTCGCCACCGACCGGCTCCCCGCGAACACCATCGTCCTGTTCGGGGACGGGGGCGGGTTCCTGCCGCTGGCGGGCGCGGCGAACCCGAACTTCGCCGGCTGGGTGCTGATGACGGTCATTTACGCGTTCGCCGCGAGCGTCCTGCCGGTGTGGGTGTTGCTCCAGCCGCGGGACTTCCTCACGTCGAGCCTGCTGTACACCGGCGTGGGGGGCATGATCCTCGCGGCCATCGTCGGGACGGTCATCGGGTTCACGCCGGTCGAACTCGACATCGCCTCGGCGGGCATCGAGGGCGTCGAGGTGTCGTCGCTGACGACCCAGATATCGGCCTGGAACGGGTTCATCCACGGGTCGCTGGGCCCGCTGTTCCCGTTCCTGTTCGTCACCATCGCCTGCGGGACCATCAGCGGGTTCCACTCGCTGGTGTCCTCGGGCACGACCGCGAAACAGCTCGACAAGGAGACCGACGCCCGGCTCATCGGCTACGGTGGCATGCTCGGCGAGGGGCTGCTCGGCGTCACTGCGATCCTGGCCGTCTCGCTGGTCGTCGGCGCGGGCGACTCGCTGACGAACGCGCTGATCACGTTCCCCGCGGGGGGCGGCGCCCTGCTGACGGTCTTCGGGGTCGGCGTCATCGCCGCGGCGACGTTCGTCGGACTGGTGTTCGTCAGCTTCCTGCTGACCAGCACCGACACCGCGATGCGGCTGGGCCGGTACATGCTCGAGGAGATCGTCGGCACGCCCGAAACGGGGCTCGAAGAGACCGTCACGAACCGCTACGTCAACGCGGGGATCCTGTCTTTCGCGGGATACCTGCTGGTCGCATCCGGGACGTGGTCGAACATCTGGCCGCTCTTTGGCGGCGCGAACCAGGCGCTCGCGGCGCTGGCGCTGCTGGTCGCGACGGTCTGGCTCGCCAACTGGGACGACAGCAAGCAGCTCGTCAGCACCGGCGCGCCGCTGGTGTTCATGCTCGGGGTGACCGTCATCGCGCTCCTGTGGATCGGCGTCCTGCGCAACCCGACGGACATCCTGGCGGGCAACTACGACAGCACCATCGGCGCCGTCTCGCTGGCCCTCCAGAGCGTCATCGCACTGGTCCTGGTCGGGCTGATCCTCGGGATCGTCTACTACGGGTTCCACAGCATCAGGGACGCCCGCGAGGGGATCGACCGCGACGCCATCGTCGGTAGCGAGGGCGGACCCGTCGAACCGTCCGACGACTAGAACAACCGCTCTAGCAACCCCGGGGACTCCTTCTCGGCCGACGACCAGACCGCGAACGCCCGGTCGAGGTCGGTCGACCGGCTCGCGACGACCGCTTCGGCCTCGGGCGCGACGACGACCAGGTTGACCTCGTAGTGGCCGTGGTAGCCGTACCTGATCATGGTCCGGTCTTTGAATCCCGAGACGAACGACCGGACCGCCTCCGGGATCTCGGGGACGACGAGGGCGAACGAGAAGTCGGTGCCGTAGTGTTCCTCGTCGGCCTCGATCCACTCCTCGGCGAGGTCGTGGCCCAGGTCGACGTACCGTTCGAGGTCGGCCACCCGGACGCCGTCGCGCCGCGCCGCGAAGAGGTGTTCGGCCGCCTCGTGTTCGGCGTAGGACAGCGCCGGGTGCAGGAAGTGTTTCCGGGTGTGGACCTCCATCTCGCCGTAGAGGGCGAACCGCTCGCCCGCCACCGCCCTGTCCCGTTCCAGGTCGTAGTTGTACACGAGGCGCGCGCCGACCCGCTCGAAGTAGTCGTCGTCCCACGCCGGGACGTCCTCGGAGCGTTCGTCCGTCCCCATACCGGGACTCTCGCCCTGGCTCCCGGCCGGCCGTTCCTCGTCATCGGTCATCCGTCGTAGGCGTGAACGTCGTCGACTCGGTCGAGGCCGGCGGCGTCGCCTATCGACCGCTCGACGCTGGGCCGGTCCGGCGTCGGGTCGACCGCGTCGATGTCGACGTGGTGATAGCTCATGGTCCGTATCACCACGCCCGGGGGCAAAAGCTTCGCCCTCGGGCCCGGCAAGTTTTAACCGCGCTGACGAGCAACGGCCCGACAGGATGACCAAGGAAACAGAGACGTGCGGTCGCTGCAGCATGACGAGCGTCGTCGACGCGGTCGAGGCCGACGACGAGGGCGAGGCGACTGACCGCGACCCCCTCGGGGAGGACCGCATCGAGGTCCCGGAGACCGAGATGCGGAAAGCCGCCGCGCCGGCCGTCCTCGCCGGCCGCGTCAAGCGCAAGCTCGACGCGTTCGCTACCCGTTTCACCTACGGTCGCTAGTCGTGGAGGAGAGCGTCTCGGGGTTCGAGGTCCGTGGCGGCTGGGTCGACGCGGTCGAACACGGCGAGCGGGTGGTCCGCGCCCTGAAGGACCTCGCCGAGGAGGGCGAAAACGTCGACCGGGAGGCCCTCGAAGCCTTCGACGAGTGGCGACCGAAGAGCCACGAGCGCCTGGACGAGGACGTCAACGAGAAGACCGCAGACCAGGCCAGCGTCACCGAGGGGGAAGGCGAGAAAGCCGGCAAACAGCCGGACGAAGACCTCCAGACCGCCGGCGAGAAACTCACCGAGTCCTACGAGAGCCTGGACGAACCCGACGAGGCCGTCGACAAGTGGGGGGAGTCGGTCAACTACGTCGCTCGCGCTGCCGACTCGGCCGGGCGCAAGGCGGTCCGGACCGTCGAGGGCGCCGTCTACCGCAACGTGATGACGAAGATAGCGCCCTACTACTTCGACAACGAACTGATAAGCGCCAACCTCCAGCGCGTCGGCGACGACGACCGCCCGGAGTACGTCTTCGAGATCAACGTCAACGACGACGACCTGAAGATCCGCGTCTCGAACAAGCTCGCGGACTACGAGCGGGCGGTCGACCGCTGGCACGTCGACACCGAGAAAGAGACTGCGGCCGCCGAGGCCGCCGAGGGCGTCGAACCCCCCGAAACCGACGTCGGCGACGACGCCGACGCCGACACGACCTGAGCGGTCCCGGCGCGGCGGCGACCGGGACCCCCGCGAGACGGCGACGGCGCACGCCCGGGAACCGGCCGCCGGTACCGGCAAGCTATTGTATCGACCCACGTTAGACCGGGGAAATGGCTTCGGTGGTGACGCTGGTCGTCGCGGCCGGGGCGAGCCTGTTCATGGCGTGGGCCATCGGCGCGGGGTCCTCGGGGTCGACCCCGTTCGCGCCGGCGGTCGGCGCCAGCGCCATCTCGATCATGCGGGCCGGCTTCGTCGTCGGCATCCTCGGGTTCGCCGGCGCCGTCCTCCAGGGGGCGAACGTCTCGGAGGCGGTCGGGAGCGAACTCATCCGCGGCGTCACCCTCTCGCCGACCGCCGCCGCCATCGGCCTGACGACCGCCGCCATCCTCGTCGCCTTCGGCGTTTTCGCCGGCTACCCCATCGCCACCGCGTTCACCGTCACCGGCGCCGTCGTCGGCGCCGGCCTCGCGCTGGGCGGCGACCCGGCCTGGGGGAAGTACCGCCAGGTCGCCGCCCTCTGGGTCGCAACCCCCTTCGTCGGCGGCGGCATCGCCTACGGCACTGCGCGGGCGCTCAGGGACGAGCGCGTCGCCGAGCGGGTCGCCGTCCCGCTGCTGGCGGGCGTCGTCGGCGTCGTCCTCGCCAACGTCGAGTTCACCTTCTTCGACGGCGCCGGCGAACAGGCCTCGCTCGTCGCCGCCGTCGTCGCCCGGACGGACCTCGCCCCGATGCTCGTCCGGGCGGGCGTCTCGGCCGTCGCCGCCGCCGTCGCCGGCCTCGCGCTGTTCTGGGACCTCCGCCGCGGGACCGAGCGCGGCCAGCGCCACTTCCTCCTGGTGCTCGGGGGACTGGTCGCCTTCTCGGCCGGCGGCAGCCAGGTCGGCCTCGCCATCGGGCCGCTGCTCCCGCTCGTGGACCCCTTCGACATCCCCATTCTGCCGGTGCTGGTCGCCGGCGGGATCGGCCTCCTGACCGGTTCGTGGACCGGCGCCCCCCGGATGATCAAGGCGCTCTCGCAGGACTACTCCTCGCTGGGACCGCGCCGCTCGATCGCCGCGCTCATCCCTTCCTTCGCGATCGCCCAGACCGCCGTCTTCTTCGGCATCCCCGTCTCGTTCAACGAGATCATCGTCAGCGCCATCGTCGGCAGCGGCTACGCGGCGGGCAACAGCGCCATCAGCCGCGGGAAGATGGGCAAGACCGTCCTCGCGTGGGTCGGGTCGCTGGCGCTCGCGCTGGCAGTCAGTTACGGCGCCTTCCTTGCCGTCTCGGCGGTGCTGTAGGAGTTATACTGCCGGCTGTAACTTCGTGAAGATATGCCGCCCCGGGGGCGGCGAAATTCCTGACGGACTTATAGCCGGCAGCATTACCCGTCCCCGAGCGCGTCGACGGGGTCGGCGTCGCCGGCCGAGACGACCCGGACGTTGATCTGGCGGGTTTCGTCGCTGACCTCGCGGCCGCGGACGGTGACGCGCCGGCGCTCCCCCTCGCGGGTGGGCTCGAACCCCGTGCCGCCGTCGAGGAGGACCTCCGCGAGTTGGGTGCCGCGGACGTCCTCGCGCATCGGGCGGCCGGTGTCATCGGAGCCGCCGGTGATCTCCAGCGTGGCGCCCGAGAGACCGACGGCGCCGCCGTCGACCTCCTCGCCGACCTCGCGACCGACGAACCGGTTCGCGTCCTGTCCGTCCACGTCGACCTGGTAGGTGGTGCCGTCGTCCGGGTCCGCGACGGCGACCGTGAACTCAGCCATACCCGGACGAACACGTCGCCGCCTGAAAAGCCCTCTTTTTCGCGTCGGAGCGGTACGAGTCTGGCCGTGTCCATCCCCGGGCTGGACTGCTCGGAGGTCCGGAACAGATTCCCCGGTTTCCGCCCAGCGGCCCCCAGGACGATGGAAACGGCTATGTAGGGCCGACCTGAATGGCCGGCCATGCCCGGCTGGTCCCCTCCTTCGGTTCCGCGAACAGCGCTGGTCACCGCCGCCGTCCTCTACGCTGTCGTGCTCGCGTACTTCGTCCTCGTCCGGGGGACGATACTGCTCGGTCTCTTCCCGGGAGTCGTCGCCGTGGTCCTGTACGTGTTCTGGCGCTTTCTCGTGGCGCTGGAGGTCATCGCCGACGGCGTCCATCGCATCGCCGACGAGCACGAACGCGAGGGGTGACGCCCACTACGCCCGCTCGACGCCCACCACCGTCGAGACGCGGGCGTTCTCCTTGAGACGGAGGCCCGCGCCGCCGACCGAGAGCGGCACGTGGCCGAGTTCGCTCGCCCGGAGCGTCGGGTGGAACGCACCCCGCGCCCGAACGGCGTCGCGGGTCTGGACGACGGCGACGGTGTCCCCGGGGAGCGAGAGCGACTCGTTGTACTCGAGCAGGTACTGGCCGGCGTCGAGGTGCCACCACTGGTAGTCGTCGTCCTCGTTGCGGTACTGGCGGTCGTGGGGGGCCAGGTCGGCGGCTTCGAGTTCGCCGCCCCCGAAGTCGACCCGGCCCGGTCCCGTGACCTCGTGGACCTCCGTCACCGTCAGGTCCAGCCCGCGGCCCTCGGTCTGGGTCGGTTCGTGGACGATACCGTCGACGAAGGCGGTGAGGTCGGTCATGGACGTGGTGTCGCCCGGCGGCGGCAAAAACGTGGGGTCGACACCCGCGTATCGCCGTTTTACGTCAGATATTCGTCCGGCAGAACACATATGTGGTGGAAACGCGAAACGGGAGTATGAGCGAGACGCCGACGCGGGAGGACTGGACGGCCGAGCGGACGACGTTCCAGCGGGTGTACGACCTGCTCGTCGGGACGCGGGAGTTTCTGCGCGCCGACGCGTTCGCCGAGCGGGCGGACTGCTCCGAGACGGCGGCCCGCGAGGCGCTCGAACAGTTGGCGGAGATGGGGATCGCCCGGCGCCGCGAGGGGCGACCAGTGACCTACCGGCGCAACGATTCGTACTTCGAGTGGAAGCGCATCGAGTCGCTGGCTCGCGACCACTCGCCGGCGGAGCTGCGGGACAGGGTCGAGACGCTCCTCGACCGCGAATCCGAGTTTCAGGAACGGTTCGGCGCGCCGGACCCCGATGCCGTGACGGCCGCCGACCTGCCGGACGACCCCGAACGACTCGAAGCGCACTGGGACGACCTCCGGGAGTGGCGCACGGTCCGCCGGGACGTGCGGGTGCTCCGCGAAGCCGTCCAGCGGGCGGGTCGACTCGCCGACGACGGCGCGAGAGTGTGACTCCCGCGGACTCACCTGGCGGCCCGCTCGACGTCCCGACGCTCGAAGTGCTCGGCCGGCGGGCGGCCTCACACGGACTCGTCGAGGAGTGGGCGCTCCAGCCCGACCGCCTCTCGCCGCGACGCCTGGCGGTCCGGTTCGACCCGAAACGGTACCCCCCAGAGGTCGAAACGGTCCGACTCGATATCGGCTGGTACGAGAGCGACGAGTACACCGTTCACTACGTCGAGTCCCGCGGGACCGACCGATGGCAGTGTCGCTGGGACCGTCATCCCAAACCCGACGCGCCGGACGCGCACTTTCACCCGCCACCCGACGCGTCCGGAGCCGTCGAACCGCCCCCGATCGACGACACCCACCACCTCGCCGTGCTGTTTTCCGTACTCGACTGGACGACGGACCGGGTCGCGACGCTTCACGACGAATAGCGACGGGTTTACTCCGCGAACCCGTCTTCCCACCGGAAGCGCCCGTCGCGCTGGACCACCTCGCCGTCGACTTCGAGGCGCGAGCCCTCGCCCATCTCGGTGATGAGGTCGACGTGGACGGCGCTGTCGTTACCGGACTCGCCATCGGGCAGGCAGGCGTCGTAGGCGCGGCCCAGGGCGAGGTGCACGGTCCCGGCCATCTTCTCGTCGAAGAGGATCCGGCCGGTGGGGCGGTCGATGCCGCGGTTCATCCCGACGCCGAGTTCGCCCAGCCTGCGGGACCCGCCGTCGGTCTCGATGACCTCCGCGAGGACGTCCTCGCCCTCGGCGGCCTCCCAATCGACGACGACGCCGTCCTTGAGGGTGAGACGGGCGTCCCTGACCGGTCGCCCGCGGACCGTCATCGGCACGTCGAAGGTCACGACGCCCGCCGTGTCGTCGGGGGCGGTGAAGACCTCACCGGAGGGGAGGTTGTGCGAGTCGTAGACGACGCTCGCGGCCGAGTTGACCGCCGTCCGCCCCTCGACGAACAGGGTGAGGTCGGTCCCGTCGTTGACGATCCGGACCTCGGACCCGTCGTCGAGGATCTCCTTCAACTGACCCATCTCCGCGGCGAGTGACTCCCAGTCCCGCAAGGTGGCGTCGTAGACGAACTCGCGGTAGGCCTCGTAGCTCATCCCGGCCCCCTGGGCGAGCGCCCGCGTCGGGTGCAGCGTCGAGACCCAGTCGGTGTCGAGGCGGGCCTCGCGGACGCCCTCGCGGGCCCGGGCGTGTGCCTGTGAGCGGTCGGCCGGGATGTCGGCCGTCGCAGCGGTGTTGCGCTCGGCGCCCAACGAGAGGACGCTGTCGGCGTTCTCGTAGAGCGCGAGTTCGTGGTCGGGGTCCTCGTCGAACCCGCCGTCGTGCGCCCGGAGGTACGCGCGGTCGAGTTCGTCGGCGGCGTAGACGGTCACCGGGTTGGCGCCGCGCTCGCCGAGGGCCTCGGCGACGGCGACGGCCAGGTCGTGTGCGCCCTCGCCGACGCGGACGACGACGTCGTCGCCCGCCTCGACCCGTGCGCTCCAGTCGACCAGCGTCTCGGCGTGCTCGCGAATGCGCTCGTCCATACCTGCGATCGTGGCCGGACCGTCAATAACGGCGCGGGTGGCCGACGGTCCCGACGCGACAGGGGCGCCACCCGCTGTGACAGACTCGGTAGATCGTCCCCGAGAGGTCGTCCGAGACGTACATCTCGCCGGTGTCGGCGACGCAGACGTCGGCCGGGCGTCCCCGTCTGTGCGACCGCGGTGACCGCGTCGATGTGGGCCGCGTCATACGGTCGGTTGTGAATCGTTTCCGGATTTCGTCGAACCGGTCGACGAAATACCGGTAAATCGGTACAACCGACCGTATCAGGCGGTGGGCCCGGGAACGAGGTCACAGCAGTGGTAGGTGCCGCCGTGCGCGCCGCGCTCGATGGTCTCCGTCCGTCGGCCGCGGGATTCGACGGCGACGGGCGAGTCGAACAGCGGGCCGTCCCGGACGAACGTGTGGAACGCGCCGCGCTCGCCGCAGGGGTCCACGTCGTCGGGGCGGTCGGCGAGGAACGCGCGGTCGTAGTCGCGACAGACCGCCGCCGCCGGCAGGGCGTCGGCGTCCACCCGGACGACGGTCGCCGCGAACCCGTCGGCGAGGAAGGTCTCGGCCAGGTCCGCGGTGTCGCGCCCCCAGAGCGGCCAGTGACCCGCGAGGCCGTGGCTGTCGAGTAGCGATTCGCGATACTCGCGGACGTCGTCGAGAAAGATGTCGGCGTAAACGACGCGGTCGATCCCCCGGCGGTTGTAGGCGTCGAAGAGCGCGCCGAGGTGGCGCTCGTACGCGTCGTCGGCGTCCGGGACCGCCACGGCGCGGTGCGGATAGCCGAGCGCGTCGACCTGGCGGGCGAGCAGCCGGCCGTCGAGGCCGTGGCCCCGGACGCGACCGCTCGCGGCCTCGACCGTCGTGAACAGCTCGGCGACGCGCAGGTCGGGGTCGGCGGCGACCGCCTGCAGCGCGAGGGCGGCGTCCTTTCCGGTGCTCCAGGCGACGGCGACGTCGGCCATGGCCGGTGGTCGCCCGGCGGAGGCAAAACGGTGGCGGGACGGCGGGGACTGCCTGCGCGAGTGGCTCCGGGTTTCCCCGGCGACCTGACGGGCCGTCAGGACCCGGTTTCCCCGCCCGCGTCGTGGTCGAGAACGCGCAGTCGATACCGCTCGGCTGTCGACCGACCCTCGGCCGTCCGGCCGTGCTCCTCGGCGGCGGCCAGCAGGTCCGCGACGAAGGATTTCGGCACCTCGACGCCGATGAAGTCCTCGCCCGCGGCCTCGAGGCGGGCCATCGTCCGGCGGGTCCCGTCGTCGTTGTAGACGCTCCCGACCTTCTCGTCGTCGCGCTCGAAGTGCAACGTTACGTCGTTGACCCGCAACGTCTCGAAGGTCACCTCGAACAGCGCCGATTCGGTCTCGTATCGTGCGAGCAGTCCGCCCTCGACGGGTTCGACGAACGACGTCATACCGGGCGTTGGTCCCGCAGCATCATAGGCGGCCGGACGGTCGAACCACAATCCCTACCTGCCTGCCCGGCGACCCGCAGGTATGCAACTGGGCGTCGTCGGACTCGGGCGGATGGGACGGATCGTCGCCGACCGAACGCTCGACGCGGGCCACGACGTCGTCGCGTTCGACCTCGACGAGGCGGCCGTCGCGTCGGCCGCCGACGCGGGCGCCACACCGGCCGACTCCGTGACCGACCTGGCCGAGTCGCTCGGGCCGGACAGGCGGGTCTGGCTGATGGTCCCGGCGGGGGAGGCGGTCGACGCCGCGCTCGACGACCTGGAACCGCACCTCGACGGCGACGACATCGTGGTCGACGGCGGCAACTCCCGCTTCGAGGACTCGGTCCGCCGGGCCGAAGCGACCGACCCGGCCTACCTCGACTGCGGGACCTCCGGCGGGCCCGCCGGCGCCGAACGCGGCTTCTCGCTGATGGTCGGCGGCCCCGCGTGGGCCTACGAGGAGCTGACGCCCGTCTTCGACGCCGTCGCGACGGGTCCCGACGGCCACGACCACATGGGGCCGGCGGGGTCGGGCCACTACGTCAAGATGGTCCACAACGGCATCGAGTATGCGCTCATGCAGGCCTACGGCGAGGGGTTCGAGTTGCTCGCGGAGGGCCGATACGACCTGGATCTGGAGGCCGTCGCCCGAACCTGGAACAACGGCGCGGTCATCCGCTCGTGGCTGCTGGAACTCTGCGAGGAGGCCTTCTCCGAGGAGGGGTCGGACCTGGGGACCGTCGCCGACCGCGTCGAGGGCGGGTCGACCGGGACCTGGACCGTCCAGGAGGCGCTCGAACAGGAGGTGTCGGTCCCGCTCATCTACGGGGCACTGGCCGAGCGGTTCGACTCGCGGGCCAGCGGCGGGGAGGGGCCTGGGCGGTTCTCGCGGCGGCTGGCCAGCAGGCTCCGGTACGGGTTCGGGCGCCACGAGGTGCCGCGGCGGGAGTAACGGCGTCGGTAACGCGCTACAGAGCACAGGCAGGACGGAGCGGCCCGAGGACACCGGAGGCGAAAAAGGTGGTGGGGAAGCGTCAGCTAATTATACTGGCACCGCAAAGCGCCACACATGGTAGACCCGGTGAGTGTCAGTCTCGGGGCGACGCTGACGCTCCTCCTCGTCGTGCTCCACTACGCCAAGGGGAGTGGCTGGGAGCCGCGGGCGGACATCTCCCAGGAAGTCCTGGAACAGCGCGCGGAAACGGTCCCGGAGACGGACTTCCCCGAGCCGATGAACCGCTCCATCGGCGGGGGTGCGGCCGGCGCCATCCCCGCAGGCGAGGCCGAGGGCGAACTCGCCGAGGGCGGGGAAGACGAAGCGGACGAGGGGTTCGACCCCGACGCCATCGCCGAGGACGAGGTGGAGTACTACGAGGTCGAGTTCGAGAAGGAAGGCGAGACGATCGAGGTCGCGAACAACGAGACCATCTTGGACGCCAGCGAGGACGAGGGCTGGGACCTGCCCTACGCCTGCCGGCAGGGCCAGTGTGTCTCCTGTGGCGGCCGGATTCAGGAGGGCGACGCACTGGATTACGTCCGTCACAGCAACAACGAGGCGCTGTTCGAGGACGACATGGAGGACGGCTACTGTCTGACCTGCGTCGCCTACCCGACCGACGACTTCACCATCGAGACGGGCGAGCAGCCCTGACTTTTCGGGCGCGTCTCACAACGGTTAAACCGCGCTACGCAATAGAGTGCGTCGAGGGCCCGTAGCTCAGTGGACAGAGTGCTTGGTTCCGGACCAAGTTGTCCGGGGTTCAAATCCCCGCGGGCTCGCCTCTCCGATTTCGACGACGCGGAGTTTCATCTCCGCGTCCCTCCCGAAATCGGTGTGCGACCGACCGGGGATTTGAATCAGAGAAGACGCGCGCAGCATCGCGAGCACGTCTGACCGTGGTTCAAATCCCCGCAGGCTCGGTCTCTTGCGCTTTGTTGAAATGTGCAGGACAGCACCGCCTTCGGCTCGGCTGACAGGGCCAACCCTGTATCGAGTTCATCACGTTGCATCACGCGGGGGTCGGTAACTCCCCGTACCGCGATGTTCCACACTCAGAGCATATCGGTGGATCCTACGGAGGCAACTGCCATCGATCGATTCAGGAGGTGCCTGTGAATGCGATGGAGCGGCGCTCAATTAGGAGGCAAGGTGAGTCCACCGTGTACAGCGACGAACTCTGCAAGCAGTGGATGATCGGTACAGAAAACGAACGCAGCACGGCATACGTAGCGAATACTGTTGTCTATTATACGGGTATATGGCTAAATATAACACATATAAAATAATTTATTATCGTCTGCCTGTCTCTCATTATGGTATCAAGCGATACAATTCGAATCGATTTCGTTTGCGTTCACAATGCAGGGAGAAGCCAGATGGCCGCCGCGTTCGCCGAGCGTGAACGTAGTGAACGGGACTTAGAGGACATCGTCGAAATCCACTCGGGGGGAACAGACCCGGGCGACGCTGTTCATGAGGAGGTCGTAGAAGTGATGGCAGAAGTTGGGATCGACATCTCAGACCGGAGCCCGAAATACGTTGCCGGCCTCCAGGAGTTGAAAGAGGCTCACTACTTGATCACGATGGGCTGTTCTGTCACGAAATTCAACCCCGCCCGATACGGTGTCGAGTCACGGAGTTGGGACCTTACTGATCCCGACGGTGAGGACATTGGGACAGTCCGCGAGGTGCGAGACGAGATAGAGACCAGAATTGCATCTCTGTTCGACGAAATCGAACGACTTGTGGAAGAAGACCATGTCAACGCTGATTCTTCACAGGGGATTGTGGGATCAATCCGAGATGCATTATCACTCTAAGCGAACGATGTACTAACATATCTGATGGATGTTGGTACAGGATTGATTGAAAAATATAGGTTATATTATAATTTTTCCAGTGGTCGTTTCGATGAGTTGGTTGAGCCAAAGGGTTAATACACGAATTCACCAAACTGCAAACGGTATGGAGGCGCCGTCAGAAATAAAACGGTTAGTTGTAGAGGAGATGCCGTGTGGCTGCGGAGAAGACGAACTCGATGAATGCCGAGAGGCGGATTTGGAGGACCGGCTGACCGCTTTGGAATCCTATCGACAGAAAGCGGAGGGAAAAATTAGCGATTCTGACATCCGGACGCTGTCCAAAATGGGCGATGAAACGAGATTCACCATCCTTCGTATACTGGAAGCTGCGGATTCGAAACTCTGTTTCTGTGAACTCACGCCACTACTCGATGTAAGCGAAAGTGCGGTCAGCCACGCTCTATCCGATCTTCGCGAGGCAGACCTGATCCGGCGCAAAAAACGGGGCCGCTGGCGATACTACGAATTGACAGACCGGGCAGAGAGAATTTTAGACGCACTTGAGGTAACTCGCTAACTGTCGGAGACGGTCTGTCAAGCCACCGTGTGTTATTTTCATCATTAATCATCTTGCAACCGATCGTCGGTTTTATACTTGCA
>PXRS01000011.1 GCA_003023785.1 Halobacteriales archaeon QS_5_68_33 | reverse complement strand
CGGGAAGACGTTGATCGCACCTTCGGTGATGTCGCCCGCTTCGAGCCGGACGGCTTCGTCGCGGTCGGTCGTCGTCACAATCGCGACCGTGTACTGTTTGCCCTGGGAGGGGCGCTCGTCGTTCGACACGATCACGACGGGCCGAAGGCCGTCCGCGTAGGGGTTTTCGACCAGCACAATCGCCCCCTGCGCGTAGGCCATTCAGGCGTTTTCCCCCAGGTCAGGGAGGTCGTCGGCCCAGCCCGGATTCTCTGCGAAATAGTCGTCGCCGTACGTGTTGGCGGTCGACTTCCGGCTCAATCGTCGCGCGAACGTACTGTCGTCGAGCCACCACACCAATGCCGGGCCGGTTTTCTTGCTGGCGACAGCTCCGCGCTCCCGGAGCTGCCGGAGCCGTCGATCGGCGTTCTGGCGGGAGCACCCGACAGTGTCAGCGATCTCCTTCGTCGACGCGGGGGCGTGTTCGCGAACGGCCTCGAGGATTTCCTCGTCGGCGTATTCCGGGGTGTACCGGCCGTGAGTGTCCCTTGTGTCCGAATCTGAATCGGCGGGCATACGCGACGGTTGAACCCCGATGCGCTTACGTCTTGCTCCGGAGCCCATGGGTGAAGTTTAACCTTGACAGCGCACTGGAGGGCTTTGCGACGCGACCGGAGAATTTCGCCGCCACGGGACGGCGAACATCTTCAGGAAGGTACAGCCGGCAGCATTACAACCGATCGTACGAAACTCTCCCTGGCCCGTTCCTGCCCCGCACTTTCCTCCCTGCCCTGCAGTTCTTGCCCTGCCTCGGACGGTACAGTATAGGGGTTCGACTGCGTATCCCGGGTATGGCGACCCCGAGTCACGACCGGCTGGCATCGCTGCGACGCGAGTTCCACCACCACCCCGAACCCGCCTGGCGGGAGTTCTGGACCACCGCCCGCATCGTCGAGGAACTCGAAACGCTCGGCGTCGACGAGATATACGTCGGACGGGAGGCCCTCGCCGAGGAGGAGCGCATCGGCGTCCCCGACGAAGCCGAACTCGAAACCTGGCGCGAGCGGGCCCGCGAGGCGGGCGCCCGGGAGGAACTCCTCGACGGGATGGCCGGCGGTCACACCGGCGCGGTGGCCGTCCTCGACCGCGGTCCGGGACCGACCGTCGGCCTCCGTGTCGACATCGACGGCTTGCCCCGCGAGGAGGCGACCGGCAACGACCACCGCCCGGCCCGCGAAGGATTCCGGTCGGAGACGGGCGCGATGCACGCCTGCGGCCACGACGCCCACGCGACGTTCGGTCTGGGCGTGCTCGAAACCATCGCCGACGACCCCGAGTTTTCGGGGACGCTGAAGGTGTTCTTCCAGCCCGCCGAGGAGACGATAAGCGGCGGGAAGCCGATGGCCGAGAGCGGTCACCTCGACGGCGTGGACTCGCTGCTGGCCGTGCATGTCGGTCTTGACCACCCCACGCGCGAGGTCGTCGCCGGGATCGACGGCTTTCTCGCCGTCGCGCAGTTCCGCGCCGAGTTCGCGGGCGGACCGGCCCACGCCGGCGGTCAGCCCAACGAGGGGAGAAACGCCGTCCAGGCGATGGCGACCGCAGTGGGGGACCTCTACGCGATCCCCCGCCACGAGGACGGTGCGACGCGGGTCAACGCCGGTCGCGTCGAGGGCGGCACGGCGACGAACATCGTCCCCGAGTCCGCGACCATCGAGGGGGAGGTCCGCGGCGAGACGACCGACCTCATGGAGTACACCCGGGACCACGCAGACCGCATCATCGAGCACGCGGCGCGGATGCACGACTGCGAGGTGGCGGTCGAGACGATGGGCGAGGCGCCGGGTGCCGAGAGCGACGACGCGGTGGTCGACGTCGTCGAGAGCGTCGCGGGCGATGTCGAGGGGGTCGAGACGGTGCTCCGACGGGACGACCTCGGCGGGAGCGAGGACGCCACTTACCTGATGCGCCGCGTCCAGGCGGACGGCGGCGTGGCCGCCTACGTCGGAATCGGGACGGACCATCCCGGCGGTCACCACACCGCGACCTTCGACGTCGACGAGGAATCGCTGGACATCGGCGTGGCGGTGCTCGCCGACGCGGTGCGCGAGCTGGTGGAGTGATACTGCCGGCTGTAACTTCGTGAGGATATTCGCCGCCCCGGGGCGGCGAAATTCTTGACAGACTTACAGCCGGCAGTATGACCAGCCGCTCCGGCCGACCGGAACGGCCGCCGCGGGTCAGGCGCCCGACGCGCGCCGCTGCCGGAGGCGCTGACCGGTCTCATCGTCGGGGCTGACCCGGACGACCTCGACGGTAGCCTCCGAGAGGACGTGGCTGTCGAAGGGTCAGTACTTGGGGTCGGCGCCGGTCGTCGCGTAGACCTCCTCCATGAGGTCGTCGCGCCCGGACTGCCAGCGGTCGAAGCCGGCGGGGTCCTCGGGGTAGCCCTCGTAGTGGTCGAGGACGCGCTCGGCGAGTTGCTTGGTCTCGTAGAGGTCGTAGATGGTGCTCAGGTGGCCGACGGCCTTGGCGGCGGTCTTGACCTTCAGCCAGAGGCCGATATCGGTCTCGCCGCTGTAGAGGCCCTCGGCTATCTTCTCGGCGGGCAGCGCCGCGAGCATCCCCATCAGGTCGTCGACGTCGTACGCGGTCATGAAGACGTTATAGACGTCGAGCGTCGCGAACCGCGCCCCGAAGCGGTCCATCACGTTGGTGTTGTACTCCCAGAGCTGGGACTCGCTGACGTCGCCCTCGTCCAGGGCCTCGACGGCCTGCTCGCCGGCGTAGGTGCCCGCCCGCGCAGCGCCGCCGATGCCGCCGCCGGTCGTCGGGTTGACGTGGCCGGCTGCGTCGCCAGCGGCCATGAAGCCGGGCGCGACCGCCGAGTCGTAGGGCCGGCGCGTCGGCAGCGCGGCGCCGAGTTTGTCCTCGACGGTGGCGTCCTCGAACTCCGGGCGGTCGCGCAGGTCACGCTTGAGGTCGTCGACCAGCTGCATCGGCTCCTCGGTCATCTGGAAGCCCAGGCCGGCGTTGATCTCGGTCTCGGTCCGCGGGAAGTACCACAGGTAGCCCGCCGCCCGCTCGGTGGGTTTGAACACGAGCGCGTCGGCCCACTCGACGGGTTCGTCCACGTGGACGATCTCCCGATACGCGGAACAGAACTGCTGGTAGGTGACGTTCGTGTCGAAGGTCGCCCCCGCCAGGTCGGCCTTGTCCTGAAGGATCGACAGCGCGCCCGCGCCGTCGATGACGAGATCCGCCTCGTAGTCGACGGCCTCGCCCGAGTCGACGGCACGCACGCCCGTGACGCGCCCCTCGTCGGTCTGTCGAATGTCCTTGACGACGGTGTCGTAGCGGAGTTCGGCACCGGCGTCGTCGGCGCCCTCGATCACCTTGCGGCCGTACTCCCAGCGGTCGACGACCGCCAGTTCCCCGGGCACCGGGATCTCGAGGACCGCGTCCTCCTGGGGGATCTCGAAGCGGCCGTGGTCGACGCCGGCGTTGGTGATCGCCGACTCGATCTGCGAACGGGGGATGGCGTCGGGGAACGACCCCGCCCCCTTCAGGGCGTCCCCGCAGGCGATGTGACCGGCCTCGCCCTCGCCTTTCCTGTCGAGGACGGCCACCGAGTACCCCGCGTTCGCGACCGTCGCCGCGGCGTACGAACCGGCGGTCCCCGCGCCGACCACGACGACGTCGTACTCGCGCGTAGTCATGCTCGTCCGTGGTATCCCCACGGAAAAAACTCTTTACCAACGGCTCGCACCCGTGCACTCCGTTTCTGTCTCCCGAGGCGACCGGGCAGAAAGAGTTTAGACGGAGAGCGTCGAACCGGGTGGCATGACCGACTACACCGTCGAGTTCGTCCGGACCGGCGAGGAGATCACGGTCTCGGGCACGGAGACGGTCCTCTCCCGGTGTATCGAGGAGGGGATCGCCCAGGAGTTCTCCTGTCGGGTGGGGATGTGTCTGGCCTGTTCGGCCGCGGTCGTCGAGGGCGAGGTGACCCAGCCGGCGGCGCGGGGCCTCACCGACGAGGAGGCCGAGAACTACGCGCTGACCTGCATGGCCCGTCCCCGGTCCGACCTCGTGCTCGACCGCGGGAAGTACCCGCCGAGCATCGGGAAGGGTGCACACGTGGGCGACGCCGGCGACGACACGGCCTCGGCCGACGACTGACCGCCCCGCCGCCGTCACAAGCGCTTTTCGGCCGGCAGACGACGAACCGACCATGAGCGACCGAGCCGACACGGACGGCGCCGGCGACGGCTTCGTCACCCCGCCACCGGCCGAACCGGGCGACCGCGTCGCCGTCGTCGCGCCCTCCGACGGCGCGGCGGCGGTGTTCCCGGACGTGCTGGACCTCGCCCTCGAACGGATCCGCGACCGGTTCGACCTGAAGCCCGTCCTCTACGACACCGCGGAGGCCGACCCCGAGGAACTCCGCGAGAACCCTGAGATGCGGGCCGAAGACGTTCACGAGGCGTTCCGCGACCCCGATGTCAGTGCGGTCTTCGCGACCATCGGCGGGGACGACCAGGTCCGGGTGCTGCGACACCTCGACCCCGACCTCCTGCGCGAGCACCCCACTCGCTTCTTCGGCATGAGCGACAACACCTGCCTCGCCAGCTACCTCTGGACCTGCGGGGTCGTCTCGTTCTACGGCGGACAGTTGCTCAACCAGGTGGCGACGCCCGGGGAATTCCCCGAGTACACCGAGCGATACCTCCGACGGGCGCTGTTCGAGGGGTCGCTGGGCGACCTGGAACCCGCCGACTCGTGGACCGACGACCCGGTCGAGTGGGGCCGCGACGACGTCCGCGGGACGAGACCGGCCTACGAGGACGGCGACGGCTGGCGGTGGGACGTGCCGGACGGGCGGGCCGGGGAGACGGTTTCGGGGCGGCTCTGGGGCGGGTGTCTTGAGGTCCTCCCGTGGCTGCTGGCCGCCGACCGGGCGGTGCCCGACCCGGCGGCACTCGACGGCGCCGTGCTCGCGCTGGAGACTTCCGAGGAACTCCCGAGCGCCGACGAGGTCCGGCGAAAGCTCACTACCGTCGGCGAGCGGGGCCTGCTAGAGCGGTTCGACGCCATCGTCGTCGGCCGGCCGCAGACGCGCAACCGCGAGGTCGAGCGGACCGACGAGCGACGACGGCGCTACCGCGCTGACCAGCGGGCGACGGTCCGCGAGTGGGTTCGCGAGTACAACCCTGCGGCCGTCGTCGTCTTCGACCTCGACTTCGGCCACACGAACCCGACAGCGCCGGTCCCGGTCGGCGGGCGGGTCGAGGTCGACACCGACGAGCGGGCGGTCCGGTTCCCCTGACGGGTCGCGGGCGACCCCGGGGGTTACCCCTCCTCGATGGGGTCGAACGCGTTCTCGGCAGTGGGAAACTCCCCGGATTCCACCTCCGCGACGTACTGTTCGACGGCCGAGCGGATCGCCGAATCGAGGTCGGCGTACTGCTTCGAGAGGCTGTACGGCTCCGCGCCGAGTCCGAGGACGTCCGAGACCACGAGCACCTGCCCGTCGACGTACCGGCCCGACCCGATGCCGATGGTCGGCACGTCGACGGCCTCGGTGACTCGCCTGGCGACCGGCTCGCTCACCGTCTCCAGGACGACGGAGAACGCGCCCGCTTCTTCCAGACGCTGTGCGGTCTCGACGAGCGCCTCCCCGGTCGTCGAGGTGTCCGTGTCCCGGCCCTGGACGTACGCGCCGCCGATCTGGTTTTCCCGCTGGGGGGTGAGTCCGACGTGGCCCTGGACCGGGATCCCGAGTTCCGTACAGCGGTCGACGATCTCTATCGTGGCCTCGCCGTAGGGGGCAGTCTCCAACTTGACCGCGTCGGCGTCGGCCTCCTTGAGGAAGCGGCCGGCGTTCTCGACGGACTCCGACAGGGAGGTCCCGTACGAGAGGAACGGCATGTCGGCGACGATAAACGCCTCCCGGGTGCCGCGGACGACCGCACCGGTGTTCGAGAGCGCCTCCTCCATCGTGACCGGGAGGGTGTCGTCGTAGCCGAGGTGGTTGTCGCCGGCGCTGTCGCCGACGAGGATCATGTCGACGCCCGCCCGGTCGACCTGGCGGGCGATAGGTGCGTCGTAGGCGGTCAGCATCGAGAGCGGCGTCCCTCCGGCGTACTTCTCCGAGAGGTCGGGAATGGTCGTGCGGGACATCGCGATACCGTCGCTACGGCAGCCACGGGCTTATACACCCGGACGTGCTCTGTCAGTCAGCGTTGGCTTCGGTTTCCGGACGACCCCGAGGCACTCGGCCTGCTCTGCCGGCACTGTTCAGATAAGAGTCCAACTGCGACTACCGCAGACAGCGTGAAAGCCCCCGCTGTTCGCGGCGGCGTTGCGCCGCGAGCCCGAGAGAGCTTCG
>PXRS01000010.1 GCA_003023785.1 Halobacteriales archaeon QS_5_68_33 | reverse complement strand
ACGTCCGTGACGGCTGCGGTCGCGAGCACGACAATGCCGACCTGTTTCTCCCCTAATCCGGCCGCTGTCTGTCGGTCGACTCGACCGGGGTTTCGTAACTCTTTTTTTCTCGCTTCCCGGATTCGGAGGTGCGCCGCCTTAGCTCAGACTGGGAGAGCACTCGACTGAAGATCGAGCCGTCCCCGGTTCAAATCCGGGAGGCGGCATTGGACTCACAGTTCAAATGCCTGCGGAGCTGCGGACACGATAATTCCGGTGTTTTTGTAGCTCGGTCCGTCGAACGTCATACGGTCGGTTGTCAATCAGTTCCGGATTTCGTCGAACCGGTCGGTGAAATACCGGTACATCGGTACAACCGATCGTATCAGTCGGTACTCGGTCTATCGTCAAGCCGTCGAACCAGGCCGTGACGAACGAGGAGGAGGAACGCACACAATTCGGCTCGTCGGCGAGTCTCGGTAAAACGGAATGCCACGTTGTAGTGGTCGGTCCACGCCGCAACCGTTCCCGTGACCTGATTCGGATGAATGTCCCGCCACGCCATACAGCCGTGATTACAGAGAAGGGCTTCCCACGACGTCTCGACGACGACGGGGAGGGGCTGTGCCCACTGGACTGCCCGCTGTAACTCGCGTTTGAATCGCTCTCGCTCCCAAGTGAGTGCCGTGAGAAAGTCGTGTCCGGACTTCCGTTCGACGGCGAATTGCGGGTGATACGTGTCTGCTTCCGGGTCGTGAGTACAGTGTTCCGGCACAGCATAGTCACCTGTCGAAAGCGTTACGTCGCGCGTCTCGACCGGACAGTCGTCGAAGGTCCACGGACGTTGTTCGCGCGTGTCTCGTAGGATCGTCGTCGGGGTCGGAGTTTTCTCTCGGATCTCGACCATCTACCGGGGTCTGTGTCCGGTATCACGGGTAAACGTTCGTCGCAGAGCCACAGGTGCGGGGCATCGTTCGTGTGATCGACTACGTCGGCGGTCGCAATCAAGCGTTAGATGGCTGCACCCCTGCCGAGGAGGTGCTGAACTAGACAGTGCCCTCTACGGACGTCCCGAGTTCTCGGGCGGCGAGGTTCACGTTGCGTCGATTGGCCTTCCATCCGGCGTCGAAGAGGTCGCCGACCAGCGGGACCGACCCGGCGACCCAGTCGACGGCGACGTTGCACAGCATGCGGGCGACCGTCGACAGCGACACGCCCGCGAACACCGCCTCGACGACGATGTATAGCGACAGCACCATGGCGACGGTGTCGCCGGCGACCGGCAGGACCCCGATCAGGGGGTCGAGTCCGAACTTGAAGTCCGTCCCCGGAACCCGGAGGCCGTCGTCGAGCACCGTCGCGGCCAGGTCCATCCGGTCCAGTGCTGCGCTGTCGGCGTCCGCCGGACGGTCCTCAAGTACGTCCCCCACGTCGAGTTCGATTGATGCGCTCATGTTCCCGGTTTCGACCTCCAGCGCGATAAACTCCGGGGTCAACAACCTCGGGGTCAAGTGGTTCGAGACGCAGAGCGTCTCGTCATCACGGAAATCGAAGATTTCCGTACGACCCCGAGGCTTGTCAGTGGACTCCCGTTCTACCCGAGTAGTTCGGTAGGCGTGTACTCGCCGTTCACGTTCAATGCCCCTGACTTGAGGGCCAGTTGACTGGTGGCCCATCCACTGCGAGACTTCTGCCCGCGATGGATATAGCCGCAATACCGGTTCGCAATGTTCTTTGCGCCGTTGTAATCGGCGTTCACCTCGTATCCACAGTCCTGACACGCGAACGTCTTGTCGTCACGATTATCCTCGTGTGTAAAGCCACACTGAGAGCAACGTCGACTCGTGTAGGCTGGATTCACGAAGTCAACGAACAGCGCCGTGGACTCGACCTTGTACTCGACGAGTTCCACGAATTTCCTGTACGCCCATTGCTGGAACTTTGACCCATTAGCGATGTTTTCGCGGATGTGGTCAAGATTCTCGAAAATGATTCCGTCCACATCAGCGTTGTACGCTTCTTCGATGAGGTCGTTGGCGCGGTTGTGTAACCAGTCCAGCGACCAATCGCTGAACGTACTGCCGATGGATGTGATGGTGAGATGGGCCGACCGCGTTCCTGTCTGTTGCAGGCGGCCACGGCGTTGCTCGTACTGGTCGCGTTTGTGGTTCAGATAGTCAGCACTGCCGATGAACGCACCTGTGGAGGTGACGGCGAATGCGCCGGTCACGTTCAAATCCACTCCAAGAACCACTCCGTTCTTGTCGTGGTTGTCGGGTGACTCGGCTTCTTGGCGTTCCGTTCCGTCCACTCCGTAGTCTGGATTCTTCAGTGTGACGTGCAGATAGAACGTGTCTGTGTGTTCGTCGTACTGGAGTGTGGCGCTGGAAGCGTCCCACTCGTCGTTCTCGTAGTATCGTCCAAATGGGTTGTTCTCACGGTCGTCTTCGGGCGGAAGAACGTACTCAACAGTGATCCGCCCGTTCGGTGTGGAGAGCGTCGCGTGGTCGTCGTTGAACGTCGCACTTCGCTTGTCGTAGACGACACTCCACGAGTCAAAGTGTGGCTGACTCGTCTTCTCGCCCTGTTTCAGTTTCTCGACACCGCTATCGACAGCTTCGATGGCACGACGAATCCCTTTCTGGACGAGGTTTGCGGTCAGGTCAGTTTCCTCACGCAAGTCGTCGTAAAGCGCGTCTTCGGCTTTGCTCTTGCTGGTGACACAGTAGTCGCCGGAGCGCCACGCCCATTCGCTTGTGCGGTTCGCACAGTGCAGAAATTGGTCTTTGGTTTGATGGAAGTCGCCATGATACTGTTCTGGTACGTCGAGTTTAATGGGAACAGTACGTCGTGGCGCGTCGTCGTCCATCTATAGTTCACATTCACACCTACTGCATAATAAAAGTTTATTACCTGGCGGGGGAGTCGGCTTTGCCGTCAAGCGTAGGTAGCGTCATGAAGTGGAAATCTCCGATTTTCCGACGACCCCGTGGCATCCGCCTCGCTATCCTGTGAAACCCCCTGACGTCGAGAGCGCTCCCGGGCGTCCGCTCCGGGATCAGGTACAGTCCAGTCCGGGACCGGTATACACCTGCCCCCGGGTCGCGTCGTCGGTCCGGAACAGTTCCGACCCGTCGAGGAGGATCTGGTTGTTGTAGCTGCCCTGCATCCGGAGGAACTTGAACCGGCTCTCCGAACAGCCGGGTTCGAACACCATGTAGACGTCGTCGGTCGGTTCGACGCCGCTGGCGGTCACTTTGACGGTCCCTCCGTCGAGTTCGAACGAGTCGGCCATCTCGGCGCGTTCGGACTCCGAGGGTTCGGTTCGCCAGTCGCTGACGCTCCCGACGTTGTCGGCGAAGACGACGACGATGTCCCCGTCGTCGCGCTCGATACTGAAATCCGCATCGGGCCGTGTTGCCGGGTCGTCCGTCTCCGGGAGGAAACTCATCGCGCCGACGACCAGGACGACCGAGACGACCAGCGTCACGGCGACCATCAGCATCACCCCGCCAGCGACGTCGTCGCCCGCCCGCCGCTCGCCGGCGTTCGCTCCTCGCTGCCGTTCCGACATGGTCCGTCGACTGTCACGTCTCCGACGACAGTTTCGGACCGTCTCTGAAAAGTCGTTTCCTGCAGTTCCCAGCACTGATACTGTGTGTCGCGGCCCCGGCCGCCGACGCGAGTCCGTCACTCCCGCCCGAGTACCCGGATGGTCTCGCGGATCCCGTCGGGCGTGGCGTCCCGCGGGAACGAGACCGACACCGCGTCGATGCCGTCGATCTCCTCCCAGGCGCTCAGTCGCTGCCGGCACTCCTCGGGTTCGCCCACGGCGCCGAGGGCGTCGAGCAACTCGTCGGGGACGGCGGCCATCGCCGCCTCCTGGTTCCCGTTGGCCCATTCGCTGGCGACTTCACGAGCGGTCTCCTCGTACCCCTGCCGGGAGAGCGCCTCGCGGTAGAACGTGCCCATGGCCCCGACGTAGAAGGCGAGGTGGTTGCGCGCCGACCGCCGCGCTCGCTCGCGGTCGTCCAGCGCGAGACAGGGCAGCGACAGCGTCACCCGCAGGTCGGCGGGGTCGCGACCGCCGAGTTCGGCGCCGCGCCGGAGGTCGGCGAGGCGTTCCTCCAGGCCCTCCCGCGTGAGCATGAGCGCGTGCCAGCCGTCGGCGAAGCGGCCGGCCAGTTCCACGGACTTGGGGCCCATCCCGGCGGCGTCGACCGCCGGCGGCGGGTCCGGCGCGTCACAGCGCAGTCGAAAGTCCGAGAGCCGGAAGACGTCGCCGTCGTACGCCACGCGCTCGCCCGAAAGCACCCGCCGGACGACCTCGACGCACTCGCGGGTGCGCCGGAGCGGGCGGTCGTACTCGACGCCGTGCCAGCCCTCGACGAGCGCGGGGCCGCTCGGTCCCAGTCCCAGGCGGAACCGGCCCCCGGAGACCTCCTGGAGGGTGGCGGCGGTCTGGCCCAGCAGGGTGGGTGAGCGCGAGTAGACGTTCAGGACGGAGGTGCCGATCCCCACGTCGTCGGTGCGCTCAGCTATCGTCGCGAGCGTCGTCACGGCGTCCCGGCCCCACGTCTCGGGCAACCAGACGCGGTCGTACCCCAGGTCCTCTGCCATGCGGGCGTACTCGACGAGCGTGTCGATCGAGGGCTGTGCGGCGACGGGGAGAGAGAGGTCGCGGGTGGGTCCGTCGCGGGCCGCGGAGGCGTCGCTGGCGGCGGTCCCGCCGCCTCCGCCGGGGGTGGTGTCGCCCATCGGTCACACCTCCGGGGTCCCCTCGATGTCCGGGACGCCGCGCGGGGCGACGGTCTCGCCGGTGAGAAACGAGGCGGCATCACTCGCCAGGAAGCGGGCGACGTCGGCTATCTCCTCGCTCGTCCCGACGGTGCGGTCGACCGTCCCGCGGTCGACGTCCTCCGCGGAGATGCCCATCTGTGAGGCCAGTCCGGGCGTCGCGACGTAACCGGGCGCGATGCAGTTGACGCGGATCCCGTCGCTCGCCCACTCGGCGGCCAGCGACCGCGTGAGGTTGATCACGCCCGCCTTGGCAGCGCCGTAGTGGCTCATGTACGGCGCACCCTGCTGGCCGGCGACGCTGGCGACGTTGACCACCGCGCCGCCACCCTCGGCGAGGTGTCCGTGGGCGGCCTGCGAGCAGTTGTAGGTCCCGCCGAGGTTCACGTCGACGACGCTCTCCCAGCCGTTCTCGGAGATGTCCGTGAACGAGGCCACGAAGCTCGCGCCGGCGTTGTTGACGAGGCAGTCGACGCCGCCGAACGCCTCGACCGCCGCGTTTACCAGCACTTCCACGGTCTCGCGGTCGCGCACGTCACACGCCTCGCCGACCGCGTCCCCACCCGCGCCGTCGTTCAGGTCTCTGACCGTCGTCTCGACATCCTCGGCGGTCCGCGCACAGATAGCGACGTTCGCACCCTCGGCGACGAACTGCTCGGCGATAGCGCGGCCGATCCCCTCGGTCGCGCCGGTCACGATGGCGGTCCGCCCCGAGAGCGAGAACCGGTCGCCCGTCGTCGACTCGTCCGTGTCAGGTGGTGACATGCCGCTTTCTGTGGGTGCCACGCGGTTAAAACCACTCAGCACGCGAACAAACGGGGCTCGCGTTTCTCACGCGCGATGAGCGCGGCGGAACCCCTATATTCGGCGGCGCGCTATCCGGCGCATGAAGCTCACGGAACTGAACCGCCAGCAGGTCATCACGCTCATCATGGTCTTCATGATGGTCGGGTCGGGGTTCGTCTACGTCCTCGCGTACGCGTTCTGACTCTCGGAAACGACTACACTGTCGGACACAGGCGATGTCACCGCTCAGTGACTGTTTCGGGGTCTTCGAAATGCATGTCCCATGCCCCCGGACGCCGATAAGCGCGTTCACGCGCTTGTGTCCGCCAGTATTACAACCGACCGTATCAGTCGTCGAGCAGTTCGACGATACCGTTGAGTGTGAGTCCGGTGACGACGTACGCTCCGAGTTCGCTGGGCACGTGGACTTCGGGGTCGCCGAACGGCGGGAAGAAGATGACCTCGAACTGGTTGCGCGTCGGTCGAACGAGCGGGCGCGTCTCGTCTATTCGCCGGTAAGCCTCTGCTACGAGTTCGAACATGCGAGGTTAATCGAGAATAACACACTTACCTACATAAATCCCCGTCTAAACGTCGGTCTGTCTGAACGTCCTCTTGAGCGGATATGAGGGCACGGTTCGCCAGCCCCGATACGGTAAGACAAGAATTACTCAGGAAGCACCGGGCTATGAACCAGCAGCCGGTCGGTCCCGAGAGTTCGAGGCGTATAACAACATGTCGACCGGCCGGATCGGAAACCGATGGCAGACCAACAACAGATAGAAGAGGCCAAGGAGATCGGCAAACGAACGGGCCGCGATCCGGTGATCATAGCCGCGATGGGGTCGGTTCTCCTGGCGTGGTACCAGTACTACGTTCGGGGGAACAAGGAGCACGGGATGTTTATTGGCCTGTGGCCGCCGACGCTGCTGGCGTTTTCGAACGCCGTCCGGATCAACGCGATCAACGAGAAGGTCGAGAGCAGCGCGGTGGACCTGTTCGACCGACTGACGCGGCGCTGAGAGCTTCTGCTGCGGTCGGCTGTGACCGTGTGCCGGTGATTCGCCGGGCGGGCGAATCTCGGAACTGACTGACGACCTCTCGGTGCTGTCGTCGCCCCCGTCGGCCGGCGCGCTTCGATTACGACGGCGAACCGGGCGAGCGGGGCCTCGCGGCGCCCCGGGCCAGGCGCTGAGGCCTGGCCGAAGGCTACGTCGCCACCGAGGACGCGGAGACGCTCGTCGGCGCGACCATCGAGAGCCGTCCGTATCCGTCGGGCCACCTCGGGACCACGACCGGTAAGTCGCGCGTTACGAACCGTGCCCCGGCCCCTTGTATGGGCGTGGCACACCGAACCGCGGAACACCAGTTCGAACGAGCGCCGTCGGTGCGGTGGTCCCTGTGGGCGCTGGCCCTCCTCTCGTTCGGCGTCGGCGACCTGGCGACGACGCTGGCCGGTCTCGCCATCCCGGGCGTCACTGAGGTGGGTCCGGTCGCCGGACCGCTCTTCCGTGCGTTCGGAATCCCGGGCGTGGTCACCCTCAAGGTCGGCGCACTCGTCGGGTTCTACGCGTTCTGGCGCGTGACGCCCCGGCCGTACGCCGTGGGCGTTCCGCTCGGGCTGGTCGTCGTCGGCGTCACCGTCACCTGCTGGAACCTCGTCGTCATCGGTGTCGCCGCGCCGTTCTGATCGGTCCTCTGCCGTTCCGACAGCCCCGTGGTCTGTCCCGCGCTCGCCCGCGCGAGAGCGGCCTCGGGCCGCGGAGGTAGGTCTTCGTGGGTGGCCCGACCAGGCGCGTGCATCCGCCGTCTCCGACACGGAAGACACACGGGGGTTTGTTCGCGCCCCACACCGACGCCGCGACGGCTCTCCTGGCGCGACCTCGATACTCAGAACTGAGACTGGGGCGGAGGGGATTTATGCCTGGATCGTTACCATCCGGCGACTGCAGATGGACGCGACGGTCCTGTACGTGCGTTCGGGGTCGGGGAGGCGGGCGCCTCCCGACGTGGATGGACTGTCGATAGCGGAAGTGACGACGGCAGCGGCGGCGCGGGACGCCGCGGCGGCCGGCGGGGTCGACGCCGCGGTCGTGGAGGCCGACGAGTGCGGGGTGGGCTCGGTCGCGGCGGTCCGGGCCGCCGACCCGACGATGCCGGTGGTCGCCTGCTCCGGGACCGCCGACGGCGACCTGGCTGCCCGGGCGACCCGCCAGGGGGCCGACGAGTACTACCCCCGCGAGGAGGCGGTGCCCTCCCTGTCCGACCGGGTGCGCGCCACCCTCGAAGACGAGGGGGACGCTCCGCCCGGCGACGTCGCGAACCCGGTCGAACCGTACGCCGAGACGCTCGAACCGGCCGACGACGGCGTCTACGCGCTCGACGAGGAGGGGCATTTCGAGTTCGTCAACCCCGAGATGGTCGAGCTGACCGGCTACAGCCGCGAGGAACTGCTCGGCGCGCCGGTCGACCTGATAATGGACGACGACAGCGTCGAGGAGGCCAGGGAAGCCGTCCACGAGCTGGCCGACAGCGAGGAGCGCAAGACGACCGTCGAGTTCGACCTGGTCCCCAGGGAGGGAGAGCCGTTCCCCTGCGAGGACCACATAGCGATGCTGACCGACGAGGACGGCCGTTTCGCCGGCACGGCGGGGATCGTCCGCGACATCACCGACCGCAAGCGTCGCGAGGAGCGCCTCTCGGGGCTGCTCGAGACCTCACAGACGCTCGTGACCGCGCAGGGCTGCGAGGAGATAGCCCGGGTCGTCGCCGAGGGGATGGTCGACGCGCTCGGCCACGACCGCTCCGTGGTGCGTCTCTACGACGAGGAGCGCGACGCGCTGGTCCCGACCGCTCGCGGGAGCGACGACCCGGCGGTCGTCGGTCGGTCGGCCTCCCCCGTGGGCGAGGGCGGGCCCGGACGGGCGTTCGCCAGCGGCGAGACGCTCCGTCTGGGCGACGCGGTCGCGCCGGGCGAACCGGTCGGCGACATCGGCGACACGACGGACGCGGTCTATATACCCCTGGGCGAGCACGGTGTCGTGACGCTGGAGACGACCGACCCCGTTGGGTTCGAGGAAGCAACCGTCTCGACGGCCGAGGTGCTGGCCTCGATGGCCGCGGTCGCCCTGGAGCGGGCCGACCGCGAGCAGGACCTGTTGCGCTGCCGGACGGTCATCGAGAACGTCCAGGACATGGTGTACGTCCGGGACACCGCGGGGCGGTTCTCGCTGGTGACCGACCCGCTGGCCGACTGGCTGGGCCGCGACCGCGAGGCGCTCGTCGGCGCCGCGCTGGCGGACCTCCTCCCTGCCTCGGAGGTCCCGGCCGTCGAAGGGGTCGTCGACCGACTCCGCGAGGAAGGCGACTCCGACGCGAGCGAGCGCGTCGAGACGGAATTCGTGGGCGCGGACGGACAGGCCTGGCCGGCCGAACTGGAGGTGTCGCTGTTCCCCTCCGACGGCGCGTTCGCCGGGACGGTCGGGGTCGTCCGCGACCGGAGCGAACTCGCCGAGACCCGCGAACTGCTCGAAACCGAGCGCGACCGCTTCTCGTACCTGTTCGACAACCTCCCCGACGCCGTCGTCGAGTCGAAACTCGACGCCGACGACCGCCCGGTGGTCCGGACGGTCAACGACGCGTTCACCGAGGTATTCGGCTACGACGCGGAGGAAGTGGTCGGCGACTCGATCAACGAGCACGTCCTCCCCGAGGGCGAGCACGAGGCAGGACGGGAACTCGCGGACCGCCAACGGCCTCCGTGAGTTTCTTCTCCGCGGGATCCCCTACGAGACCGGCGACGGGACCATCCGGTCGTTCGGGATCTACACCGACATCACCGCCCGCAAACAGCGCGAGCGCCGTCTGGAGGTGCTCAACCGTGTCCTGCGACACAACATCCGTAACGATGTCAACGTCATCCTGGGTCACGCGGAGGTCCTGGCCGACCGCGTCGAGGACGACGACTTCGCGACGCGTGCAGCGGAACTCCGGGAGAAGGCCGCCGAGCTGACCGCGCTCAGTGACCGCGCTCGCTCGCTCGACCGGACGATGCGCCGGGGGTCACCTCGGGACAGCGTCGTCGGCCTCGCGACGCTCGTCGACGACGTCGTCGCGGGCTACGACAGGGAGTATTCCGCACTCCGTCCGGGTCGAGAGCGAACGGGCCGGCGAGGACATCCGGTTGCGCGTCGCCGACGACGGCCCGGGGATCCCCGACCACGAACGGAGCGCCGTCGGCGAGTCGACCGAGATCACCCAGCTCGAACACGGGAGCGGCCTCGGTCTTTGGGTCGTGCGATGGGTGTGCGAGTCCTGCGGCGGGCGCCTCCGCTTCGGGGAGAGCGACCTCGGCGGGGCCGCGGTCGTGCTCTCGCTGACCGGCGCCGACGGCTGATGCGGTCGGTTGTAAACCATCTCCGGATTTCGTCGAACCGGTCGGCGAAATACCGGTACATCGGTACAACCGACCGTATCAGTCGGCCAGGCCGCGGACGACCGACACGAGTTCGGCGTACTGGTCGGTCCGGGTCGCGCTCGTGGACCGCCGCCGTCAGTTCGACGCCGTTTTTCTCCGGCATCACGAGGTCGGTGACCAGGGCGTCGACCGGCTCCGCGACCACGTGGTCGAGCGCCGCCGTCGCGCTCGCCGCTGTCGCCACCTCTAGTTCGGGGGCTTCGGTTTCGAGAAACTCCGCGGTGAGGGCGAGAACGTTCGGGTCCTCGTCGACAACCAGCACCCGGACCGTGTCTGCCATACCGTTACGTGTCGGTGCCAGGTCCTTGTAATCAGGCCGTGCCCGTGTCCACGGAATCGTCGATGCGGACGAACCCGTAGTCACAGCCCGGGCAGTGCCACTTGACCTTCGTCCCGAGGTGGACCTCCGTGCTCGCCGCCCGGGAGAACGACTGCTCCTCGCCACAGGTCGGACAGTGCCTGGTCAGTTCTTCGCTCATGGTTCCCGATTGCGGGGCCCCACAATTGAACGTGCTGGTTCGGATCTCGACCTTCCCCTCGCTCCGTTTCTCCCTTTCCCGCTCCTCCGGCGGGTCGGACCCGCCGCCCGTTCCGGCGCTCGACTGCGGAGTTAAGTTCCTGGCCGCCCGACCGGCGGTCATGGACATCTACACCGGTCGCGGCGACGAGGGCGAGACGGACTTGCAGGACATGTCCCGTGTCTCGAAGGCCAGTCCGCGTATCGAGGCCTACGGCACCGTCGACGAACTCAACGCGTTCGTCGGATCCGTGCGACCGACGGGTCACGACGACGTCGACGAACTGCTGTGCGAGGTCCAGAACTCCCTCCACGTCGTCCAGGCCGACTTCGCCAACCCTAGCCCCGACGAGGATGACCCGCAACTCCGGGAGTCCCACGTCGAGCGCCTGGAGGGGTCCATCGACGTGTTCGACGCGGAGCTGGACCCGCTGGAGTCGTTCATCATCCCCGGCGGGTCGACGCCCGGCGCCCGCCTCCACCAGGCGCGGGCGGTCTGTCGCCGTGCCGAGCGCCGCGCGGTCGCGCTCGACGGCGCCGAGGCGGGCGTCAACCGGACCGCCATCGTCTACCTGAACCGGCTGTCTGACCTGCTGTTTACGCTCGCCCGCGCCGTCAACCAACGGGAGGGCGTCCCCGAGGAGAACCCCACCTACTGACCCGGGCTTCTGGCAATACCTACCGGGGCTACCGGCGCGCACCCGGGACAAATGTATGGCGGACTGCGAACCGCCCTGCACGCGTCGATGCCCACCGGCGCGTGCTTCTGGGACAGACTGGTGGCCGGTCCGCACGGGATACCGGCACGTTTTAGGCCGGCCTAAAGCATAATAAACATTGGGTTCCCGGGTGGGCGGGGCGGAAAACAACTGTTAAGTCCGGCGCTGGAGTAGCGTCGGGTGACCGGGTTGGTGATCTAGTCCGGTTATGATACCTCCTTCACACGGAGGAAGCCGGCGGTTCAAATCCGCCCCAACCCACTTCTGAGTCCCAAACCGACGAGCAATACGAGCGGCATCGCCGCGAGCCTGCGAGTCACCGGGATGAAGAGTGGGTGGCCGGATGTGAACCAGGGAAGGGAGCGAGCGAAGCGGGCGGACTGACTGGGGTTCAAATCCGCCCCAACCCATAGGCGGTTCGTGCGGTTCGTAACTTCCCAGATTCTTCGGTTTCAAGGCCTTTAGAGCGCGATCTATCCTTTTCGGGGCCGTATACGGCCCCATTCAGATTTCGCAACCCATACAGCCTTCGAACGGGGCCCACTTCCGTCTGGGACTCGCGATAGTGAAACTCGTGGACTGTGATAAAGATACCGGGGATCAGCTTCAATAAATGGGTTGCATGTCAACTCGATCATTCGCGCATTCACCCCGTAAATCAAAGAGAAAGTATCGATATTCTGTCATATTTTTGGTCGGAACCTATGCGGCGGTGAGTGTGTTTAATCCCGGTCTGGGTTTTCTCTCCGTCGCGACCAACTGTATGACACGACCGGCCGCTCGGCTCCCGAGCTTTCAATCCCGGTCTGGGTTTTCTCTCCGTCGCGACCCGTCGGGATGGCCAGCAGCGACACGCCGAAGATGTTTCAATCCCGGTCTGGGTTTTCTCTCCCTCGCGACGGCGTTGTGACGCGATCGTGGTCCACGGTCCGGACGTTTCAATCCCGGTCTGGGTTTTCTCTCCGTCGCGACGTCAAGCACGTCTTCGTGGTCGGGCTCGAAAACCCTGTCTCAATCCCGGTCT
>PXRS01000009.1 GCA_003023785.1 Halobacteriales archaeon QS_5_68_33 | reverse complement strand
CGGGGGAAACCACAAGCCGACGGAACACGGAGATAAACCAATGACAGACGCGAACTGGAGCGTACCGGAGACGGAGGTACTGGCCGGGGTGCGGGAGGTCCTGGAGAGCGACCTCCGGGGCGTCCTCGCGACGATAATCGACGTGGAGGGCAGCGCCTACCGCCGCCCCGGCGCGAAGATGGTGATCCCGGAGGACGGCGACGGCGTCGGCCACATCACCGCCGGTTGTCTGGAGGACGAGATCCGGAAGATCGCTGTCGAAGTCCTCGCCGAGGGGCAGCCACGGGTCGAGACCTACGACCTGCGACCCGACGGCGAGGCGGACGTCTGGGGCCTGGGCGTCGGCTGTAACGGCGTCATCACCATCCTGCTCGAACCACTGGACGAGTCCTACCGCCGGGTCGTCGACGCCCACGAGGCCGGCGAGGACACGGGCGTCGTGAGCGTCGTCGAGAGCGACGACCCCGGCCGGGTGGGCGCCCGCGCCTACTACGACCCCGCGACCGACGCGTTCGAGGGCGGCGACCGGTTCCCGGCGGGCCTGGTCGACCGCATCGACGAGGCGACGCGCGAACTCACCGAGGAGGGCCGAGCGGATTCGTTCGAGGTCGACGGGCTGACCGTCTTCGTCGACGGCGTCGCCGCGCCGGACGACCTCGTGCTCGTCGGGACCGGCCACGACGTCGGCCCGATGGCCGAACTCGGCGCGCAGGCGGACTTCCGCGTGACGGTGATCGGCTTCCGCGGCGCGAACGCCGAGGCCGACCGCTTCCCCGACGCCGACGACGTCCGCTCGACCTCGCCCGCGCAGATCCGCGAGGCGTTCGAGTTCGACGAGGACACCTACGTCGTCGTGGCGACCCACAACTTCATCGACGACCGCCTCGCGGTCGACGAACTCCTCCGGACCGACGTCCCCTACGTCGGCCTGATGGGGCCACACGAACGCTTCGAGGAGATGGTAGAGGAGTTCGAGCCCGAGGGTCGCACCTTCTCCGAGGCGGAACTCGACCGGCTCTACACCCCCGTGGGGCTGGACCTGGGCGGCGGCTCCCCCTACGAGATAGCGCTCAGCATCGTGAGCGAGGTCATGGCCGTCGCGAACGACCGCCAGCCCCGCCACCTGCGCGAGCGCGAGGGGCGGATCCACGACCGGGTCGAACTGTCGTCGAACCGGTGAGCGGCGGCCGAACCCGCGGTCGACTGGGATAGATGCCCGACACGACAGATGGCCGGTGCGTGCGACCGGCCGGACCGCCGCGGGCGCTACCGGTCCCCGGGGTCGTCGACGTGGACGTACCTGACTCTGAGGTCGAGATTCCGGTCGCTCGCCGCCGCTATCACGTCGGCCACGAGGTCAGTCAGTTGCGGGTAGTGCGCATCGGGCGGGATGCCGAGTTCGACGGCCACCGTCTCGGGCGGGTGGGTCACGTCCGAGGAGTCCTTCCGGACGGCCACGTTCCGCACCGAGACCTCTTCGTACCGCGGTCGGTCGATGGCGTCTCTCACCTCGGTCGTGAGGCGGTCCTCGAGCTGGGAGCCCTGTATCTTCGAGTCCGTGTTCACCAGCAGCGGTACCGACACCGCGAGGATCGCCAGGAGGAGCATTACCGAGCGTTTGAGCACCGTCTTCCGGCTGTGTCGGGCGCCGAGCCACGTGGGCGGGCGGTAGCCGAGGTACCAGAACACCGCCAGCCCGGCGAGGTTTATCGACAGCAGGTTCACGACCACGAGGATGCCCGCGTCTATCGCGACGACGGGGTAGCCCCAGGCGATGCCGAGTCCGGCGGTCGCCGCCGGGGGGATGAGCGCCGCCGCGATCATCACGCCGACGATCGCGCTTTTGGTCCGGGTCGCGAGGCTCAGGACGCCGGCGGCGCCCGCCGCGAGCGCGAGGATGAGCGAGAGGATGTCCGGCGACAGCCGCTCGGCGATCTGGGCCGTGTCGGCGACGGCCATCCCCGGTGGCGCGATCCACGCGTACCGGAGGGCCCACGCGAACGCCGCGGTGCTCGCCACTGCGACGGCCACGCCGGCAGCCTGGTAGCCGACGCCCTGCCAGAACAGGTCCTGGTCGTCGAGGACCGTGCCGACCGTCGAACTGAGCGCCGGCCCGAGGAGCGGCGCGATGACCATCGCGCCGATGATGACCGCCGCCGAATCCAGGATGAGGCCCACGGTCGCGACCAGCGCGCTGAGGACGGTCATCTGGACGAACGAGTAGGGGTCCATGATCTGGTTGTCCGCCTCCGCGCGGAGTTCGGCGTCGGCGATCCGGGCGTTGGGACCGCTCTTCGACTCGGACGCCTGGTTCCGCTCGACCTCCTCGAAGAGGTCGGTCTCGACGTCGACGATGACGCCGTGGTCCTCGCTGCTCAAGCCGCTCTCGTAGAGGCGGTCCAGCATCGGTTCGACCTCGTCGGGTTCGACGACGAAGTGGACGATGGTGTCGTACTTCTCGCGGTCCGCTTCGCCCGTGGTGTAGTAATCGAGCCCCTCGTCCACGAGCGTCCGCTCGATGTCCGGGAGGATGTCCCCGGGGATCGCGAGCTGGATGAGGCGCATATGGGCGGTCGGAGCCTCGGCCGGCGGCAATTTAGCAGTTCCGGCGAGAAGCCCCCGGCCTCAACGAGCGACCAGCGGGAGCGAGTAGGCCGGGGATGAACCGCCGTGCGTCACCCGAGCCAACACCCTTAATTTGGCCCGCCTCGACACTCCGTGTACAGTCTTGCAGTACAGTCCACGCTACCGCTTGCTGCCATCCGACGGCCAGCGAGAGGCGTTGGACTGGACCCGAGACACCACCCGGCAACTCTACAACCACGCCCTCCACGAATTCAACAAAATCCCCGAGGACACAGGTACGCTCCGCCAGCGCGTCTGGCAAATCCGCGACCGTCTCCCTGCAATGAAAGACTGGTGGACTGACTTACAGGACGTGTACTCGACGGTGTTGCAGAAAGCCGTCGAACGCATCCGCACCAACATCAACAATCTCGGGAAGCTGAAAGCCGCCGGGTACAATGTGGGGTCATTGAACTGGAAGAAGCCCCGCGAGTACAAGAGTTTCACCTACCGCCAGTCAGGCTTCGAACTCGACACCAAGAGTGGCCCGACTGGCCGCGCGAAACTCACCCTGAAGAAACTCGCAGGTGACACCCACGAAATCTCCGTCCGCCTGCACCGTGATTTGCCCGACCACGACGCCATCAAAGAGGTCACCCTGAAGAAAGAGCCCACGGGCGCGTGGTACGTGTCATTCACTATTGAGACCGAGACGCCTGAGAAACCCGCTGTTGACGCGCTCGACCCGGACGATTGCGTGGGCCTTGACCTTGGGGTGTTGAACTTTGTTCACGATTCGGACGGCGTGAGCGTCGGGCGACTCGACCTCTCGGACGAACGGGAACGCTTGGAGCGTGAGCAACGCTCGCTCTCCCGGAAACAGCACGGCTCGAACAACTGGCACGAGCAACGCCAGCGAGTGGCGGAAGTCCACGCTCGGATGGCGAACAAAAAGCGGGATTTCAAGCACAAGCTCGCAGCCTACTACACCAGCGCGTACGACGCGGTGTTCGTGGAGAACCTCAACGTGCGGCTGATGCTGGAAAGTGACGGGAACGCTCGGAATAAGGCTGAGGTTGGGTGGCGTGACTTCATCCAGACTCTCAAGCATCACGGGCGGAAGCGTGGGTGTCACGTCATCGAGGTCGAACCTGCAGGCACCACCAAAGAGTGCGCTCGGTGTAATGATGAGACTGATAAATCATTGTGGGTGCGCGAGCATTCCTGCCCTTCGTGTGGGTTCGAACTGGATAGGGACTGGAACGCCGCATTGAACGTCTTATCGCGTGGGCTGGCCAAACTAGGAGTGGTTCACTCCGAATCTACGCCTGTGGAGACTGCGCTCGCTGTGGACGCCACTACGGTGTCCGCAAAGCGCGTCACCGAAGCAGGAAGCCCCTGCCTCAAGGAACCGCCGAAGGCGGCGAGTAGACAGGGGTAGTTCACTATACACACGTAGTCTCCGCCCGGTCGCCGGATTTCTCTCCCTACTGGCCCGTATCTCGCATCTTCACAACGTCCAGACCGACACACAAAGCGCGTTTCGCGAACCGGGCGGGAGGAAACGGAGCCGCGACTCGCCTACAGCGCGCCGGCGCGCTCGCCGACTTTCTCCAGCGCCCGCTCGGTGTAGACCGAGAGCAACTGCAGGCGGAACTCCGCGGAGGCCTGCTGGTCCTCCATGACCATGTACTCGTCCAGGTCGTCGCCGGCGGCCGCGCCGGCCGCCTCGACGGCATCGGCGTCGAGCGTCTCGTCTTCCAGCGCGTCCTCGGCCCCGCTCAGGCGGGTGCCGTGGTCCATGACGCCGTTGGCGGCGACGCGGGCGTCGGCCACGCTGTCGCCGTCCAGGGTGAGACGGGCGGCGACGCCGACCATCGCGTAGCCCGAGGACGGACTGGGTTTCTTCACGTAGCCGCTGGCGGTGTCCCCGTCCTCGTGGGGCACCTCGACGCCGCCGTCGGGGCCGTGAACGTGGACGGTGGCGTCGGCGGCGAGCATCGCCCCGGGCAGGTCCGAGGCCGGGTCGGCGTGGGCGATGTTCCCGCCGACGGTGCCGCGGTTGCGCACTTGCCGGTCGCCGATCTCGCCCGCCGTCTCCGCGACGACGGTCGCGTCCTCCCAGAACTGGTCGTCGTCGGCGACCTCGGCGTAGGTCGTCATCGCGCCGATACGGGTGCTGTCGCCGTCGCGTTCGACGCCTTCCAGCCCGTCGACGCCGCTGATGTCGACCAGCGCGTCGGGGCTCGCGAGGCCCGATTTCATCGTCGGCAGCAGGCTGTGCCCGCCGGCGATGAGCTCCGCCTCCGGGTTCTCCGCGAGCAGGCTGACTGCGCTCTCGACGCTGTCGGCGCTGTGATACTCGAACTCGTCGGGATACATCAGCTGTCACCTCCGTTTCCGTGGGCCGCCCGCCAGACCCGCTCGTTGGTCAGCGGCATGTCGATGTCCTCGACGCCGAACGGTTCCAGCGCGTCGACGACGGCGTTGACGACGGCCTGTGGCGCGGCGATGGTGCCGGCCTCGCCGACGCCCTTGACGCCCAGCGGGTTGACCGGCGAGGGCGTGGTCGTGCTGTCGGTCTCCATGTCCGGGATGTGCTCGGCCTTGGGGACGGTGTAGTCCTGCATCGACCCCGTGACCAGTTGCCCGTTCTCGTCGTACTCGGCGCCCTCGTAGAGCGCCTGGCCGACGCCCTGGGCGACGCCGCCGTGGATCTGGCCCTCGACGATCTTCGGGTTGATCTGGTTGCCCACGTCGTCGACCGCGACGTAGTCCTCGAACTCGATCTCCCCGGTGTCGGGGTCGACCTCGACGACCGCGACGTGGGTCCCGAACGGGAACACGAAGTTGTCGGGGTCGAAGAACGTCGTCGCCTCAAGCCCGGGTTCGATGTCGTCGGGGATGTCGTGGGCGAGGTAGGCCTCCAGGGCGACGTCCTGAACGCCCATCGAGCGGTCGGGCGCGCCGGCGACGTAGAACTCGCCGTCCTCGAACTCGACGTCGATGGGGTCGGCCTCCAGCTGGTGGGCGGCGATCTTCCGGGCCTTGTCGACGACCTTCCGGGCGCTCTGGACGAGCGCCGACCCGCCGACGGCCGCGCTGCGGGAGCCGTAGGTGCCCATGCCCTGGGGGAGCGCGTCCGTGTCGCCCTCGTCGACGTCGACGTCGTCGTAGTCGACGCCGAGCTCGTTGGCGACGACCTGAGCGTAGGTCGTGTCGTGACCCTGGCCGTGCCCGGAGGTGCCGACGGCCGCCTTGACAGTGCCCGACGGCGTGAAGCGGACGAGGCCGCTCTCCCAGAGGCCGGCGCCGGCGCCGAGTTCACCGACAAGTTCGGAGGGCGCCAGCCCGCAGGCCTCGATGTAACACGAGAGGCCGACGCCGATGTAGCGGCCCTCCTCGCGGGCCCGCTCCTGGCGCTCGCGGAACTCGTCGTAGTCGACGAGGTCCAGCGCCCGGTCCAGGGTCTTGTCGTAGTCGCCGGAGTCGTACTCCATGGCGACGGGGGTCGCGTGGGGGAACTCGTCGGGGTCGGGGAAGTTATGCCTGCGGAGTTCGGTGGGGTCCATCCCGATGGCGTCGGCCGCCTCCTTGACGATGCGCTCGACGACGAACGACGCCTCGGGCCGACCCGCGCCCCGGTAGGCGTCGACCGGCGGGACGTTCGTGAACACCCCCGACACCTCGCAGTGGATCGCGGGGATGTCGTACTGCCCCGAGAGGAGCGTCCCGTAGAGGTAGGTGGGGACGGCGGGCGCGAACGTCGAGAGGTACGCGCCCATGTTGGCCGCGGTGTCGACGCGCAACCCGCGGATGGTGCCGTCGTCGTCGACGGCGAGTTCGGCGTGGGTCTCGTGGCCCCGCCCCTGGGCGTCGGTGAGGTAGGTCTCGGTGCGGGTGGCCTGCCACTTGACCGGCCGCTCGGCCCGCTTTGCCGCGAGGGCGACCAGCGCCTCGTCGGCGTAGTGGTGGATCTTCGAGCCGAACCCGCCGCCGACGTCCGGCGCCCGCACCCGCAGTTTGTGCTCGGGGTGGTCGATGACCCCCGACAGCAGCAGGCGGTGGACGTGCGGGTTCTGGGTGGTCATGTGGAGCGTCAGTTCGTCGTCCGAGTCGTCGTAGTCCGCGATGGCCGCCCGCGGCTCCATCGCGTTCGGGATGAGCAACTGGTTCGTCACGTCGATCCCGACGGCGTGGTCGGCCTCGGCGAAGGCCGCGTCCGTCTCGTCGGCGTCGCCGATCTCCCAGTCGAAGGCGGTGTTGGTCCCCTCCTCCTCGTGGACGACCGGCGCGTCGTCGTCGAGCGCCGTCTCCGGGTCGGTCACCGCTTCGAGGCGGTCGTAGTCGACGTCGATGCGGTCGACGGCGTCGTGGGCCTGGTAGCGCTCCTCGGCGACGACGACGGCGAGCGCGTCGCCCTGGTACCTGATCCGGTCCTCGGCGAGCACGGGGTGGTCGACGGTCCGGAGCGTGTCGAGGTCCCAGGCCGTCGGGAGGTTCCCGGGGACGTCGATGTCTTCCGCGGTGAAGACGTCGACGACGTCGTCCATCGCCTCGGCCTCGCTCGTGTCGATCCCCTCGATGCGGGCGTGGGCGTACTGGCTGCGCAGGATGGCTGCGTGGGCGCTGTCGGGCAACTGGATGTCGTCGGTGTACTCGGCGTCGCCCGTCAGCAGCGAGGGGTCCTCCCGGCGCTCGATGGCGGACCCGAGGATGTCGGCGGCGTCGACGTCGTCGGCGTCGACGGTCTCGACCCCGTCGGGGCCGGACCGTCGCTCCTCGGTCGCCATCTCAGTCACCCCCCTCGACGGTGCCGCCGTCCGCGGCCGTCTCGGTGCGCATCTTCTCCGCGCCGGTTTCGACGGCGTTGACGATGTTCTGGTAGCCGGTACAGCGACAGAGGTTGCCCTCCAGCGCCTCGCGGATCTCCTCGCGGTCGGGGTCGGGTTCCTCCTCCAGGAACTCCGCGGCCGTCATGACCATCCCCGGCGTGCAGTAGCCACACTGGAGGCCGTGTTCCTCCTGGAAGCTCTCCTGAAGGGGGTGGAGTTCGCCGTCCTCGTTCAGAGCCTCGATGGTCGTTATCTCCGAGCCCTCGGCCCGGACCGCGAGTTCGGTACAGGCCTTGACGGCCTTCCCGTCCACGTGGACGGTACAGGTGCCGCACGTGCTGCTCTCGCAGCCGACGTTCGGGCCGGTATACCCCATTTCGTCGCGAAGAGCGTGGATCAGGAGCGTGCGCGGTTCGACGCTGAGTTCGTGTTCGGTGCCGTTTACCGTGAGCGTGATATCTCGTTCCATTGTTAGAACAGTCCGGAAACGCGGTCGCGGAGACCCGACGAGTCGTCGGTACTGACGTCGCTGATCTGTGACTCGACGCTGTCGAAAAAGCGCCCGACGACGCGGTTGGCCACGGGGTTGATGACCCGCTGGCCCATCTGGGCGACCCGGCCGAACACGTCGGCCTCGGCCCCCCACTCCACGTCGACGCCGTCCTCGGTCTCGACGAGGTCCATCCACGAGGACATCTCGAACGAGGAGTTCGAGGCGCTGCCCTCGCCGCCGGCGTACATGTGCGGGAACTCGCGCTCCTCTATCGTCACGACGGTCTCGAAACTCGGCGAGACGCTCCCGACGCTTATCTCCATCAGGGCGGCGTACCGCCCGCCCTCGACGAACGCACGTTCCGCGATGTCCTCCGGCGAGGCCTCGGGCAGCGTCGGCGGGTCCTCGTCGGGCGCCGACGCCGCCAGGGCGTCGAAGTCGACGTCACCCTCCTCCACCTCGACCAGGAACTGACACCCCGGCAGCGCCTGCTTGATCATGACGGGGTCCGACAGCGCCAGCCAGACCTCGTCCATCGTCACTCCCTCGATCGAAACTGTACCGTCGAACTCCACGGTTCAGTTCCCGTGTCCGCGTGCGTGTGTTTTCATCTCACTCCCTCACGCACGGTAGTGGGATGAAAGTCCATTAAACATTCCTATAGAATTTCCGTCACGACGTGGCCGGCGGCGGGAGTCGAACCTACAAGTGCCAGTCTCCCGAAAGAACGAGCATGGAGACACCCGCAACGACACGGGAGCGGGCCCGGGCGGCGCTCGCCTCGCTCAGGGCGAAACTGCTCGGCGGCGGCCCCGAGGAGGCCCCGCTCGACCGGCTGGCCGGGCGCGTCCTCGCCGCGCCGGTCGTGGCCGAGCGCGACGTTCCCCCGCTGAGTCACGCGACGATGGACGGGTTCGCCGTGACAGCCGGCGACGACCCGCCGCTCTCGCTCGCGGAAGAACGGGCCACGCCGGGGGACGAGGCGCCCGAACACGAGCGCGGGACCGCTCGCCGCGTCGCGACCGGGGGGCCGCTCCCCGCGGGCGCAGACGCCGTGATCCCCCGGGAGGACGCACGCGTCGGGGACGACGCTCTCCGGTCGATCCCGGTCGATACCGGGGCGAACGTCGTCGAGCGCGGCAGCGTCGTCGCGGCGGGCGAGACGGCCCTCGACGCCGGCCGGCGGCTCGCTCCGCGCGACGCCGCGCTCCTGCGTGACATAGGCCGCGACGCGGCCCCCGTCCGGCCGCGTCTCTCGGCGGCGCTCCTCGCGACCGGGACGGAGATATACGAGGGGCGCGAACCGGACCGGGACTCCGAGACGCTGGCGAACCTCGTCCGGGCGTGGGGCGGAACGCCCGCGCTCGCGGGGAGCGTCCCGGACGACCCCGACAGAGCGGGCGAACGGGTCGCCGCGCTCGCGACCGACCACGACGTCGTCGTGACCACGGGCGGCACGGGCGTCGGGCGCACCGACGAGACGGCGGGCGTCCTCGGCGAGGCGGCCGAGGTGCGGGTCCGTGACGTTCCCCTCCGTCCGGGGTCGAACACGACCGTCGCGTGGCTCCCGGACTCGGGGACGGCCGTCGCGTCCCTGCCCGGGCCACCCGGCGCGGCGTTTTCGAGCGCGACGCTTTTCCTCCGGCCGCTGTTCGTCGGCCGCCAGCGGGTGCCGGCGCTCCGCGGACGAATGGCCTGTGACCTGCCCGTCCCCGACCAGGAGTTGACGTTCGTCGTCCCCGTCGAACTGGTGGACGGGAGCGGCGGCCCGGTGCATGGAAGCGACGGCCCGGAGAGGGAGACGGTGCGCGTTGTTCCGTTCGGACACGCTACGTCGACGGTTGACCTCTACGGCGAGCGGTTTCGGCCCCGCCGCGTGTCGACCTGTGCCCGCCTCGCGGCCGCCGACGGGTTCGTGCTCACCGACGGGGACCTGCGAGCGGACGACCGGGTCGACGTCGTGCCGTATACGGCCGTCGAGACCTGATACGGTCGGCGGTCCCGACCGTGTCGACGCTGTCGGCTATGTCTGCGGGAATCGTGACACTTCGGGACCTTCATAGGAGTGCCCGACGCGGTGACGCGTATGACGGAGATAATCGACGGCAACGCGGTGGCCGAGTCGGTCCGCGGGGACGTCGCCGCGGCGGTCGACGAACTCGAAGCGGCGGGCGTCACGCCCCGCCTGGCGACGGTCCTGATGAGCACCGACCCGGCGAGCGAGACGTACGTCTCGATGAAACAGAACGACTGCGAGGAGGTCGGTATCGCCACGGCCGACGCCGAACTCGACCCGGAGGCGCCCGCCGAGGAACTGTACGACACCATCGAGGAGTTGAACGCTGACGACGACGTCGACGGGGTCCTCGTCCAGATGCCGACGCCCGACCACGTCGACAGCGGGCGCGTGCTGCGGTCGCTCGACCCGGAGAAGGACGTCGACGGCCTCCATCCCGAGAACATCGGCCGCCTCGTCGCGGGCGAGACCCGTTACAAACCCTGTACGCCCCACGGCGTTCAGGTGCTCTTAGAGGAGGCGGGCGTCGACCCCGAGGGAAAGGAGGCCGTCGTCGTCGGCCGCTCGCGACTCGTCGGCAAGCCGATGGCGAACCTCCTCATCCAGAAGGCCGAGGGGGGCAACGCCACGACGACGGTCTGTCACTCACGGACTGCGGACCTGGCTGCCAGGACCCGGGAGGCCGACATCCTCGTCGCTGCCGCGGGCGTGCCGGGGATGATCGACGCCTCGATGGTCAAGGACGGTGCCGTCGTCGTCGACGTGGGCATCAACCAGGTCGACGTCTCCGAACAGGGTTCGGAGGGCAGTCAGACGAAGTCTGACGAGGCCGACAACGAGAAGGGGTACGAACTGGTGGGCGACGTCGACTTCGAGAGCGTCCGGGAGACGGCGAGCGCGATCACGCCGGTCCCCGGCGGCGTCGGGCCGATGACCCGCGCGATGTTGCTGTACAACACCGTCACGGCGGCGAGCCTGCGCTCGGGCGTCGACGTCTCGCTCTAGACCTCGACCGAGAGGTCGTCGAGACGCTTCCGTGCACGGGCCAGCGCGCTCTCGTCGTCCTCGGCGACGGCGCGGCCGACGTCCCGGGCGACCCGGACGAGCCGTTCGGCGGTCCGGGGCGAGACGTCCCCGTCGAGCGCCGCGACGCGCTTCCGGTGGGCGTCCAGCTGACCCAGCAGCGTGCTCGCCGTCCGGTCCGGGTGGTCCTCCAGGTAGCGCCGCACCTCGGTTCCGTAGGCGTCGACGGCCTCGGCGGCCGCGAGGCCGCGCGCGCTCCGTAGCGAGTCGGGCACTTCGGCGGGCGCCGGCCGGTCGCCCCGGTCGGCGCTCGCGAGCAACTCGAAGAAGTAGGCTTCCTCGGCGTCGGAGACGCGCATCGCGCGCCCCACGTCGGCGGCGACGTGGCGCAACTCCGCGGCCGCCAGGTACTCGTCGTCGAGGACGAGCATCTCGCCGGCGTGGACGAACCCGACGCGGCGGACGTGGTCGGCACACGCGGACTCGACCTCCCCGGCCAGTTCCGCCAGGGTGACGTCGTCGACCAGCCCGCGGACAGTCGTCAGGTCGAACTCGGCGGCGCTGGCGGTGTGTTCGGTCCGGTCGTCGACGCCGACGCTGCGGACGCTCCCACACTCCGGACAGGTGATGCCCCCCGTGTCGTAGTACGACCAGCGTGTCCCACAGCCCTTGCACTCGCGTTCGCCGCGAACCCTCATGGCCCCCCGTAGCGCCGCCACCCTCAAAACGGGCCCGGTCCGGCGGGAATCCCGTCGGCATTCACCCGACGCAACCGCCGGCCGGGGGAGTCTCCGCCCGGGGTGAGGTCGGTAAGTTTAAGTGATTCCCACCGGGTAGTGTCACGTGACGCTTCGCTTGGAGGGCCGAAGCGTCAGCGGGGACCAATTCAGGGCGGCAAGCGTGCGCGTGGGTTTTTCCCCACGCGTTTCGCTTTCCATTCCTTTCGACGCTACGTCCCGTAGCCCCGCATTCGTCCGACAGTTCTCCGGATGTGTTTGAACGGCGGCCGAACCGGTACGTATCCGACGGATCCTGCCGTCAACTGATGTATTTGTCATGTATTAGTCAGGTCCGAACGAGGCGACGGTCCGGACCCGGGTTTTCGATTCGTGATACAACGCGAATACGACGGGAGCGGCGTTTCCATCAGGCCCGTTAGTTGTACTGGCTCGGCGGTGACCGGCCACACACACCGGGAGTGAACCGAACTCGCCCGCGGAGCGTCATCTTTATTTATATTCGATACTAACTGGCGAGTGTAACTTACCGATGTACGACCTGACAGGATTCCAGCGTGACCTGCTGTACACGATCGCCGGTAAGGAGGAACCACACGGTCTCGCGATAAAAGAGGAGCTGGAGGGGTACTACGAGAAGGAGATCCACCACGGACGGCTCTATCCGAACCTCGATACGCTCGTCGACAAGGGTCTCGTCGAGAAAGGACAGCGCGACCGCCGAACCAACTTCTACAGTCTCACCCGGCGCGGGCGCCGCGAGATAGAGGCGCGCCGCGAGTGGGAGAACAAGTACGTCGACCTCTAGGGGGAGTCGTCCCCTTCTTCGGGCGACCCGCTCGCGGGGTCCCTGCCCGTCGTCGACCCGACGTCCGCGGGCCCGGACCGCGGCAGGTACACCGGGTCCATGCCGCCGGGACCGTCCGCTGGCCGACCCGTTCCTGGATCAGTCCGTTGATCCGCCGCGTCGAGTAGTAGAACACGATGGCGAGGACGGCCCCGAACCCGACCCAGGCGGTGTATCGCCAGTCGACGTCGAACTCGAAGGAGACCATGCCGGCCCCATCTCTCGGACCCCTCAAAAGCCGGACTACGATGAGAGGTGCAGTCGCTGGCCCAACTCCCGCTGGACAGCGAGGTCGCACAGGTCGTCCTGGCGGGTGCGCTGGGTCTCTTTCTCGGCCTCGAGCGGGAGTGGTCACACAAGTCCGCGGGCATCAGGACGTTCTCGCTGACGAGTCTGCTCGGCGCGGTCTTCACCATCGTGGACGTGGAGTCGCTGGTGGTGGTCGGCGGCGCCCTGGTGATCGTCCAGGGGGTGCTGGTCGCGGTCCAGGCGATGCTCGACGACGACATCGACGGGCTCTCGCTGACCACGTCGGTGTCGCTGCTGGTGGCGTACGGCGTCGGCGTGCTCGTCGCGAGCGAGTTCCCGCTGGAGGCGGTGACGGTGACCGTCCTCTCGTCGCTGCTGCTGGTGCTCAAACGCGAGTTGCACTCGTTCGCCTGGGGCCTGTCGCGCGCGGAGTTGCGGTCGGCGGCGGAGTTCGCCATCATCGCCTTCGTCGTCTACCCGGTCCTGCCGCCGGGCGGCTACGAGATCGGCACCGGCGGCCTCGCGGTGACGGTCGAACCGCGAGTCATCTGGCTGCTCGTCGTCACCGTCGCCGGCATCGGCATCGTCAACTACGCCGTCGTCCAGACCTACGGGAGCCGTGGCATCGCGGTCACGGGCTTTTTCGGCGGCCTGGCCTCCTCGACCGCCGTGGTGGGCGCGATGCTGAACCACGTCCGCCAGCGACCGGAGACGCGGTCCTACGCCGTCGCGGCCATCCTCCTGGCCGACGCGGCCATGGCCGCGCGCAACCTCACCATCGCCCTCGCGTTCACGCTCGAGTCCGGTCTGCTGGTCGGCGCCGTCGTCCCGCTCGGGGCGGTGATCCTGGGCAGTTTCGTCATCGCGGCACTGACCGCCGACTGGGGCGAGAACCTGGAGATGGACCTGGAGAGCCCGTTCTCGCTGCGGAGCGTCCTCGGGTTCGGCGGGCTCTTCTTCCTGGTGGTCGTCGCGGGCGGGCTCGCGGCCAGCCAGTTCGGGACCGCCGGCTTCTACGTGACGGCGGCGCTCACGGGGCTGGTCTCCTCGGCGGGCGCGACCACCTCCGCCGTCTTGCTCTACCGGGGCGGTCCCCTGACCGCCGAGGAGGCCGTCCTCGCCATCCTGCTGGCGACGGCCGCGAGCATCCTCGTCAAGGCGGGCCTGACCTTCGGCGGCCCCGACCGGGAGTTCGCCACCCGCGTCGCCGCGTTCAGCACGGTCCTGCTGGTCGCCGCCGCGGCCGTCACCGCCGTCGCGACGCTGTGATACGGTTTATTGTAGCGATTTACCGGTACGCGTCGACCCCGGGTCGGCGCTATCCGGAAATAATCTACAATAAACCGTATGACTCCCCGCTCGGACGGCGGCCCGCCCTGGTCGGGGACGCCGCCGGCATCGGGGCACGATCCACCCGGACGTGACTCCGTTACGTGTTACGACACCGGATCGGTGAGTTCGGCTCGTGATACGCCGGGTCCGTGACGGCACGAGTTGATACTGCCGGCTGTAACTTCGTGAAGATATTCGCCGCCCCGGGGCGGCGAAATCCTTGACAGACTTACAGCCGGCAGTATGAGCAGATCACGTCCGGGTGGAAAGACGTAACTCCCGAGTGGCCCTGCATCGGGTATGGACAGGGACACGGTCGAGCCGTCGGTCGACGAAATCCCGGGTGAACGGGCCCGGGAGTGGGTCGACTACCACCACGAGTCGGCCGCACCGAGCACGTACGTCTACGGGTTCGTCTGGGACCACACCGCGCCCGCAGTCGGTCCCTTCTGTACCGACGTCGACGGCAACGTCCTGATGGACTTCGCCGGCCACGTCGCCGCCGCGCCGCTGGGGTACAACAACCCGACGCTCAGAGCGCGGATGGCGGGGTTCGACCTGCCCGACCCCGCGAAGATCGCCGGCCAGGACTTCTACGTCGCCAGCGGCCCGCTCGACGACCACGACCTGCCGGCTCCCTCGGACCTGATGGCCCGGCTCACCGACCGGGCGAGCCACTACGGCCTCGATACCGTGTTCCTCTCGAACTCCGGGGCCGAAGCCGTCGAGAACGCGATCAAGGTATCCTACGACCACGGCGGCGACTACGGCATCACCTTCGAGGGGGCGTTCCACGGCCGCACCCTCGGGGCGCTCTCGCTGAACCGCTCGAAGTCGGTCTACCGCCGCGAGTTCCCCGAGATCGGCAAGATACACGACGTCCCCTACTGCGATGACCGGGCCTGTACGCCCGGGACCTGCTCCTGTGGTTTCCTCTCGGGCGAGCGGTCACGGCTCCGGCGCTTGCTCGACCCGAAGCGGGGTGCCGTCGACCCCGACGACGTCGCCTACCTCGTCCTGGAACCCGTCCAGGGGGAGGGCGGCCTGCGTTACCCCAGCGACGCGTTCGCCGAGGAGATAGCGGCGCTGTGCGAGGAACACGACCTCACGCTCGTCGCGGACGAGGTCCAGTCCGGCGTCGGCCGGACCGGCGAGTTCTGGGCCGCGGACCAGTACCCCTACGAACCGGACGTCATCGCGGCCGGCAAGGGGTTGCGCGTCGGCGCGACGCTCGCCAGCGAGGACGTCTTCCCCGCCGAGCGGTCCCGGCTCTCCTCGACGTGGGGCGGTGGCGACGTCGTCGCCGCGCTGCAGGGCGCGCTGACGCTCGACGTGATCGAGGAGGAGGACCTGCTCGACAACGCGACCGCACGCGGCGAGAGTTTCCGCGAGCGGGTCCGCGACGCCGACCTCGACGGGGTCGTCGACGTCCGCGGCAAGGGGCTGCTGATCGGCGTCGAGTGGGACACGAAGGCGCGCCGCGACGACGTGATGGCCGCCGCGATGGAGCGGGGGCTCCTCCTGCTGGGCTGTGGGCACAAGACGCTCCGGATCCTCCCGCCGCTGGACGTGACCGAGCGCGAGGTCGGACTCGCCGCCGACCTGCTGGGCGAGGCCGTCGCCGCGACGGCGTGACCGACCGGCGGCCAGCGGGTCGTTCCGGCCCCGGTTGCCGGAGGCTTGCCTTTGATGGGCGTGGCCGTCCACTCCCGAGTATGGCCCCGGCGATCACCCGGATCGAGAGCGTCGAGTTCGCCTACGAGATCCCCGACATGGGGACCGACCACCACGGGTTCAACCTCGTCTATACGCCCGGCGAGTCGGTCGAGCGCAAACTGTTCGCGCTGAAGATCGAGACCGACGCGGGCATCACCGGGGAGTACGTCGGCGGCAACTCCCCCGGCGCCGCACAGGTCAACACCTTCGCCGACTACCTCGTCGGGAAAAACCCCCTCGAACGGGAGCGCCACTGGTCGGAGATCAAGCGCGCGCTCCGGAAGTACGACCGCATGGGTATCGGGCCGGTGGACATCGCGCTGTGGGACTTCGCCGGCAAGCACCACGACGCGGCCATCCACGAGTTGCTCGGGACCTACCGGACGCGGTTTCCGGCCTACGCTTCGACCTATCACGGCGACGAGAACGGCGGGCTGGACAGCCCGGAGGCGTTCGCGGAGTTCGCCGCCGAGTGTCGGGACATGGGCTATCCCGCGTTCAAGATCCACGGCTGGGGCGGCAGCGAGGGCTCGCGGGACTTAGAGCGGGAGATCGAGGCGGTCCACGCCGTGGGCGAGCGCGTCGGCGACAGGATGGACCTGATGCACGACCCGGCCTGCGAACTGGAGACGTTCGGCGACGCCCTCAAGCTGGGCCGGGCGCTCGACGAGCAGGGCTTTTTCTGGTACGAGGACCCCTACCGCGACGGCGGCATCTCTCAGCACGCCCACCGGAAGTTGCGCCGAAAGCTGGAGACGCCCATCCTCCAGACCGAACACGTCCGCGGGCTGGAACCCTGCACCGACTTCATCGACGCCGAGTCGACGGACTTCGTGCGCGCCGACCCCGAGTACGACGGCGGGATCACAGGGGCGATGAAGCGCGCCCGCGTCGCCGAGGGCCACGGCCTGGACGTGGAGTTCCACGCGCCCGGTCCCGCGCAACGCCACTGCATCGCTGCGACGCGCAACACCAACTACTACGAACTCGCGCTGGTCCACCCCGACGCGCCGAACACCCAGCCGCCCGTCTACGCGGGCGATTACTCGGACATGCTCGACACCGTCGACGACGAGGGCTGCGTCGAGGTGCCCGAGGGCCCGGGCCTCGGCGTCGAGTACGACTGGGACGAGATCGAATCCCGGGCGACGGGGAGCGTCCACGTCTACGAATGATACGGTCGGTTGTCCCGATCGACCGGTATTTCGCCGACCGGTTCGACGACATCCGGAAATGAGTTACAACCGACCGTATGAACGGGTACGGGACCGCCCATGAAGGGAAGCGACGGCGAGGACGCCGAGCCCGGTGAACCGGCGTCCGGCGAACGCGCACCGGCAGATGCCCGCGTCTGCGTCGTCGCCACACAACCCGACACGTTCCGGCGCTGTCGCGAGGGACTGTACCCGTGTCCGCGGTCGTACGACCGAACGACCGAGCCGTTCGAATACATGGGTTTCTACCGGACGGCGCCGGTGTCGGCGGTCACCCACTACGCCCGAGTGACCGACCGGGTCAAACAGCAACGGGGCGGCGAGGGACCGCTCGACGCCGAGGGCTGGGCGGCGACGGTCGACCCGTTCTCCGAGACGGACCGTGTCGTCGTCTTCGAACTCGGCGGCCTCGTGGCGCTGGACACCCCGGTAGAGAACGACCGTAACGGGGTCCGGGGCGCCTGGTACTGCACCGTCGGGGACCTGCGGTCCGCCGGAAGGCTGTCGGAACTGGCCGCGAGCGAGGAGTAACGGGCGGCCCCTGGTCCCGGGGTGTCGGACCGGTTCGAGGCGGTACGTTTATGCACGCGAGGCCAGCCAGTTCGGGTATGAGTGGACGACCGCTGGACGTGCTGGAGGCGTCGCTCGGCGAGGAGGTCACGGTCCGTCTCAAGGGCGGCGAGGAGTACGTCGGCGAGCTCACCGGCTACGACCAGCACATGAATCTGGTCGTCGAAAACGGAGACACAACGATTATACGCGGCGACAACGTCGTGTCGATACGTCCATGACTGGTGCAGGTACCCCCAGCCAAGGCAAGAAAAACACCACGACACACGTGAAGTGTCGCCGGTGTGGCGAGAAGTCCTATCACGTGAAAAAGAAGGTCTGTGTGTCCTGTGGCTTCGGTGAATCGGCCAAGCGCCGAGACTACGCCTGGCAGTCGAAAGCAGGCGAATAAGGCATGCACGAGAAGTGCGGCGTCGTCGGCATCTCTCTCCGGGACCGTGACGCCGCCCGCCCGCTCTACTACTCCCTCTACGCCCTCCAGCACCGCGGCCAGGAATCCACGGGCATCGTCACCCACGACGGCTTCCAGCAGCACAGCCACGTCGAAATGGGGCTGGTCAGCGAGGCCTTCGAGGAAGGCGACCTGGAACCGCTGAACGGCTCGAACGGCATCGGCCACGTCCGCTACCCCACGTCGGGCGGCGTGAACAACTGCTGTGCTCAGCCGTTCTCGGTGTCGTTCAAGAGCGGGTCACTGGGACTCGCGCACAACGGCAACCTCGTGAACACGAAAGCGGTCCGCGACGAACTCGCCGGCCTCGGTCACGCCTTCACCTCGGAGGGCGACACCGAGGTGATAGCCCACGACCTGGCGCGAAACCTCCTCGAGGCCGACCTGGTCCGGGCGGTCAAGCGGACGATGAACCGCATCCACGGGTCGTACTCGCTGACGGTCATGCACGACGAGACCGTCATGGGGGTGCGCGACCCGAAGGGCAACCGCCCGCTGTGTATCGGCGAACTGGAGGACGGTTACGTCCTCGCCTCGGAGAGCGCGGCGGTCGACACGCTCGACGGGGGGATCGTCCGGGACGTCCGCCCGGGCGAACTGGTCGTGCTCGACCCCAACGGGACGGGGTTCGAATCCTACCAGCTGGTCGACGCCGAGACGACGGCCCACTGTTTCTTCGAGCACATCTACTTCGCGCGGCCGGACTCCATCATCGACGGCGAACTCGTCTACGAGGTGCGTCGCGAACTCGGGCGCTCGCTCTGGGAGGAGTCGGGCATCGAGACCGACGTCGTGATGCCCGTCCCCGACTCGGGACGGTCGTTCGCGTCGGGCTACGCGGAGGCAGCCAACGAGGCGCAACGCGTTTCGGAAAGCGCGAGCGGCGTGGAGTTCGCCGAGGGGCTGATGAAAAACCGGTACGTCGGCCGGACGTTCATCATGCCCACCCAGGACGAGCGCGAGCGCGCCGTCCGGCTGAAGCTCAACCCCATCCGGAGCACGGTCGAGGGCAGGACGGTCACGATCATCGACGACTCCATCGTTCGCGGGACCACCTCGACGCAACTCGTCGAACTGCTCCACGAGGCGGGCGCCGAGGAGGTCCACGTCCGTATCGGCGCGCCGCCGATCGTCGCCCCCTGTTATATGGGGATCGACATGGCAAGCCGCGAGGAACTCATCGCGGCCGACCGTTCGGTCGCGGAGATCCGCGACGAAATAAAGGCCGACTCGCTATCGTACCTCTCGATCGAGGCCATCGCCGGGGCGCTCGGTCGAACGGAGACGGACCTCTGTCTGGGCTGTGTCACCGGCGAGTACCCCTACGACATCGAGGGCGAGCGGACCGACCGCGAGGTCACCCGACCTACCGGGCAGCCATCGGGCGCCGACGACTGACCGGCCGGTACCCGCCTCCGTTCCCCATACTGCCGGTTACACGACCGTATCAGATGTACCCGAGGAGGTCGACGCCGACACCGAAATGGTCGAGCACGACGTACCCCAGGTAGATCCCGACGATCCCGAGAATACCGCTCACGTTCGGCGGCGCGGGGATCGGCACGTTCAGAAACCGGAAGGCCGCACCCGTCAGAAAGCCCGTTACCGGCGCCAGCGCCGCAACGGTCGCGTCGGACATACCCCCCTTCGCTCGGGGGGCACACACCATTTTCGACACCGGGCGCTCTCGGACGTTCGATATCACAGGATGACGTCGTCACTCGGGGGATACCGTCGAAAGGTAAGTGGAATGTGGGTGGGTGGGGGGTGGAGGTTGAGGCACCGAACTGGTGCCACACGTACGTGTATCTGCTGTACATATATAAATTTTTCCATCCAATTATCTACTATGATATTGAACTCGGGTTACTGGCTGAATAGGCGTGTATACTGGCAGTGTGCGTGTGACTCGAAGGTTTCAGGAACGAAAATCAGGGGCCAAGCTATATGCCGACGGCGTCGAACGGCCCGACGATGACCGTCGAGACAGCGTCCGGTCCGGTCCCCGGGAGCGGGGGGCGTCCCGGATGAGCGACGCGCAGGCGACGGTGCTGGTCGTCGACGACAACAGGGCCGTCGCGGACACGTACGCCGCGTTTCTCGACGGGCAGTACGCGGTGCGGACGGCTTATGGCGGCGAAGCGGCCCTCGAGGCGCTGGACGCGTCGGTGGACGTGATGCTGCTCGACCGGCGGATGCCCGACCGGTCGGGCGACGAGGTGCTCGCGGAGACCAACTCGCGGGCGCTGGACCCCCGGGTCGTCATGCTGACGGCCGTCGACCCGGACTTCGACATCGTCGACATGTCCTTCGACGCCTACGTCGTCAAGCCGGTCGACCGCACGGACGTCACCGGCGTCGTCGCGGAGATGGTCGAGCGTGCCGGCTACGACGACGAGTTCCGGCGGTTCCTCTCGCTGGCCTCGAAGAAGGCCGCTCTCGAACGCGAGAAAAGCGAAGCCGAACTCGCCGCCAGCGACGAGTGCGACCGCGTCGAACGGCGTCTCGCCGACCTCCGCGAGTCGCTCGGCGTCGACACCGAGGACGTCGAGGGTATCTTCCGCGGGCGGGTCCCGGACATCGACCCGGGGAACCTCTCGACCCCGTGACCGACTCCCCGTATCTCTCCGGTGACATCCGGTGTCCATGGCGAGGGCAGCGTCGCCGACGGCGAGGACACGCCCACCCGGACAGAAGGGCCGACCGAAACCGACACCCCCACGACCATCGAGACGGTGGAGACAGCCGACGTCAGGCCCCCGGACCCGGGTCCTGCCCTCCGGCGTCTTCGGTCCTTCGTTCGGCATCGTCGGCACGGTCCCCGGTGTCTCCGATACGTTCTCCCGGGTCGCTGGCCGTCCTGCCGGGTCGTTTCGCGCCGCGGAGTTCGGAACCGTCGCTTCCGGTGGCGCGAGCGTCGGGTTCCGGAACGAAAACCGCATTCAATCAAGAGGTCGTAGCAACACGTGATGATGCAGCGAGTGTCGACACGACGGGGTCGGGGGTGGCGGTCGTGAACCGGAACGACCGCGCGATAACGGGATTCGTGATGGCCGGGCACGGACTCGTCCACACGTACGAACTGTCGATCCCCATCCTGCTGACGGTGTGGCTCGTCGAGTTTCCGGTCACGTCGGCGACGCTCGGCACGGTCGTCGCCGTCGGCTACGGCCTGTTCGGCGTCGGCGCGCTCCCCGCCGGCGTCCTCGTCGACCGCTTCGGCTCCCGGGCCCTGATCGTCGCCTGTACCCTCGGGATGGGTGTCTCCTTTCTTCTGCTGGCGGTCCTCCCGGGCGTCGCCGGCATCACGGTCGCACTGGCCGTCTGGGGTATCGCCGCCAGCGTCTACCACCCCGCCGGCCTGACGCTCATCAGCAAGGGCATCGAGGAACGCGGCGCCGCGTTCGCCTACCACGGCATGGCCGGCAACGCGGGCATCGTCGCCGGGCCGTTCCTGACCGCCGTCCTCCTGCTGGCGGTCGAGTGGCAGGTCGCGGTCGCCGTGCTCGCCGTCCCCGCGCTGGTCGCGAGCGCCGTCGGCCTCCGCGTCGAGTTCGACGAGACCGCCGCGCTCGCGGCGACCGACGGCGGGGACGCCCCCGCGACCGACATCGACTCCCTCTCGGAGTTCCTCTCGGCATCCCGGGGCGTGTTCACGGTCGGGTTCCTGGCGGTGTTCGCCCTAGTGATGTTCAACGGCCTCTACTACCGGGGGATGCTCACGTTCCTCCCCGACATGCTGAGCGGTTTCCTCGACCCCCTCTTCGGGGCCTCGGAGGAAGTCGGCCCCGTCTCGAAAGGCCCCGTCGCCAGCGAGTTCGACCTCTCGCGGTACCTCTATGCCGGCCTGCTCGCCGTGGGCATCGGCGGACAGTACGTCGGCGGCCGGCTCACCGACGCGATGGCCCCCGAGCGCGGCCTCGCGGCTATGGCCGGCGCGCTCGTCGTGATCGCGCTCCTGTTCGTCCCCGCGTCGGAGTCGCTCCCGGCGCTGTTCGCGGTCAGCGTCGCGCTCGGTTTCACCCTGTTCGGGATGCAACCGCTCAGCCAGGCCACCATCGCGAAGTTCTCCCCGCCCGACCATCGGGGCCTGTCCTTCGGCTACACCTACCTCGCCATCTTCGGGATCGGGGCGCTCGGGGCCTCCATCACCGGCGCGGTGCTCACGTATGGGTCGACCCAACTGCTGTTCGTCGTCCTCGCCTGCTTCGAGGCCGCCGCGCTCGCGCTCGGCCTCTTTCTGGTCTTTCGGAGGGAGTGATACGGTCGGTTGTACCGATTTACCGGTACTTCGTCAACCGGTTCGACGAAATCCGGAAATGATTTACAACCGACCGTATAAACGCCGGCGAGCCGCCCCAGGACAGCGTCATCGCTCACCGACTCGCTCCGAAAGGAAGTTTGCGTGAGTGCAGTTCCGACGAGCGCGCTCGTCGGCGTCACGTTCGCTCCGCTCACGTGATTCGGCAGTTTTGCCGCCTCGGTCGCGACCGTCGCCCGCGCAGGAGGTGCGTGGGACCGGATTTGAACCGGCGGACCCCTACGGGACAGCGCCCTCAACGCTGCGCCGTTGGCCTGGCTTGGCTACCCACGCCCTGCGTGCACTTCGAGTTGCCCCTCCCCGAGTAAAAGCACTTTCGTTCTGGACCCACTGGGTCCATTCACGTCGTCGCCTTCCTGCGACGAAGCCGACGAGTTATCAGCTCACCGGAGGACTGGTTCGAGAAACTCTTCTGTCACAATGTATCGGGACGAGCGCACGAAGCGACAGCCGACAGGATCAGGCCCCCTCGGCGGCCCAGGAGACGGCGTTTCCGAGAACGCGGCGGAACGCGTCGGTTTCGAAGGCCTCGTCGGTGTGCCCCAGCGAGACGTAGGCGACCCGGCCCGCGGACTCGTTGGTCCAGACCACCGGGTACGCATCGAGGTCGGGGTGGTCCATCCGGGCCAGCACTCGCACGTCGTCGTCGACCGCGACCTGGTAGGGTTCGTCGAACACGGAGAAGTCCGCGACGCCCGCGACGACCGGGTGCTCGCCCGTGATCTCGACGGTGAACTCGGATTGCTCGGGGTGGGTCAGGAAGTGCCCGCCGACCAGTTCGCGCAGCTCCGGGAACGGCTCCTCGCGGGAGTCGATGAGGTCGTCGGGATCGTACGTGGAGGTCAGGTCCGAGGCGCAGTGGACGCCCACGTACCCGCCGCCCGCTTCGGCGTGGGAGAGCAATGCATCGAGTTGCGCGTCGGTCAGCGTCGAGTCCGTCAGGTAGTCGACGAGCACGTCGTACGTGCCGGTCAGGGCGTCCCGGTCCGTCGTCACCGTCACCTCGTCTCCCCGAGAACGATCACGGATGCCATCACCCGGAGGTGACCCCCCACGACCGTAACCCCTCCGGTACCCCCGACGGGTCGCCGGAATCCGGCGACCGGATTCCTCCCGCGCCCCGCGCGGTCCATCCCTCGTCGCTGCTCCGCCCGTGGTCTGTCACTACGGGGGCTGTGTCGTCCATGCGCATACCGCATAAACAATTATTACCTTCCGGGTCGACGGTACGGACATGGCGACACGCCAGGAGGAGCCTCCGACGTATCACGTGTGCAGTTGCGGTAAGCAGTTCGAAACGACGGAGGAACTGCTCGACCACGCTCGAGAGAAACACGGGCTGGAAGTGCTCTGACCTGACGTGGCCGCTACGGCGTGTTCGACGGCCCCGAGAGACGTCTGTGGCGGGTCAGCGTCTGACGCGGAACTCGTGGTAGCCACCGTGGGATGTTTCGAGCGAGCCGATCCACCAGTTCCAGCGCTCGGCGAGGGTGTGGCCCTCCGGGGCGTCCTTCAGATCGCTGAGGACATCTTCGACGCCGAGTTCGTAGCCGAAGTCCTCGGCGATGCGCCCCGAGTCGGCCAGGTCGCGGGCCTGCCGGGCGACGACGTGGCGCGTCTCCTCGCTCCCCTCGAACCGTTCGAGTGCCGTTTTCAGTCGCTCGTGGTCCACACCGGGGCCGTCGTCTCGACGCCCCTTGTAGATGTCTGATACGGTCGGTTGTCAGTCATTTCCGGATCTCGTCGAACCGGTCGGCGAAATATCGAAAATCGGTACAACCGACCGTATAACGTGGCTGAGGGGAGTAAGCCCCCTTCTGTTTTGCCGGCATTCGGCTGAGCGCCCGCGCCGCGTCCGGGCTACCTGTCGCGCGGGCTTGCACCGGTGAGGATTCGCCGTTCCATCCGTTCTCTCCCGTGTGTGGTTCCTGTAGGAACCACGCTATCCCTCGGCGGGTCAACTCCCCCTCGCTTCGGCGGATGCCTCGCTCGGGGTTCGCGCGCCTCATCGGTCGGGGAGAGGGGTCTCGTTTCTGTTCCAGCGCCAGCGGTCTCCCGCTCCGGGTTTGCACCCGGTCACCTGCCTGGACGATGGGGGGACTTTCCTCATGTCCCTTGCGAGCGTCCCGACGGCATCGGAACGTCGGGCCGGGACACGGTGGCCGGGCTCCCTCTGCCGTCCGGGTCTACGTCGCTGGGGGGATTAAGCCCGTCGGTCGTTCAACCCGGCGGCCGCGGCGTCGGCCAGCGCCCGCTCGCTGGCCGCGTCGAGGTCAAACTCCCGGACGACCTCGCCGTCGCGGACCAGCGGTTCGAGCAGCGCCTCGCCGTCCGCGGGACCGTCGTTCGCCGCGAGGCCGACGTGATGCCCGCCGTCGTCGGTCCGGTAGACTTCCTTCGTGCCCGTGAGTTTGCCCCGCTTGGCCGCGGGTTCGCCATCGACCTCGACGATATCCAGCGCGAAGTCCAGCGGGTCGGCGTTGCTGACGTACCCCCCGACGCCGAAGCCGTCGGCGACGTCGCGCAGTTCGTGTAATTCCTCGGGGCCGAGGCCGCCGCTGACGAAGACGCCGACATCTCCGTGGCCGGCGGCCTCCAGCGACCAGCGAACCTCCCTGACGATGTGTCTGAAATCGCCCCGCCGCGACCCGGTTGTGTCCAGGCGCACCGAGTCCAGGTTCTCGACGGTCTCGGCCGCCCGGAGGCTCTCGTCCACCTCGTCGCTGTAGGTGTCACAGAGCGCGACCCGGGGCACGTCTGGGTCGACCGCCTCGTCGAAGGCCCGCCAGGCCGCTTCCTGCTCGCCGCGGCCGAAACAGATGACCAGCGCGTGGGGCATCGTTCCGCCGGCCTCGACGCCGAGGATCTCGCCGCCCGCGACGTTCGAGATGCCGTCCAGCCCGCCGACGAGTGCCGACCGCTCGACCATCGCGCCCAGCGATGGGTGGACGTGGCGCGACCCGAAACTCAATACGGGCGAGTCCGGCGCCGCGAGACGAGCCTCCAGCGCCCGCGACGCCACGCCCGTCGGGTGGGAGAGAAAGCCCAGCAGCGCCGTCTCGAACCGGCAGAAGTCGAGATAGGCGCCCTCGATGCGCATGACTGGACCGCCGTCGAACAGTTGCCCCTCGCGGAGCGCGTCGGCGTCGACCGGATGGTCCTCCAGCAACGCTGCGGCGTCTCTCACGCCGGCGAAGACCGACCACTCGCCAGTGGGGAACTGGTCGGCGGTCACCTCCGCGACGACGCGGGGGTTCTTGCCGGCGTGTTCCAGCGCCTCGACCGTCCGGTCGAAGTACGCGTCTGTCGCGCGCCCCTCCCGTATCGCCGTCGGTGAGACGATGTCGAAGTCCATGTTCGGTCGTTCGACAGCGAACGGGAAAAACCGTGCTCTCCGGTGCGGGGAGAGGGACTCCTGCGGGCAGTCGGCGGGTTCTCGATCCCGCGGTCGGCGTATCATACGGTCGGTTGTCACGATCTACCGGTATTTCCCCGACCGGTTCGACGAGATCCGGAACTGATTACAACCGACTGTATCAGAGAGCTGTTCGCGAATCGCTCCATCGTGCACTGGTTGCAGGGGAAGCGGCGAGAAACGGTCGGTCAGTTCGCTTCGGCCTCGCCGCGCATCGAGCTGTGGACGGTGCAGATGTAATGGTTCAGGTCGGCGGCGAGGTCGTCGGTCATCGTGAACGCGAACGTCCCGCCGTCGTCGACCCAGTCGACGGCGTCGTCGTCCTCGTAGGAACCGTCGGCCGACTGGGAAAGCAGCGGCGAGTCGTCGGCCGCGCGGAGCGCGAACGGGTGGGTGTCCCACCCGTTGTTCTCGACGGCGTACCTAGTCCCCACCCCGAAGGTCATCGTCGGGTTGGACTCGTCGGTCGGCGCCACCTCGCCGCTCTCGTCCTCGGCCAGGACCCAGGCCGAGAACCCCTCGCTTTCGATGACAAGGTCGACCGCGCCACCCGGCGTCGGGGTGGGCGTCGGGTCGGCCCCGGATTCGGTCGGCGCAGGTGTCGGCGTCGTCGAGTTCCCGCCGCCATCGGTCGCCGTCGGCGTCGAGTCGTCGGGTTCCGTCGCCGTGGGCGACGCCGTCCCCGTCGGGCTCGGCGTATCCCCGGCTTCGCCGTCTCCCGGTTCGCCGTCGGTGTTCGCATCGCCGTCGCCGCCACAGCCGGCGAGGCCAGTCGCCAGTGCCAGTCCGGTCGCCCGGAGCACCCGTCGTCGGCGTTCGTCCATTTGTCGGCCGTTAGCACCGCACTGAGTTCAGTATTCCGATACGTTCCCGGGCCCAGTTCCGGATGTCGTCGAACCGGTCGGGGTGCCAGTCCGAACCGTGACCATTTTTATGACAGAGCGGTCTGGTGGTCGGTATGGAGATCCTCGTCACGGGCGGTGCCGGCTTCATCGGCGGGCACCTCGCCGAGACGTTCGCCCGCGCGGGGCACGACGTCGTCGTCCTCGACAACTTCGACCCCTACTACGACGTCGGGCTGAAGGAGCGCAACGTCGACGCCGTGCGGGCCGCGGCCGCCGGGAGCGACGGGTCCTGCCGGGTCGTCGAGGGCGATGTCCGCGACCGGGAACTGGCGGCCGAACTCGTCACCGGAGCCGACTGCGTCCATCACCACGCCGCGCAGGCGGGCGTCCGGACCGATTACGCCGTCCGGAAGTACCACGAGGTGAACGTCGACGGGACGCTCAACCTGCTGGAGGCGGCGGCCGACACCGACCTGGAGCGGTTCGTCTTCGCGAGTTCCTCCTCGGTGTACGGAAAACCGCGCTCGTTGCCCTACCACGAAGAGCACCCGACGACGCCGGTCAGCCCGTACGGCGCCTCGAAACTGGCCGGCGAGCGCTACGCGATGGTCTACGCCGACCAGTACGGCGTGCCGGCCGTCGCGCTCCGGTATTTCACCGTGTACGGCCCGCGGATGCGGCCGGGCATGGCCATCTCGAACTTCGTCTCGCGGTGTCTCGACGGCGACCCGCCGGTCGTCTACGGCGACGGGTCGGTCACCCGCGATTTCACCGACGTCGGAGACGTCGTCGCCGTCAACCGGACGCTCCTGTCGACGGACGCCGCCGACGGCGAGGCGCTGAACGTCGGCAGTACCGACCGGATCTCCATCCAGGAACTGGCCGAACTCGTCCGGGATGAACTCGCGCCGGACCTGGAGATCCAGTACACCGAGGGCTACGACATCGACGCCGACCACACCCACGCCGACATCGAGAAGGCGAACGACCTGCTGGGGTACGAACCCTCCCGAACCGTCCGCGAGGGCGTCCGCGAGTTCATCGACTGGTACCGCGAGAACCGCGACTGGTACGAACCGCTCGTCCGCGGCGGGTGATACTGTCGGACACGAGTACAGGAACGTGCTCTCCGACGTTCGGGAACGTGACGTCTCAAAGACCCCGGAATCACCACCAAACGGTGGCATTACTTGTGTCCGACAGTATGAGAAGCCGGCGGCGGACGCCGTCTCCCGGCCACCACAACGTTGATGGGCGCCAGCGGCGACTCTCGGGTATGGATATCAGCGTTCTCGGGAGCGGCTACGTCGGGACCACGGTCGCGGCGTGTTTCGCCGACCTGGGCCACGACGTGACTGCCGTCGACATCGACGAGGACATCGTTGCCGCCCTGAACGCGGGCGAGGCGCCGATCCACGAACCCGGTCTCGCGGACCTGGTCGCGACCCATGCCGGCGAGAACCTGACCGCGACGACCGACTACGGCGCCGTCCCCGCGACCGACGTGACGTTCATGGCCCTCCAGACGCCCTCGAACGAGGACGGATCTCTCGACACCGCGGCCGTCGAGTCGGCTGCGACCATGCTCGGGGAGGCCATCGCCGACGAGGAGTACCACCGGGTCGTCGTCAAGAGCACGGTCGTCCCCGGCACGACCGAGGACGTGGTCGCGCCGCTGGTCGCCGAGGCCGCCGGCACGACCGTCGGCGAGGGCGTCGAGTTCGGCATGAACCCCGAGTTCCTGCGCGAGGGGTCCGCGGTTTCGGACTTCCAGCACCCGGACAAGATCGTGCTGGGCGCCGAGAGCGACCCGATGCGCGAGACGATGCGAGCGGTGTTCGACCCGCTGGTCGAGCGCGTCGAGACGGACGTCGTCGAGACCGGCATCCGCGAGGCCGAGGCGATCAAGTACGCCAACAACTGCCTGCTCGCGACGAAGGTATCGGCGATGAACGAGATCGGCAACGTCTGCAAGGAGTACGGCGTCGACGCCTACGAGGTAGCCGACGCCGTCGGCCTGGACGAGCGGATCCAGCGGGCCTTCCTCGACAGCGGGGTGGGGTTCGGAGGGTCGTGTCTGACCGGCGACCAGCGGGTGATGGCGAAAGACGGCGAGGGGACCGAACTCCTGACCCTCGAAGCGTTCTACGACCGATACGCTACCGAGGGGGAACTCGATGACGTATCCGTCCTGAGCTGTGGCGAAAACGGCGAGTTTACTTTCGAACCGGTCACTGCCGCGACTCGACGCTCGTACGAAGGTGACCTGTACACTGTCGGAACGCGGATGAACAAGGAAGTCACCGTAACGGAAGACCACCCGATGGTGACCGTCGAGGACGGCGAACTGACCATTCGTCTTGCCGAGGAACTCGCCGAGGGCGACACCTTGCCGGTCGGAACGGACATCCCTTCAGACCCCGCTGAGAGCTTCGACCTCATCGAACTCGTCCGTTCGGCGGACGAATTCGAAAACGGGAACGTGTATCTCAAACCATCGTTCGACCTCGAAACCGTCAAAGACCGGTTCAGGGAAGTATTGGCCGAATACGACCGGCAGTTCAGTTACGACAAGCGACACGAGTTCGTTCGCGGTAACTACCTCACGCTCGACGCGTTCCTCGAAGCGGAAGACTCACTGCCGATAGAGAGAGCGGACGTAGCGATCTATTCGACCAAGGGCGGAGGACAGACCTACGTTCCTGCGATAATCTCGGCCGACGAGTCGTTCTGGCGGTTCATCGGATACTATCTGAGCGAGGGGCACATCAACGACGACGACTCCGGACACGGGTCGACCACTCGAAAGCGGGTGTTCCTGAGTTTCCACCCGACCGACGAGGGGGCCTACGTCTCGGATGTGGAGTCGTACCTCGATCGTCTCGGGATCCGGTACAGAACGGAGACCAAGGAGACGAGCACACAGATCGAGGTGTCGAGTCGGGTGCTTGCTTGCTTTCTGGAATGGCTCGGATGCGGAACCGGGTCCTACTCGGCGCGGGTCCCGGACCTCGCACATCAGGAGCCACGAGAGAACAAGAAGGCGCTCCTGTCAGGTCTATTCCGTGGTGACGGATACATCGAATACACGAACCACTCGAACGCCGTCGTGTACGATTACGGGTCGGTGAGCGAGGACCTGATCCAGGGGATGCAGTTCCTCCTGCACAGTCTCGGTATCGTTCCCAGTTACAAGACGTCACGATCCACGAAATCGACGGTGCCGGCCCACTTCCTGCGTGTCAGTTCGAAACGCCAGATCGCCATGCTGGACGAGATGTTCCTCTCGGAGGAACGGGAGAAGATACGGGACAGACTCGACGCCTACGACAAGGAGTGTGGACCGCTCGGATACACGGACGGAGGTACGTTCACGACCGTCGAAGTCAACGATATCGGGGTCGAAGACGGCGGAGTCGACGTGTACTCGCTGGAAGTCGAGAACAACCACACGTTCGTGACGACCGATGGTCTGGTCGTTCACAACTGCTTCCCGAAGGACGTCGCGGCGTTCGCCGCCGCCGGGCGCGATGCCGACTACGACCCCTCGCTGCTCGACGCCGTCCTCGCGGTCAACGAGAAACAGCCCCGCCGGCTGCTCGCGCTCTTAGACGAGCACGCCGACGTCGCGGGCGAGCGCGTCGCGGTGCTGGGCCTCTCGTTCAAGCCCGGCACCGACGACGTGCGCAACTCGCGGGCCATCCCCGTCATCGAGGGCCTGCAGGAACGCGACGCAGCCGTGGTGGGCTATGACCCGGTCGCGACCGCGGAGATGCGCGAGCGGTTCCCCGAGGTCGAGTACGCCGCCTCGCCCGGGGAAGCGCTCGACGGCGCCGTCGCGGCGCTCGTCGTCACCGACTGGGACGAGTTCGCCGCCCTCGACGACGAGTTCGACCGGATGGCCGACCCGGTCGTCGTGGACGGTCGTCACATCGTCTCCCGTCGCGAGGGCCTCGTCTACGAGGGGCTCACCTGGTAGGCCGGGGCCGGAGCTGGCGGTCCGGGAGACGGCGGAGCGGAGACGACAAAGGTTAATCCACGCACCGGTCAACACCGGGTAATGACCGAGTTCGACCCGGCAGACCACTTCGCGCCGGACAGGCTGGAGAAGCTCGGCCGGCTCCGGGAGGCGGGTGTCGACCCCTACCCGCCGGCGTTCCGGCCGAGCCGCTCAGTCGGCGGGTTCGTCGACGAGTACGAGGACATCGAGGAGATCGAGGACGACACCACCCACCGGCTGGCCGGCCGAGTCCACCGGATTAACGACCTGGGCGGTATCGCCTTCGTCGAGATCGAGGACGAGTCCGGCGCCGTCCAGCTCATCCTCGACGAGGACACCGACGGCTACGAACACATCGACGAACTGGACTTCATCGACATCGTCGGTGCGGAGGGCGAGGCGGTCCGCTCGAACACGGGCGAACTCTCGCTGCACGCCGACTCGTTTACCTTCCTGACGAAGACGCTCAAACACCACAACCCGCCGAGCCAGTCCGAACTCGGGGACAGGTACGAAACCCGCGCGGTCAAGTTCTGGTGGGGCGAGGTCCGGGACCCGGTCGAGACGCGCTACCGGATGACCCGCCAACTGCGGCGCTTTCTCGACGACTGCGGCTTCCTGGAGGTCGAGACCCCCGTCCTCCAGAACGTCGCCGGCGGGACCGACGCGACGCCGTTCGAGACCCACCTCGAAGCCAAAGACCAGGAGATGTACCTGCGGATCGCGACGGAGTTGCACCTCAAGCGCCTGCTCGTCGGCGGGTTCGAGAAGGTCTACGAGGTGGGGCCGGTCTTCCGCAACGAGGACATCGACGTGACCCACAACCCGGAGTTCACGATGCTGGAACTCTACCAGGCCTACGCCGATTACACGGACATGATGGACCTCACCGAGGACCTGGTCGCGCACCTGGTCGAGGCGGCGGCCGGGGACCTCGTCGTGACCTACGACAATCCGCTCCGGGACGCGGACGGAAACGTCCGGACCGACGAGGAAAACGACGTGCTGACCGAACCGGTCGAGATCGACTTCTCGCCGCCGTGGCCCCGGATGACCCCCGAGGAGGCCATCGAGCGGTACAGCGACGAGAGCATCGACGTCACCGAGTGCGACGACGAGGAGCTTCGGGAGCTGGCGCTGGCCCACGGTGGGGAGTTCCCCGGCGGCTACTCGCGGGGGCTGGGCATCGTGGAGCTGTTCGAGAACGTCGCGGAATACGAGATCGTCGACCCGACGTTCGTCGTCGACCACCCGAAGGAGACGACGCCGCTGTGCAAGGACCACCGCGAGAAGGAGGGGCGCATCGAGCGTTTCGAGCTGTTCGCGGCGGGGTTCGAACTCGCCAACGCCTACACGGAGTTGAACGACCCGGTCGAGCAGGGCGAGCTGTTCGCCGAGCAGGTCGCGCGCCGCGAGGCCGGCGACGAGGAGGCCCACCAGATGGACGAGGACTTCCTCGACGCGCTGGCCCACGGAATGCCGCCCGCGGGCGGGCTGGGCGTCGGGATCGACAGGCTGGCGATGCTCGCGACCAACAGCCAGACGATCAAGGACGTCATCGCGTTCCCGATCCGCGGGGAGTAGCGGAGCGGTTCGCGGGAGGCGTGTGAAGCTGGGGCGTGGACGATAGTCATTCAAAATTGTTATGTGCCGGTGTCGCTGTGTTTTCGACAGGGTCGGTAGCTCAGTGGTTTAGAGCGCCTGGCTCTTAACCAGGCGGTCGAGGGTTCGAATCCCTCCCGACCCGCTGTCTGTGTCGCGAACGAACGTGAGCGACCAGCAAGGTGAGGGAGGATTCGAATCACGCGAGACGCAGCGCCGAACGGAGTGAGGCGACCGTCTCGCACCGGGTTCGAATCCCTCCCGACCCGCTCCTGCGAGGAACGAACGTGAGCGAAAGCGCCCGGTTCACGCGGAGGGGGCGAGTTCGCCGGCCTTGGCGCGGGATCGTTCGATGATCGAGGGGCGGGCCTCGAACTCGATGACGACCTGGTCGCCGTAGTCGACGTCGGAGACGTTGGCGTGGTCGTGGATCCACGAGACGACGCTCATCGTGTCGTCGGTCATCGGGAGGACGAGGCGTTCGCGCTCGTAGTCGGGCAGTTCCGCGTGGATGCGGTCCTCGAGCGCGTCGACGTTGGCGCCCGTCCTGGCACTGACCGCGACGGGGTTGGGGGAGAGCGCCGACAGCGCCGCTCGTTTCTCCCGGAGTTCCGCGTCGTCGACCTGGTCGGTCTTGTTTAGCACCGTTACGATAGGCGCCTCGTTGCGCTCGTAGAGCGTGTCGTGTGAGGTGACAAGCTTCTCCCGGATCTCCGCTGTCGGTTCGCTGACGTCGACGACGAGGAGGACCAGGTCCGCCCGGTAGACCGAATCCAGCGTGGACTTGAACGACTCGACGAGCCAGTGTGGGAGGTCGGAGATGAACCCGACGGTGTCGGTGACGAGGACGTCGCGCTGGTCCATATCGGCCTTGCGCGTCGTCGTACCGAGCGTCGTGAACAGGCGGTCCTCCGACTCGGCGGTGATGTCCAGGTCGGGATGGACATCCTCGTTCTCGTCGACGTCGACGTCGGTGGCGAGCCGCCGGAGCAGGGTGGACTTGCCGGCATTGGTGTAGCCCGCCAGCGCCACGAGGTCGAACCCGGATTCGCGACGTTGCTCGCGGCGGTGTTGTTCGGTCTCCTCGATCCGGTCGAGTTCGTCCCGGATTCGGGAGATCTGGGCCCTGATGTCCTCCTCGCGGCTCTCGTCGTACTCGCCCAGGCCCATGAACCCGGGGCGCTCGTCGCGCCTGGCGAGGCTGGCCTTTGCCTCGGCCCGCGGGAGTTCGTACCGCAGTTCGGCGAGTTCGACCTGTAGCTGTGCCTTCCTGGTCCGGGCGCGCTGGCCGAAGATCTCCAGGATCAGCCGGAAGCGGTCGAGCAGTCGGACGCCCTCGGGGAGGACGTTCCCGAGATTGTACGTCTGGTAGGGGCCCAGCTGGTTGTCGAAGACGACGACCGTTGCGTCCTCGCGGGTGACGGTCGCCGCGAGCGTCTCGGCTTTCCCCTCCCCGATGTGTGTCGCCGGGTCCTCTTTTCGCGTCTGGGTGACCGCAGCGACCACCTCGCAGCCCGCGGCGCGGGCGAGGTTGCGGATCTCCGTGGTGTCTGCCGATCCGTCGTCGATTCGTTTGGCGACGACGGCGCGCTCTCGTTGTCCTGTCACTCGGTCCCGCGTAGGCGACCCGTCCATATAAATTCTGGTCGGTGGCCGCCCGGGACCGCGACGTTTCCGGCGTCCCGGACTCGAAAGGCCAAAGCCGGGTGGTTCCCTGGCCCGGGTATGGAACGCGGGGTCGTCGAGTTGTCGGGACCGTTCGACCTGCAGTCGACCGTCGAGAGCGGGCAGTCCTACCTCTGGGACCGCCCAGACGGGCGGATGTACGAGGAGACGGGCGTCCACGGCGGCGACGCCTGGTACGAGACGACCGCACGCGTCGACGGCGAGCCCGCCGTCCTCCGCATCAGGCAGGTCGACGACCGCCTGGAGTGGGAGTCGACGGTCGAGGCCACGCCCGTCCTGCGCGAGCGGCTCCGCCTCGACGACGACCTGCCTGCCATTCGCGCGACGGCCCCCGACGACGACATCGTCCGGGACGCCTATGACGCCTACTGGGGGATGCACCTCGTGTGCGACCCCCCGTTCCCGTCGCTGATATCGTTCATCTGTTCGGCGCAGATGCGCGTCTCACGGATCCACGGCATGCAGGAACGCCTCCGCGAGGCGTTCGGGACGCCCGTCGAGTTCGACGGCGAAACGTACCACGCCTATCCCACGCCGGAACAGCTCGCCACGGCGAGCGAGGAAGAACTGCGCGACCTGAGTCTGGGCTATCGCGCGCCGTACGTCCGGGACACGGCGAGGCTGGTCGCCGACGGCGAGGACCCCGGGGACGTCCCCGAGGACTACGAGGCGGCCCGCGAGGCGCTCACGCGCTTCGTCGGCGTCGGGCAAAAAGTGGCCGACTGCGTCCTCCTGTTCTCGCTGGGATTCCTGGAGGCGGTCCCGCTGGACACCTGGATCCGGACGACCATCGAGGAGTACTACCCCGACTGCGACCGGGGGACGTACGCCGACACCTCGCGGGCGATCAGGACGGCCTTCGGCGGCGAGTACGCCGGGTACACGCAGACCTACGCCTTCCATTACCTGCGGTAGCGACGCCGTTCACCCGTGGATATCTCGCGGAGAAAGTCCCGCCGTCGAACCGGTCGGCGAAATACCGGTATATCGGTACAACCGACCGTATCAGGACGACCAACTGGTCGCCATACCCTGGTTGTCGCCGCGGTCGTCGTAGTACTTCCGGCCGATGTACTCGTCGGAGAGGGTCCCGAGGAAGGCGTCTGTCAGTTCCTGTGCCGACCGGAACTCCTCGCGTCCCGACCGCTCTAGCGTCTCGGCGACGGTCTCGCCGGGACCGTTCGGTGATTCGATCCGCGTCTCGCCCATCGTCTCGATGACCGTCTCGCAGTCGACCGGGTAACTGTACGCCTCGTCGAACGTCTCGAACGCGTCATTGGGTCGCATGTGTGGTGTATGGTGCTGCTGTTCGGAGCGCGATGCACGAACTGAATCGGGTGAGAAGGTGCTATGCGGGCGAGATAGCCCGCTTTACGCGGCGGCCAGCGATGCGCACAAACCGTGCCGTGCGGGTGTCGCTCATCGTACTACAACCCTTGTGATAGTTCATTATAAACTTCCCGATCCATGTCATCGTTGTACAGCGCGGAAACCCACCCCTTCAGGGGTGGGAGGAAGCGCGTTCGCTTGACTGTTTAACCGCCGGTGACAGCAGGGCCGACTCCCCCACCGTACTATATTTACCTTTTTAAGCATGGGTCGTGCTGTGATGTGTATGGAGGTCTGCCGAACCGTCCCGGTCAAACTCGACGTGAGCGACGAGACGGCGGACCTGCTTCACGAGACGATTGACGAGTTCCTGTGGGCCGCCAACTACGTCGTGGACGCTGCGTGGGACGGCGAGTGGGCTGAAACCCGCTCGTCCGTTCTCCACGAACAAACCTACGACGACGTGCGCGAGCAGACGCGGCTTCACAGCAACCACGTCCAATCGGCCCGTGACCGTGCTGTCGATGCGCTCGAAGGCGTCGTCGCCAAGTGGTCGAAGGGTGAGTACGCTTCGTTGCCGACGTTCTCCACGCCGTTCGTGGAGTACAACCAGCGGAACGTCACCCTCTACGACGACCACGCTTCGCTGTCCACCGTTGATGGGCGCGTCACCGCCGAGTACGTCCTGCCCGACGAAACCCGCGACACGCCCCACTCCGAATACCTGCACTCTGACGAGTGGGAGCAAACCGGCGCGACACTCCACTACCGCCGTGGCAACTTCTACCTCCACGTCCGAACAAAGGCGGACGTGGATGCCCCCGACCCGGCCGTGAACGGAGCGGTTCTCGGCGTGGACCTCGGGGTCGAGAATATCGCCGTCACGTCGACCGGCGTGTTCTGGTCTGCTGACGAGTTGAATCACTGGCGGGCGGAGTATGTCGAACGTCGGAAATCCCTCCAAGAGTGTGGGACACGAGACGCCCACGAGAGCGTTCAAGCGGTCGGACGCACGGAGACAGGTCACTTCGAGCAGCATCTTCACCGCGTGGCGAATGAACTGCTCAAAGAAGCCACAGAAAACGGCTGTACGGTGGTAGCCTTCGAGGGGTTGACGGACATCCGCGACCGGATGCCGAACGCTCGCAAGTTCCACGAGTGGGCGTTCCGTCGTCTGTATGAGTATGTCTTGTACAAGGCCGAAAAACGTGGCATTCGTGTCGAGCAGGTGAACCCGAAGAACACGTCGCGGCGGTGTTCGTCGTGTGGCTTTACGCATAAGGACAACCGCCCGTCGCAGGACACTTTTTGCTGTCAACAGTGCGGGTACGAGAACTACGCGGACTACAACGCCGCGAAGAACATCGGCTATCGACTCCTTCGCAACCAAACTGGGGGCGAGGGAGGCGCACCCGTAGGCGTGCGCTTGAACACCGGGATGCTGAACGCGAACGGGGTCAAACCCGTGCCGGATTCGGTTAGAGCGGGAGTCCATGGTGAAAGCCCACCCCTTTAGGGGTGGGTTAGCTTACTCGTCACCGTACACCTCGAAGGGTCGGGACGAACGGGGAGGAAGTCACGGTGGAGTGCCGCGAAATCGGTTCAGGGTTCGATGACGAGTTTGCCGAGGAAGCTGTCCTCCATGACGGCGCGCTGTGCCTCGCCGGCTTCCTCCAGGTCGTAGGTGCGGGCGAGTTCGACCGAGAGGCGGTCGGCGTCCATGAGGTGGGCAACCCCACGGAGGGGGACCCGCAGGTCGGGGGTGTTGAACATGCTCATGAACCGGTAGCTGACGTCCTTCGAGCGGGCGGCGCCGTCGTCCGTGAATCCGGGGTCGGGGCTGTTCTCGCCGATGCCGACGACCCGACACCCCGTCGCCGCCACGTCGGCGTCGAACTGGAGGTAGTCGTCGAGGCGGTGGTCGAGAACGGCGTCCGCGCCGCCGTCGGTCGCGTCGAGCACCGCGTCGGCCAGGTCGTCACGGTCGTAGTCCAGCACCGCATCGGCGCCCAACTCGCGAAGGCGGTCGCGGTACTCGGGGGCGGCGGTAGTGACGACGCGGGCGCTGACGGCGTCGGCGACCTGGACGGCCGCGTGGCCGACGCCGCCCGACCCGCCGTGGACGAGACAGTCCTCGGCCGGTCCGAGGTCGGCGTGGTCTATCAGGGCGCGCCAGGCGGTGACCGCGGCGACGCCCGCGGCCCCCGCCTCCGCGAGGTCGACGCCGTCGGGCAGGGCGACGACCCTGTCCGTCGGGACCGTCGCGTATCCGGCGTACCCGCCCTGGAAGGAGGCGTTGCCGATGCCGGTGCCGTAGACGCGGTCACCGGTTGCGAAGCCGGTCACGTCGGCGCCCGTCGCGGCGACCGTGCCGGCGAAGTCGACCCCCGGGGTGAAGGGGAGGCCGACAGGGTCGTACGACCCGTCCCGGAAGTAGGTGTCGACGGGGTTGACGCCGGCCGCACCTACCTCGACGAGCACCTCGTCGTCCCGGGGATCAGGCCGGTCGGTATCGTCCGTCTGCAGTACCTCGGGGCCACCGTGTTCGTGGAGTCGAGCGGCGTGCATCGGTTGAACGGACGGGCCCGGGCCGGATAACGATGTGTGTCACGGGTCTGTCCCCCGGCGACGGGGAACCGGATCACGCCCCACCGATCGTTTCCGTCCTGCCGGCGCGGGTCCGGTCTCGCGCTCGACGGCGCGACCTGCGCCTGACGGCGCGGATCCGGACTCGTGCGTGGGGTTACGCGCGAAAGACTAAGGGCGCCGGCTCCCGTTTCCGGGGGTGTGGACGATTCCCGCTTGAGCCTCCGGACGGTGGTGCTCGCCCTCCTGTGTCTGGCGGCGCTCGCGTTCGCGGCGGCGACGCTGAACTCGACGACGGCGACGGAGACGGGGCTGGGGAACTTCGGGAACCCCGAACGGGTCGGCGGCCAGCAGGACACCGTCGAGACGCCCACCGGCGACGGCGAGGGCGACCGCTGGTCGATCCTCGACTTCGGCGAGGGGTCCGAACCGGTCGACATCTGCGTCGCGGCGCTGAAACAGCCGCTGGTTCAGGGACTGCTCGCGCTCGGACTGTTCGGCGTGTTCGCGCTCGGACGCTGGTACGACGACGCCGCCATGGGGCTGGGCTGGGCGCTCGTCGTCGGCTATCCCGGCTTCCTGGGCTATCTCCTGTTGACCTCCTGCCGGACGGCGCCGCGGGGTGAACTCCTCGACGTCACCTCGACGGGCCAGCCCAGCCAGCAGGGCGGTGGCCTGGTCGGCGGCGAGGGAGCGGTCGCGTCGCCGTCGCTCGTCTCGCAGTTTCTCCTGCTCGCGGTGGTCGGGCTCCTGGCGGTGGTCGCGGTGCTCGTGTTGACCGGCGACCACGACCAGACACAAACCGAGGAGACGGGCGGCGAGGAGGAGGCCGACGCGCCCGAGATGGCGGCCGACGTCGCGGAGGTCGGCGCCGCGGCCGGCCGGGCGGCCGACCGCATCGAGGCGGCCGACGACGAGGGCTTCGAAAACGAGGTGTACCGGGCCTGGGCGGAGATGACCGGCTCGCTGACGGTCGACCGTCCGGAGTCGAGCACGCCCGGCGAGTTCGCGGCCGCGGCGGTCGACGCCGGCATGGACCGCGAGGACGTCGAGCGGCTCACGCGGCTGTTCGCCGACGTCCGCTACGGCGGGGCGGAACCGACCGCCGAGCGGGAGGAAGCGGCCGTCGAGACGCTCCGGCGGATCGAGGCGGCCTACGCCGAGGGGGGCGACCCGTGAGCACCGCACGGCGTGTCGCGGCCGGACTGGGCGCCGTGCTGGCCGTCCTCGGGCTGCTGGCGCTGTTCGCCCCCGGGTTGCTCACCGGGATCCCCGCCAACCGCGGGCTGGTCGTGGTGCTGGGCATCCTGCTCGCGCTTGGCGGGCTCAGAGAGATCCAGCGCCGGCGGTCGACGAGTCGGCAGTACGCCGAGACACCCGACGCCGAGGAGGTCGTCGAGTTGCCGACGCCCGGCGACGAGTTCGACGACCGGTTCGACCGGCTCTCGATCACCCGCTACCGGGTGACCGAACGCAAGCGACTGCGCGACGAGGTGGCCGACGTCACCGAGGAGACGCTGGTCCGCCGGTTCGGGGTCTCCCCGGAGGAGGCCAGACTCGCCATGCGCGAGGGGACCTGGACCGACGACGCCTTCGCCGCGTCGGTGTTCACCGGGGGCTCGCCCTCGACCGGGCCGCTGGAACGGGCCCGCGAGTACCTCCGTCCCGGCCCGTCGTTCAGCCACCGGCTCGAACACGTCGCCGACGAACTCGCCCGGATCATCGACGAACCACAGGACCCCGACGCCGACGTCGCCCTCGGTGTCGAGTCGGACGCCGACGCCGCGTCCGACCAGGAGGCTGACGACTCGGCCTCGGACCCGGACCCGGCGCTCGCCTCGCTCTTCAACCCGGATTACCGGTATTTCGCCGACCGGTTCGACGAAATCCGGAAATGACTTACAACCGACCGTATGACTCCGACTCCGCGGCCGGGACGGCGGGGACCGGCGACGGAACGGCGACCCCGGCCACCGACGGCGGGACGGAGGCCACCGCCGACACCGCCGGAGGATCGACAGCCGAGACGACGAGCGAGACGACACCGGAGTCCGGGACCCGGTCGCCGGCGACGACCCGGCGGACGAACCGCTGGGTCGGCGTCGCGGGCCTGTCCTTTCTCACGGCGGGCCTGGGGGTCGCGACGAGCACGCGGCCGCTCGTCCTCGCGGCGGTCGTCGGGGTGGCGTACCTGGCCTACGCGAACGTCGCGTCGGCGCCGTCGCCGTCGCTGTCGGTCGCGCGGACGGTGAGCGACGCGACGCCGGAACCCGGCGACGAGGTCCGGGTGACGGTGTCGGTCACGAACACCGGCGACGCGTCGCTGCCGGACCTGCGGGCGGTCGAGCAGGTGCCCCAGGCGCTCTCGGTCGTCGAGGGGCCGGCGCGGGCGGCCACCGCGCTGCGCCCGGGCGCGACGATGACGTTCGCCTACACCGTGACGGCCCGCCGCGGCGAGTACGCCTTCGATGGGCTGACCGCCATCGTCAGGAACGCGAGCGGGAGCGAGGAGCGGGAGTTCGACCTGCGGACGCCGGCGACGACGGTGACCTGCGTGCCGCCGGTCGACGCGACGGAGGCCGTCCCGCTGCACGCGCTCACCTCCCGGTACGTCGGCCGGGTGTCGACGGACACCGCGGGCGATGGCGTCGAGTTCGCCTCCCTCCGGGAGTACCAGCACGGCGACCCGCTCTCGCGCATCGACTGGAACCAGTACGCTCGCGACGGGTCGCTGGCCACCATGGAGTTCCGCGAGGAGCGCATGGCGACGGTCGTCCTCCTGCTGGACCTGCGTCCGGAGGCCTACGTCCAGTCCGGCGAGGAGGGGCGCAACGCGGTCGAGCGGTCGATCGACGCGACCCACCGGATGTTCAACTCGCTTTTGGACACGGGCGACCGCGTCGGCGTCGCCGCGCTCTCGAACGACGACATCTGGCTGGCGCCGGGCGCGGGGCCGACCCACCAGGCCGAGGCGCGGCACCTCCTGGCGACCCACCCGGCGCTGTCGCCGACGCCGCCGGCCGAGCGGGTGTACATCCGACCGGCCCTCCGGATGCTCGCGGGCCGCCTTCCCGACGACGCGCAGGTGGTGTTCTGCTCGCCGATGGTCGACGGCGCCGCCGCCTACGTCGCCCGCCGGTTGCACGTCCGGGGCCACCCGGTGACGGTCGTCAGCCCGGACCCGACGCGCCGCGACACGGTCGGCCGGACGCTGGCGTCGGTCGAGCGCTCGAACCGCACGAGCGACCTCCGGGCGACGGGCCTCAGGGTCATCGACTGGCCGGACGACGAGTCGCTGTACGAGGCGCTCGAACGCGCCAGGCGGCGGTGGTCGGCGTGACGGGCTACGAACTCGTCCGCCGGCCCTCGCGGCGGTCGGTGGCGGTCGCCGGCCTCGCCGGGACGTTCGCCGTCGTCGCGAGCGTCCCCGGCGGGCCGCTCCCGACCGGCCTGGCGCTGGGCGGCGTCGTCGTCCTCCTGGCCGGCGTCCGACTGGGGCGACACGGCGTCGTTGATAGCGGCGCCCTGGTCGCGTTCGGCGGCGTCGTCGCCGCCGCGCTCTCGGGGACCGGCGCGGTCACCGTCGTGTTCGGCACCGTCGCGGCCGTCGTCGCCTGGGACAGCGGGACCAGCGCCGTCTCGCTGAGCGACCAGGTCGGCGGCGACGCCGACACTCTCCGGGTCGAGGCGCTGCACGCCCTGGTCGGCGCCGGCGTCGGCCTCGTCGGCGGTATCGTCGGGTTCGTCCTCTTCAGGGTCGGGCCGACCCGCCAGCCGGTCACGACGCTGTTCGTCCTCCTGCTCGCGGCCGCGGTGCTCGTCGTCGCGCTCAACAGGTGACAGCCTTATCCTCCCGCCCGACCTACGGGTCGTATGCCCGAAGAAGTCCTCTTCGAGTCCGAGAGCGCCCGTGACCGCGCGGAAGTCGCCGCCTACCTCCGCCGCGTCGCCGACGCGCTGGAGGTGGGCGACCCCCTTGCCCTCTCCGCGGGCGGCGACTCCGTCACGATGGCGGTCCCCGAACGGCCGACGTTCGAGGTGAAAGCCGAGCGCGAGGGGCCGACCGACGGCCCCGGCGAACTGAGCGTCGAGTTCGAGATCGAGTGGGACGAGAACCAGCGCGACGGCGGCGACGGCGACGACCTGACTGTCGGGTAACGGGCCGGCCAGGGTCGAGTGATGACCGGCCCGGACCGGGTGATGTGCGCCTCGTTCGTACTGTCGGACACAAGTGATGCCACCGCTCCGGTGACTGTTTCGGTGTCTTCGAGACGCATGTCCCCGAACGTCGACGAGCACGTTCACGTACTTGTGTCCGACAGTATCAGGATTCGAACGTATCGAGGCCGGTCTCCGGACGCGCGCTCCCGTCCGCCCGCAGTCGCTCGCGGAGCGTCGCCGCGCGCTCGCGGATGGCCGCCAGTTCCTCGTCGTCCTTCCGGTCGAGATGCGAGTAGACCAGCCCCATCCGGTGGTTCGACCGCAGGCGCTCCTCGTGGCGGTCGAGAAAGTCCCAGTAGAGGGCATTGAACGGGCAGGCCTGCTCGCCGGTCGTCGCGTCGGGGTCGTAGGCGCAGCCGCCGCAGTAGTCGCTCATCCGGTCGACGTAGTTCGCCGAGGACACGTACGGCTTCGTCGACACCGCGTCGGTCCCGAAGGTCCCCATCCCGACGACGTTGGGCGTGGTCACCCAGTCGAAGGCGTCGACGTAGGCCGCGTGAAACCACCGGTCCAGCGCCGCCGGCTCCACGCCCGCGAGCGTCGCGAAATTCGAGAGTATCATCAGCCGCTCGATGTGGTGGCTGTACCCCCGCGTCCGGACGCCCGCGAGAACGTCAGACAGACAGGCCATGTCCGTCTCGCCGGTCCAGTAGAAGTCGGGGAGACCACCCCCGGCGTCGAGCTGGTCGGCCGTCGCCATCCCGGGCATCTCCCGGCGGTAGGCGTGGCGCATGAACTCGCGCCAGCCCAGCACCTGCCGGACGAACCCTTCGACGCTGTTGAGCGGCAGGTCCCGCTCGCGGTAGGCCGTCACCGCCGCCTCGATCACCTCGCGGGGGTGCAACAGGCCGAGGTTTAACGGGACCGACAGCAGCGAGTGGTGCAGCGCCCACTCCTCGCCCAGCATGGCGTCCTGGTAGTCGCCGAACGCGGGGAGTCGCTCGTCGACGAACGTCGCCAGCGCGCGCCCGGCCCCCTCGCGGGTGACCGGCCATCGAAAGGGTCCGGGGTCGGCCCACTCCCCGCCGTAGGGCGGGTCGGCGTACCCGCCGTCGAAGGTTTCCTCGACCCATCGTCGGACCTCGCGAGTGGTCTCGTCTGGTTCGAACGTCGGCGGGTCGGGCGGGTCGTCGTCGGTCGGCGGCGTCTCCCTGTTCGCCTCGTCGTAGTTCCACTCGCCGCCAGCCGGTTCGTCGCCGTCCATCAGGTAGCCGGTTCGCCGGCGCATCCACCGGTAGAACGCCTCCTGGCGGGGCAGTTCGGCGTCGCCGTCGTCGCCCGTCCACTCGTCGAACTCGGCGGGCGTCGACAGAAACAGGTCGTTCTCGACCACGTCGAGCGTGCCGCCGCAGTCTTCGACCAGCGTCCGGAGTCGGTCGGCCGCGCCGTGACTCGGCGGGGCCATCACGACGAGTCCGTCCCCCGGGCGGGCGGCGAAGTGCGCCTCGAAGCCCTCCCGGAACGTTTCGGCCCGGCGGTAGTACACGGTTCGACCGCCGGCGCGGAGCGCGTCGCGGTAGTGGCGCATCGCGCCGAAGACGGCGACGAGCTTGTGCGGGTGATAGGGGAGCTTGCGTGCGAACTCGGCCGCCTCCACCATGAGGACGGGGTCGTCCCGTTCGGCGACCGGGCCGACCTGCCGGGTGAGCTGGTCGCCGAGGACGAGCACGGTCACGGCCACCACGTCCTGTCCATGCCGGCCGTTGTGACCGGACGGTCAAAACAGGCCCGACGGCTCCGGTGGCGTCTCCGTCGGCGGTACCCGCCGGTCCCGGGAGCGGTCGGCGTGTGCCCGGGGGTCGGGGTGGAGGTCGGCGTCGACGCGTTCGCCCCGCCCTCAGTCGTCGTTCGGCCGGTCGGGGTCCCGGTGCCGTTCGCTCCCTCTATCGACGAGCCGATGACGGTCGCGTTCTCGCCCCGGGTCGGCGTCGCGGTGCGCATCGCGGACGGTTCGCTCACGCAGAAGGCGGCCGGGCGGTGGAGGTCGGCGGTCCCGACGCGGTCGACGTCGAACGTCGTCACCCGCGTCTCGTTCGGGATGCCCGTGTCCGGACCGTACCTGAGCCGTTCGACGTGTTCGACGCCGCGGACGATCCCGTGGCGGTCGACGTACAGCGTCGAGTTGAGATAAAGGAGCGCCACGGCCCGGGGGTCCGGCCGGCGCAACACCGGGTGTTCGAGCGTGTCCTCGAGGACGCGCACGTCCGTCCCCCGGTAGCTGTCAGTCCCGGCGACGGTGTAGTTGTACTGCCCGACGAGGTCCGTCAGCCACCGCTCGCCGGTCAGCACGCGCCGCAATCGCTCGCGGGCCGGCGCGTCGCTCCCGTAGGGGTGCTCGTCGAGGACGAGTTGCCCGTTGTCGGTCTCCAGGGTGTACAGTCGTTCGTCGACCGCGTAGGCCCACGGCGACTCGACGCCCAGCCCCGTCCCCTCGTAGGCGAACGCCGCCGCGTCCGGCAGCGACCACACCTCGCCGCTGGACCCCGCCCGGAGGTAGTAACTGTAGTTCGACAGCGCGCGCCCGTGGAGCCGCGCCAGTTCCGTCCCGTTGATCCGGTCGCCCTCGCCCGGGAGCGCCGCGGGGTCGGTCCGGGGCGGCGGCGTCGAAACCGGTGCCGGGCCCGGTCGGGGCGCCGCGCAGTCCGGCCGGTCGGTCGCGGTCGGTTCGGTCGTCTCGACGGTCGGCACGGCGACCGGCGTGACCGTCTCGGTCGGCGCCGGGGCGGTCCCGCCGATGGCGTTGCACCCGCTTGCCAGTACCAGGGCAGCGACGACGACGCCGAGTCTGTCCACGCTCTCATCTGGGTTTCGAGCGACAAAAGCCCCGTCCCCCCGGCCGTCGTCTCCCGTCCACGGGACAGGAGTGGCGAACCTTGATGCCGCCGCGGGCCGCCCCGGGCGTATGGACCGGTATCTCGCCCGCGACGCCGACGGGCGCGCGCTGCTCGGTGACGACGACGGCTACGTGCCGCTTTCGAGCGCCGACCCCTCGCTGCGGACGGTGCGCGACGCGCTCGGACACGCTCCCGGCGGGCTCCCCGACCCCGGCGCGGCCAGCGCCAGTCGGGTCCCGCCCTCCGAGGTACGCTTCGCGAGCCCGCTCGCCGACCCCGGGAAACTGCTGGGTATCGGCCTCAACTACGCCGACCACGCGGCCGACCTGGACGAGGACAGCCCCGACGAACCGGCGAGTTTCTTCAAGCCCGCCACCGCCGCGACGGGGCCGGGCGGTCCGATCCGTCTACCGCCGGAGCGCGAGTCCGAGCGCGTCACGGCGGAGGCGGAACTGGCGGTCGTGGTTGGTCGCACCTGCCGGGACCTCGACCCAGCGGCGGTCCCCGGGGTCGTCGCCGGCTACGTCCCCGTCATCGACGTGACCGCGGAGGACGTCCTCCAGCGCAACCCCCGGTTTCTCACCCGGGCGAAGAGTTACGACACGTTCCTCGTCGTCGGACCCCGGATCGCCGCGTGCGACGGCGAGTTGCCGCCGCCCGAGACGGCCGTCAGGACCGTCGTGAACGACGACGCGGTCGCCGAGAACCGCGTCGCGAACATGCACTTCTCGCCGCGGGAACTCGTGGCATTCCACTCGCGGGTGATGACGCTCGAACCCGGCGACCTCATCTCGACGGGGACGCCCGGCGCCCACCCGGTCGAACCCGGCGATTCAGTCCGGGCCGAGGTCGAGGGGGTCGGAACGGTCACCGCCGACGTGGTGCGGTAGCGGTCGCCGGGGCCTCGCCGGACGGTCCCGGCGCGGATCCCGCCGGTCAGAGTCGTTCCCGGAGGGCCGCGACCACCGCATCGGTGCCGGCGTCGCCGCCGAGGTCCGGCGTCCGGGGCGCGTCGGGGTCGGCGAGCTGGTCCGCGACGGCGTCTTCCAGGCGTGTCCCGGCCGCCGACTCGCCGAGGTGGTCGAGCAGCATCGCGACCGAGCGGACGGTCGCCAGCGGGTTCGCGATCCCCTCGCCGGCGATGTCGGGCGCGCTGCCGTGGACCGGTTCGAACATCGAGGGGGCGTCGCCGTCGAGCGCGAGGTTCGCCGAGGGCGCGAGTCCGAGACTTCCGGTGACGATAGCGCCCAGGTCGGTGAGGACGTCCCCGAACAGGTTGGAGGCGACCACGACGTCGAACTCCTCCGGCCGGCGCACGAAGTCCATCGCCGCGGCGTCGACGAGCAGTCGCTCGACATCGACGCCGGGGTAGTCCTCGCTCACCTCCCGGACGACGTCGTCCCAGAACACCATCCCGTGGGCCTGCGCGTTGGATTTCGTGACGTTCGTGAGGTACCCCTCGCGGTCGGCGGCGGCCTCGAAGGCGGCGCGGACCACGGTCTCGGTCCCCTCGCGGGTGTAGACGGCGCTCTGGACCGCTACCTCGTGGTCGAACCCGCGGTGTTCGCGCCCGCCGACGTCGGCGTACTCGCCCTCCGTGTTCTCCCGGAAGACGACCAGGTCGACGTCGCCGCCCCCGTAGCCCCGCAGCGGGCTCTCGACGCCCTCCAGAAGCGTGGCGGGCCGCTTGCACACCTGCTGGTTCAGGCGCTTGCGGATCGGCAGCATCAGGCCGTGCAGGGTGACGTGGTCCGGGACGTCCGGGTGGCCGACCGCGCCGAGCAGGATCGCGTCGTGGCTCCGCAGGGTCTCGATCCCGTCCTCGGGCATCATCGCGCCCTCGGCGAGGTAGCGTTCGCTGCCCCAGTCAAGGTCGGTGTAGTCGAGTCCGAACCCCGCGGACGCCGCGAGGTCGTCGACGAGCGGCCGGACGGCGGTCAGCACCTCTTCGCCGATCCCGTCACCGGGGATCAGCGCTATTTCGTAGGCCATGCGGCCTCTGGTCGGCGTGTACCCAAAAGACTGGCCCACTATCGGTCCGACGTGCACAGTTACCGCCGGCGGTGGCGCGCGCCATCGAGCCGCTCGTGGCGAGACGGCGCCGCGCGAGGGATGAGCGAGCGACGGAGGAGCGAGCGAATCGGCTGGGGAGGTGTGTGGCTCCTGCGGTGCAGTGCCGTCCTGGCGGACTGGAAGGGCGAGGCGGGCTCGCGCCGGAGGAGAGTCGTCTGAGCGGGCACTATCCGACCGAGCGAAGCGAGGAAGGATATCCCGCTCAGCGACCGCGGGCGAGGCGCGACCGGTGCGAGGCCGACCGGAGGGAAGCCTCGACGAGCGAACGGCGACCGGAGGGAGCCGTGAGCAGGGAGCGCCTCGAAACGCGAACGGCGACCGAAGGGAGCCGTGAGCGAGCCCGCCGAGGGCTTCCATCGAAGCGCGTCGAGTGCGGTCGCGGTTACTGTGCTGACTCGAACTGTCAACTCTACATCCTGCCCCGAGCATCCGCCAAGGGAGGGACGTACCACGAGAAGGCGACGGTGGGGGTAGACTAGTACCCCGCGACGTGGCCGTCCTTGCGGGGTTCGGTCGCGCCTGAGAGGGTCCCGTCGTCGTTGCGAACGACCTGGGCGCCGCCGAACAGGAGCGGCGGGAGCACCCGGACGTCGTGGCCCCGGCGGGCGAGTTTCGTCGGGACGCCGTCGTGCATATGCTCCTCGACAGCTAACTCGCCGTCTTCGCGGTAGCGCCAACGCGGCGCGTCCAGCGCCGCCTGCAGCGGCATGTCGTAGTCGAGAACGTTCGCGAGCACCTGGAGGTGGCCCTGGGGCTGCATGTACCCGCCCATGACGCCGAACGCGAGCCAGTCGTCGGGGCCGAGGCGGGCGACGGCGGGGACGAGCGTGTGGAACGGCCGCTTGCCGGGTTCGAGGCGGTTCGGGTGGTCCGGGTCGAGCGAGAACGACGCCCCGCGATTCTGGAGCGCGATGCCGGTCTCGCCCGCGACGACGCCGGACCCGAAGCCCGCGAAGCGGGAGTTGATGTACGAGACGACGTTGCCGGCGTCGTCGGCGACACACAGCAGGACGGTGTCGGCGTCCTCCGCGCTGTCGGCGTTCGGGACGCCCACCTCGGGGTCCTCGATGGCGCGCTCGCCGATGGCCTCGGCGCGTTTCGCGGCGTAGTCCTCGGAGGCGAGCGGCGGGATCTCCTCGTACTCGGGGTCGGTGACGTAGCGGTGGCCGTCGACGAACGCGAGTTTCATCGCCTCCGCGAAGCGGTGGACCCGTTCGGCGGAGTCGTACCCGGCGTCGCCAGCGTCGACCTGTTCGGCGACGTTCAGCGCTTCCAGGGCGAGCAGCCCCTGGTTGTTCGGCGGGAGTTCGAACACCTCGGCGCCGCCGTAGGTCGTCGAGACGGGGTCGGGCCACTCGACCTCGAAGCCGGCGAGGTCGTCGACGGTCATGAACCCGCCCTTGGCCTGGATCTCCTCGGTGATGGCCTCGGCGACGTGGCCCTCGTAGACGACGTCGGCGCCCTCCCCGGCGACGGCTTCGAGCGTTCGGCCCAGGCGGGGGAGCCGGACTTCCTGGCCGACGTCGGGTGCCGCACCGTCGAACAGCCATGCCTCGCGAGCGTGGTCGTCGGTGAACAACTCCTCGGCGTGTTGCCACTGTGCGGAGACGACCTCGGTGACGGGGTAGCCCTCCAGCGCGTACTCGATGGCGGGGTCGAGCGCCTCGGCGAGGGACAGGCGGCCCAGTTCCCTGACGGTCGCCTCCCACCCGCGGGCGGTCCCGGGGACGGTGACGGCGTGGGGGCCGGTGTCGGGCATCTCCGCGTCGGCGGGGTCGACGTCCTCGCCGTCGGCGACGGATTCGCGGACGCGTTCGCGGGTGGCGGCGGCGGGGGCGCCGCCGCAGGCCCGCATCGCGCCCACCCCGCCGTCGGCCGTCCGGTAGAGCGCGAAGACGTCCCCGCCCAGTCCCGTCGAGGTGGGTTCGACGACGTTGAGCGCGGCGGCCGTCGCCACCGCCGCGTCGAAGGCGTTGCCGCCCGTCCGCAGGAGTTCCAGCCCCGCCTCCGCGGCGAGGGGCTGGCTCGTCGCCACCACGCCGTTCGCGCCGTAGACCGTCGAGCGTCGCGACTCGAACGCGTCGATGTCCGGGTCCATACCCGGGGTTCGGCTGCCATCCGGAAGTAAGCGCCCTCCACCTGTCGCGTGACCGATCGGTCGCGGGCAGCGAAATATCGGTACATCGGTACAACCGACCGTATCAGACCGTCGGGACGGCGACGGCGTCGAGGACGCTCTCGACGATGCTGGCCTTCCGGACCTCGTCGACGCGGGCGTCGGGCGTGAGGACGACCCGGTGGGCGAGGACGGGACGGGCGATCCGCTTGACGTCGTCGGGGCTGACGTACTCGCGTCCGACCATCGCGGCGCGGGCGGCACTCGCCTCCAGCAGGCGCTGGGTCCCGCGCGGCGAGACGCCGACCTCGACGCGGCGGTCCTCGCGGGTCGCCCGCGCGATGGCCGCGATGTAGGAGACGACGTCGTCGTCGACCCGGACCGACCCGGGGGCGGTCCGCAATTCGGCAGTGTCGTCCCCGGAGATGACCGACTCGACGGAGGGGCTCCGGTCCTGGCGCGCCAGGCGGCGGTGAAGCAGTTCCTCCTCGCCGGCCTCGTCGGGGTACCCGATGGAGGTCTTGACGAGAAAGCGGTCGACCTGCGCCTCTGGGAGTTCGAAGGTACCCTCCATCTCGACGGGGTTCTGCGTGGCGAGCACGAAGAAGGGCGTCGGCAGGTCGTAGGTGTCGCCGTCGACGGTGACCTGCTCTTCCTCCATCGCTTCCAGGAGCGCCGACTGGGTCTTGGGCGGCGCGCGGTTGATCTCGTCGGCCAGCACGACGTTGGCGAACAGGGGGCCCTCGTTGAACTCGAAGGTGCGCTCGCGCTCGTTGAAGACGTGCGTGCCGGTGATGTCGGCGGGGAGGAGGTCCGGCGTGAACTGCACCCGGGAAAAGGAGAGGCCGACGGCGTCGGCGACGGTCCGGGCGGTCAGGGTCTTGCCCGTGCCGGGTACGTCCTCCATGAGGACGTGGCCCCGGGCGACGAACCCCAGGAGCACGTCCTCTAGAAACGCGCGGTCGGCGATGACGGCCGACCCCACCTCGTCGAGTATCCGGTCGCACTCGGTGCTCGCGTCAGTGACGTCCATACCCGTCGATGGCCCGCCGCCCGTTTAGCGGTTCGGAAAACACAAACGCCGTTTGACCTTTCCGGGACCGACTCGCCAATACGTGCCCGCGATAAACAGTATGAATCGTAACGGATAAACCCAACATTGCAGTACCACGTAGTGAGCCGAGGTAGCCTAGCCCGGCCAAGGCGCCTGCCTCGAGAGCAGGTGTCCGAGAGGACTCGTGAGTTCAAATCTCACCCTCGGCGCTACGCTTTTTGTTTGCCTCTCATCAAGGGTGTCATAGAACTATTCATATGGAATTGAATTCACTTCGAACGTCGATGAATCGGCTGATAGTTCGAGCGTGCGTAGTTACCAGCGAGAATTACATCGAAGACCCGATAGATTCGTGAAGCCGTGCTGTATACACAGCGCCGATTTATTACAAAAAACTATACCTATAATACAAGAAGCTCCAAGATCAAGTCCCTTAGTATGGGAGATTTCGGTGCAGACACACAACTCGGACGGCTGTTAGTAGGAGAGGCTCGTTCGAGCACGCGGCGAGTCCTTCTGCTTGCACTTGTCTTTTTTTCCGTCATCGCGGGATTAAATCTGATTATTTCGAGCTACCCGGCTGCCGAGATCCCGTGGGTACTTGATGGATTCCGACACGCCTTTGTTATCTCTATTACGTTTTCGAAACTCGTGGTCTTTGGCCCGGGCGTAGTTGTGATAGCGGGGCTTGCTGCTCTCGTGGCGTATCTAAACAAAGGCTACATTCCGAGTCTCATCTTGGCGACTGCACCAGTCTACAGCAATTACACCTTCACGCTTCCTGGCCCGGTTCTTGGGCCAATAATTCGTATTAATGAGGGATTGGTGTTTGCTCCATACTGGGCAGCTCTTCACGTCCTCCCGACTGCGCTTGTCTATGGGACAGCGGGGTTTCTTGTCGGCATAGGCCTCCGATATCTCTACCAAGAGTTCATACTCACCCCCAATTCTGAAGCGAGGGGCCAAACCTGACCGAAACATACTCTACATCTCGCACGCAGCACCTGACCAATAACCGATGGGTCTTCGTCTGAGGTGTTACCTCGTTCCTCTGTATCTAACGATTCGGTGGAAGCGCAGAACGGTGTGGGAACGGTTCCATGACACCTCTCTCATCGTATAAATAGCGGTGCCCCCCGCGGGGGGGTGTCACGTGACGGTCCCACCCGGCCGGCAGTGTTCGCTGCCCGGTTGCGGTCGGGAGGCCGTCGAGCCCGGCGTCTACCCCGAGGACCCCGTCGAGCGCGAGCGTTGAGTCGCCCGGATCCTCGACGGCACCGAGAGAAAGCGGCCTGTGGCATCTTGGCAGATGGGCCACGTCTACCAGTTGCTACGCGCCAACAGGTGATGAATCTTTCCCACTTGCCGCGCACCAACAGGGTTATGATAGTGGTCTTCGTAGAGCCTGTATGGCACGGAAACGCGACGAGAGCGGGCAATTCGTCGAGGAGATCACGCTGAAGGACGTTATCGGCGTCCTCCGGGAGAGTGATTCGCCCGTTGTAACTGCGAAAGAGGTCGGTGAGACGCTCGACTGCTCAGCGGAAGCCGCCCGGCAGAAGCTGCTCGAACTCCGGGATCAGGGCAGTGTCGCACGCCGGCAGGTCGGCGCGGGGGCGGTCGTATGGTGGCTCATCGCTGACGAACCCACGCCCGAGGAGATCCGAGACATCGACCCTGACGATCCGCTCTTCACCGGCAACCCGCTTCTCGCCCCTGAGGACCCGGTCGACGAAACCGAGATCGACGACGTCCTCTACGGCGAGGACTGATGCGTGTCGAGGACCGACGATCCGGGAGCAACGCCTCTGTTCATCGACACCGGAGCGTTCTACGCGCGGTTCGTGGAGACAGCGCAGCGGCACGACCGCGCGACCGCGGTCTTCGAGGCGATTGGCGCTGGCGAGGCAGTGTACCGGCCGCTCTACACGTCCACGTATGTCCTCGACGAGTTGGCGACACTTCTCCTCGGCCACCGTGACCACGAGGCGGCCGCGGTCACGCTCGACCGGGTCCGACAGTCGCCGACCACGGTCGTCCACCCCGACAAAGCGGACTTCGACACCACGTGCGAGCAGTTCGCTCGCTACGATGGTCACGCGATCTCGTTCACAGACCACATGACCGGTGTGCTCGCTGCCGAGCGCGAGATCGAGCACGTGTTCACCTTCGATCCCGACCACTTCCGGACGCTCGGCTTCACCGCCGTTCCCGACGACACTGGCGAAGCGTGACGTCGGGCGCGAGCAGCGGGGGCCTTCTCGGCGAAGGCACCGGCGAGCGACCGCTGTACGTGTCGCTCGCCCCGCGAGCGAGCGACTGCGGTCGTGATTTGAACCCTGGACGCTTTTCGATAGTTCGAGCCTCAATCGGGGGACCGGCCGACTCGTCCGCCGTCCGCATGGCGGTACTGCCGGACCGAAACACGTTCGCCGCTCCGGGCGGCCTCGTAGGCGGCTTCGGTCAGCGCGGTCGCGTAGAAGGCGTCCCGCGCCGTCGCGGGCGGGGTCTCGTCGGCCGCGACTGCCCGGAGGAACCCGTCGACCTTGTCGTACGACGATAGGTCGCCGTCGACGGCGGTGTGTGTCTCTCCTTCGGCGTCGGTTATCTCTACCCCTCGGTAGTCCCACCCGGTCCCGGTCAGCACGGCGCGCCGCTGGTCACCCTGGACGACGATCCGCTCGTGGATGCTCGAGGCGTCCCCGGAAACGGCGATGTTCGCCACCGTGTCGTTCTCCAATCGGACCGAAAGCGTGGCTTGGACGTCGACCCGCCGCGCGTCGTCGTAAAATTCCATCTCCGCGGAGACTCGTTCGGGACGACGACCGAGCATCCAGACGACCGCGTCCAGCAGGTGACTCCCCGTGTCGTAGAGCTGCCCGCCACCGCTGAGTTCGGGTTCGACCCGCCACGTGCCGGCGACGCTCTCGATCCAGCTCTGGGTGATCTCCGCGGTCACTAGGTTCGGCTCGATGTCGCCGGCGGCGATGGCGTTCCGGACCGCTATGTACGCGGGGTGAACGTGACGCTGGAACCCGACCATCACGACCCGGTCGCTGGCCTCGATTTCCCGCGTGAGTTCGGCTGCCCGGTCGATGCCGGGGACGAACGGCTTCTCACAGAGCACGTGCAGGTTCCGATCGAGTGCCGCGAGCGTGTGCTCGTAGTGGAGTTCGTGTGGAGAGGTGATCTGTACGGCGTCCAGTGGCTCCCCTTCGAGCATCGCCTCGTAGTTCTCGTACCGGTGAGCGCTATCGACCCCGAACCGTTCGCCGGCCTTCTCGCGGTTCCGGTCGGCGATATCGGAGAGCGCGGTCACCGCGGCTCGAGAGTTGTCCCGGAACTGTGTAGCGATGTTCGTTCCCCACCTGCCGGCACCGACGACTCCCACTCGAAGCGGTTCTGCCATGGCCGGTACCTTGAGAGATGACCACTAAGTAGTTGGGCTCTCGTCCGGGTTCCCACGTGTAACTGGTCGACGGTCACCGCCGCAAAGTCGTGCTTCGGGTCCGGAATGCCGCCACAGTGCCGGCAGGGGTAGCCGGTCATACTGCCGGCTGTGAGTCTGTCAATAATTTCGCCGCTCCGGGGCGGCGGACATCTTTACGAAGTTACAACCGACCGTATCAGTCCAGGGTCGCGATCTCCGCGCCGCAGTCCGCGCAGACCCGTACCGTGTACGGGTCGCCGTCGTCGTGCAACACACCGCCACAGCAGGAGCCGGCGGGCCGCTCCTCCAGGGTCGTCTCGCAGGTCGGACACCGGTCGACGAACAGTCGCATCGGGTCGGCCGCGAGGACTCGGTCTTCGGGGGCGAGAGTCCCCCGGTCCTCGAGCACCCGGATCACCGCCAGCGACGCGACTGCCGCGGGTCGGGCCAGCCACGATTCCGACCGGGCACCGGTCCCGCTCCCCACGATACGGACGACCGGGGCGTCCCCGTCGGGACGCACCTCTACCGCCTCAGCCCAGGGGATTCGGTCGCGAAGCGCCGCCGCCAGCGTCGCATCGTCGTCCGCCCGGATCGACCGCATTTCTCGCCACCAGGCCTCCCGGAACCGCTCGTCCAGGTCCAGCTCCGCCCCGGACGCCCGGAGCACCCCCTCTTCGAGGAGCGCTTCGACGATGGCGGCGCGGCGCTCGTCGGTCACGTCGACGGCGGTCCCGAGTTCCCCGCCGGGGTCGTCCGTCCGGAACCAGCGGTCGACGACCGGCAGCGCGGCGACCACCCGCGGAGCGAACCGTGGCGTGAACGGGATCAGGTAGCCACGGAGCCAGAGAGCCGTTCCGCCGGCCACCAGGAGCACCAGCGCGGCGGGCCGCGACCGGACAGCGACCGCGACCGTCGCGACCGCGAGCAGGACCGTGTTCGTCACGGTGCACGCCCGGCACCGGTTCTCCCCCGTGTACTCCGGCCGGGAGAGACCCGTGACCATGTCAGTCCCCCTTCTCGACCTCGGGCGGTTCCGGTTGCAGGCTGTGGACGAGCGCTTCGCCGGTCTCGGCGTCGAACAGGTGGGACTTCGTCCGGTCGAAGACGACCTCTATCTGGTCGCCCTCCGCGACATCGGCGTCCGGATCCACCGCCATCAACAGCGTCTGCTGTTCCCCCTCTTCGCCCTCGATGACCGCCGCGTCCCCGCGCCGGCTGAGCCGTTCCGGGATCAGGTAGAGGAAGATCTCGTCGCCCATCGGCTCCATCACGTCCACCGTCGTCGTGATTCCCCGGCTCCACTCGGTGACGTCTTCCGTCCGCCAGGCCGGATAGACGTCCTCCGGACGGACGCCGAAGACGGCCTCGGTGTCGTCCTCGACGCCGCTCTCGGCGACGTCGACGTCGAACGACTCGCTCTCGAAGACGCCGTTCTCGACCCGGCCGTGGACCTGGTTCATCGAGGGCGATCCGATGAACCCCGCGACGAAGAGGTTCGCCGGGCGGTCATAACACTCCAGGGGTGGCGCGAACTGCTGGAGCCGACCGTTGTTGAGGACGGCGATCCGGTCGGACATGGTCATCGCCTCCGCCTGGTCGTGGGTGACGTAGACCGTCGTGACGTCCAGTTCCCGCTGGATGCGCTGGAGCTCCGTCCGCATGTGCACCCGCAGCTTCGCGTCGAGGTTGGCCAGCGGCTCGTCGAGCAGGAACACCTCCGGGTCCCGGACGATCGCCCGGCCGATGGCGACCCGCTGGCGCTGGCCGCCGGACAGCTCGGCCGGCATCCGGTCGAGCATCCCCTCTAGCTGGAGGATCTCCATCGCCCGGCCGACGCGGTCGTCGATATCGTCTTTCGGGACGCTCCGGAGCCGGAGCCCGTAGCTGACGTTGTCGTAGACGTCCATGTGCGGGAACAGCGCGATGTTCTGGAACACCATCGCGATGTTTCGGTCCTTCGGGGGGAACTCCGTGACGTCCGTGTCGCTGATGTGGACGGTTCCTTCGGACGGTGACGTGAGTCCGGCCACCATCTCGAGCGTGGTCGACTTCCCGCACCCCGAGGGACCGACGAGACAGATGAACTCGCCGTCCTCGATCTCGAGGTTCATGTCGTTGACTGCAACCACGTCCTCGTACCGTTTGTACAGTCCGTCGAGTCTGACGTTTGCCATTATTCTTTCAGAGCTCCTGCGGTGAGACCGCTGACGATCTTTTCCTGGGCCAGTACGACGATGAGCGCCATCGGGATGACGCCGACGATGCTGGCTGCCGCCATCAGGTTGTACTGGATCGCCCGCGTGCCCTGGTAGCGGGTGATTCCCCAGACGATCGGCGACCAGTTCTCCGGCTCCCCGTTGGTCATCAGAAACGAGAAGAAAAACTCGTTGTACGTGATGATGAACGTGAGGATGGCGATGGTCGCGACGCCGGGGGCCGCCAGCGGCATGATCACCCGGTAGAGCGCACCCAGCCGGGTCGACCCCTCGATGCGTGACGCGTCCTCGAGCCCGTCCGGGATCTGCGAGAAGAACGTCGCGAGGATGTAGATCGCCAGCGGCATGACGAGCGCGCTCAGCGGGAGGACGATCGCGCCCGGCCCGTTGTACAACCGCGGGCTCGATATCCCCAGCACCTCGACGTTCCCGGTCAGCAGGTTGAACACCGGAATCAGGAACGCCGTCGGCGGGAAGTACGAGATTATCAGCACGGCCAGCAGCAGCGCGGTCTTGCCGCGGAAATCCAGGCGGCCGAAGACGTACCCTGCGACGCTCCCGATGACGATGACGATCACGGTCGTCATCAGTGCCATGACGATGCTGTTCAGCATGTACCAGTGGAAGGGGACGACCTGAAACGCCTCTATGAACGACGCGACGTTGAACGCGATCGGGACCAGCCCCAGGTCGGAGAACAGCCGCTCGGGGGTCAACGCGAGCAGGAGCAGCCAGTAGAACGGGAACAGCGCAATCAGGAGGAAGAACCCGACGATCACGGCGAACAGGCCCCGGTAGACCCGGTCGGAGTCGAGGATGGCCAGCCGCGACCAGCGTTCGAGGACGTTCCGGTCCTCGTCGGTTCGGTCCGTCAGCCCGGTTTCGGTCGCCACGTCAGACACCTCCCGCGTCCGTGCGGGCGTACGGGATGATGTAGAACATCATCAGCGACCCGATGATGACCGCCATCAGGACCGCGACGGCGGTCGAGGTCCCGTACAGTCGGCTGTTGAACGTCGACACCACGACGCAGGACAGCGACGGTACCGTGTTGCACCCCGCGATCGGGACGATGGTTCCGTAGATCTTCATCGCACCGATGCTCCGGAACAGCATCGCCACCAGCAGGGTCGGCAGCACCAGCGGGAAGGTGACCGTCTTGAACCGCTCCCAGCGAGTCGCTCCGGACACCCGCGCGACCTCGTAGAGGTCCCGGTCGATGCTCTGAAGCCCGGCGAGGACGAGCAGCGCGATGAACGGGGTCTGCTTCCAGACGTCGGCGACCATCACCACCAGGAGCGCGTTTTCCGGCGTCGAGAGGGGGTTTCTCGTGAACACCCCGATTTCGCTGAGCCAGATGCCGGCGATTCCGACGGAGTTGTTGAACAGCAGGAAGAAGATCATCCCCTGGATGACGATCGGAACCGCCCACGGCAGAATGAGGGTCATCCGGAGCCAGCGTCGCCCCTCGAAGTTCTCGTTGAGGACCAGCGCCATCGTGAGCCCGAGCAGCGTCTCGACGACGACGACCCCCGCGGTGAACACGAACGTGACCGGGATGGCGCTGGCCAGCGGCCGGTCGCCGTCCCAGAACGGCCGGGGGAGGCTGGCAGTCCGTTCACCTCGAACGATGTCGACGTAGTTCTCGAGACCGACGAACTCGCCGATCGGTGCCGGAGCGGTGGCGGCGTCGGCGAACAGCGACATCTCGAAGGTCCGCACCAGCGGCCAGAACGCCATTACGCCCATCAACAGGAACACGGGCACCAGCATCAGGTAGGCGAACTGCGTCTCCGAGAGGTCCTCCAGCCAGTCGACGGCCGTCCCGTATGGCCGTTGGAGTCCCGTTCGGTCGGTGCGCTCCAGCGACATTAGCTGTTCTCGATTTCCTCGAGCAGGCCGACGAGTTCGTCCATCTCCTCGGCGGGGTCGTTGTCCACCTGGTGGGCCGCCCGTGCCTGCTGGGAGATGCGCTGGGACTCCTGTTGCCACACCGCGGTGACGGGGCGGGGGACGGCGTTCTCCAGGGACGCCCCGATGGCGTCGACGTACTGACCGGTCGGCTCGACGTCGGCCGCGGCGTCGGAGTAAAAGATGTCCCGGTGGGGGGGCATCACCCCGTAGACCGAGAACTGTTCGAGCAGGAACGACTCCTGCATCATCGCCTCGAAGAACTCGATGGCGGCGTCCTCGTTCTCCGAGTTCGGGTTCATCGCGACGTGCCAGCCGCCCAGCGCCGGCGAGGAGCCCCCGATGCCGTCGTACTCCCCCTCACCTTCCTCGACGGCGTACGGCATCGGCATGATGCCCACGTTCTCGGCTCCGAACGCTTCGACTGCGGGCGGGATGCCGAACATCCACTGGCGGGTGAAGGCCCCGTCCCCCGACTCGAACAGCTGCTGGGTCTGGACGACGTCCCAGGAGAGAGTCTCCTGGGGCATGACCTTCTCGTACCCGTCGAGCGTCTCGGGCGCGTCCGACCCGTGCAGCATCGCCCGGGCCATCCGCAGGGAGTCGATGACCGGCTCCTCGTCGACCGTGATCGGCCGGTCGCCGACCGGTCCGAAGAGGTTGTCCATCCCCCCGAAGTACGCGCCGCCGAAGCTGTGGAAGTACTCGGGGAACTCACAACAGGACATGTTCTCGTCGGCCGCTCCCTGCGTAATATAGGCGTAATCGACGTCGGACTGCTCGTGGACGTCCGCGGCGACCTGCGAGAACTCCTGCCAGGTCATCGGCTCGGTCGCCCAGTTCTCGCCGTCCGGGTCGTACCCCGCCTCCATCGCCAGGTCCTTCCGGTACTGCATCGTCGGCGGTTCGGGGTACAGCGGCACCCCGTACAGGTCCCGGGTGTCGGGGTGTTGAGCCGTGTTGACGCTGGACTGGAAGTAGTCGTCTTTCACCGTGCTGACCGTGCTGTCGTCGAGCAGTTCGTCGAGGTTGACCAGTTGCTCCCGGATGATGAACGGAATCGTCCACCCGTTGTCGACGGTCAGCAGGTCCGGTTTGGACTCCCCGGAGGTGATCCACTGGTCGTACCGCGCCTGAATCCCCTCGTTGGCGTCCGGGAGTCCGACGATGTTCAGTTCGATGTCGTCCGAGAGGCCCGCCTCGTAGAGCGCGTCCGCGATTGCTTCCCGCGTTTCGTCTTCGTTGTAGACGGCCGCCCACTCGAGCGTCGCGCCGCTGTCGCCGCCGAGCATGCTGCTACAGCCGGCCAGTGCCCCTGCCGCGCCACCGGCCCCGATCGACTGCAGGAACGTCCGCCGACCGACGCCCGTGGCGCTCGTCGACTCGTCTCGCCCACCTTGTGAGTCTTTCTCAGACATGATATGGAACTGAAATCGTAGCATTTCCGTATAAATATTGGGGTGCTAATCCCCTGCACGCGGGACGCCAGCGCCCGAGAGCCCGATACGGTCGGTTGTAAATCATCTCCGGATTTCGTCGAACCGGTCGGTAAAATACCGGCAAATCGGGACAACCGACCGTATCACGTCCGGCGCCACGGCGGGGCGTCGGTTCGGCCTTTCGCTACAGACTGGCGACGAGGAAAACGAGCGCGGAGACGGCGAGCGACGCGAAGATGATGGCGGCCGCGAGCGGCGCGCCCATCGAGATGGCGGCGTTGGCCGTCGAGGCGAGCATCTCCGTGCGGTCGTTGCCGAAGACGGTCACGCGGGCCGTCTCGCTTTCCATCCCCACCTCGGCGGGTTCGAGGTCGTCGACGGCCTCCGCGACCAGGTCCGCGACCAGCGCGGCGAGGGCGGCGGGGTCGGTCTCGTCGCCGACCTGGTTCTCGGCCTCGACCGTGTTGACGACGTGGGTGTCGGTGGTCATCACCTCGGCGCGGTCGACGCCCTCGATGGCGTCGATAACCGTCCCCCGGACGCCCGGTTCCATGTTGTTGCCGTCGACGAGGACGTACGCCGTCCGCTGGCCCTCCACACCGTCAGACTGCGCGGCAGTCTGACGAGCCCTCGACTCTCCGGAGTCGAGGACCTCGAAGACGGCGACCCGGACCCCGAGCGGGCCGATCCCGTCCGCGGGCGTCCAGTCGGTCTCGTCGTGGGCGACGCCGACCCGGAGCGGGCCGCGGGAGGCGCGGGCGAGGTGTTCGCCGACCGTCCCCGCGCCGTCTATCATGTCGAACGAGCGCTCGCTCCCGGGGACGACGTGACCGAGGTTCTCGCTGTCGAGGCCGTCGTTGCAGTTGTGCGCGTCGACGAGCATCACCTCTTCGAGACCGCTCGTGCGGGCCTCCGACGCGGCCGAGAGGCCGACCGCGTACTCCACGTCGTCGGCGTACTCGGGCGCGAACGTGTTCACGAGGACGGCCCCACCGCCGACCGCCTGGCCGGTCAGCGTCGCCTCGCCCTGCTCGACGCGGACGGACTTGCTGGCGGCGTCGTCGTACTCGATGCGGCGGTAGGCGGTCGTCGCGGCGTCGATCACGGTGTCGACCTCGCGCTCGGTGACGAGGTTGAAGTCGTGGCCGGCGGTGGCGTGGGGCGGGAAGGCCAGGCCGTCGGCCTCGCTGGCGATGCGGTTGGGGAGGTCGCCGCCGCCGATGTCGCCCATCGGACCGGGGTGGAGCATCGGCAGGACGAACCGCGCCTTTTCGCTCCCGCCGGGGCGGCGCACCGACATGACGGTCACGGGGACGAGCGCCTCCTCGCCGATCTCCTCGAAGAAGTTCTCCAGTTCGCGGGTGCCCTCGGCGATGTGGCCGATGAACCCGCCGACGAAGTCGAGGACGCTCACGCCCAGGCCGCGCTTCCAGGGCTGGTCGATGACGGTGACGAACAGCCAGACACCGCCGGCGTACACGAGACAGACCGTCGCGAGAATGGCGAACTTCCCGGGGTCGATGTACTCCAGTTGCTGGATCCGGGCGGGGGCCTCGTCGGCCCGGTAGAGAAAGGCCCGGGCGATGGGGCCGCCGCCGAACTCCAGGTAGCGCATCGTCCCGCTGTAGACGAAGAGGAGGCCGGCCGCGACGACGGTCTGGACGCTCGCCGGGACCGCGGCGACGGGCAGGCGGTGTCGCGAGACGGCCGTCAGGACGAACAGTCGCAGCGCGAAGATGGAGGCCAGCGCGACGACCAGCGCGTCCACGACGAACTCCTGGCCGAGCGGCGTGAGAAAGGCCAGCACCGCCGCCCCGGTCAGCGCCGCGACGGCGACGAACTCGCAGGTCAGCGCCAGCAGCGACGAGCCGTTGCGCGAGAGTTTGCCGCCGAGTTTGCGGTCGACCCACGGGGTGAACACGCTCGCCACGACCGTCGGGAAGCCGACGTAGAATATCCCCTCCCAGGCGTCCTCGAGGACGAACCGCGAGTTGAAGGCGGCGACGCCGACCGCGGCCGCGAGGAGGAGCGCGAAAAAGACGCTCGAGTACCAGCTGGGCGCGCGCACGACGAACCGCGACAGACTGGCGAGGTTGCCCTGGGTCGTCGTCATGGTGGATCCCGTTCCGACCTCATACGGTCGGTTGTACCGATGTACCGGTATTTCGCCGACCGATCCGACGAAACCCGGAACTGATTGACAACCGACCGTATCACGGCGGGTCGTCTCCCTCTCTTATCGCCCACAGCATATACAGTCACTTTAAACATGGCCTTTCAGACCGGTGTGATGGGGCCGCTACTGCCCGTTCCGTCTGACGAGCGGCCGACCCGCGGCTGACGCGACCCGCGTCCGATACTGGTCGACAGAGGCCCTGATAGATATTCGCCGAGACGTGGCGGGGGCGAATTCTATCAACCGTTCTGTCGACCAGTAGAGACGCGGTCGTCGGCTCACTCACAGGCCGCGAGGAAGTTCTCGAAGACCTCCTCGCCGCGCTCGGTGTGGGCCACCTCGGGGTGGAACTGGACGCCGTAGAGGTCGCGGTCGGTGTCGCTCATCGCCTCGACGCCGCAGACGTCGCTGTCGGCGGTGGTCTCGAAGCCGTCGGGGACGCGGGTGACCTCGTCGGCGTGGCTGGCCCACACCCGCGTCTCGGGGGCGAGCGACCCCAGCAGCGGGTCCTCGTCGTCGAGGATCCGGACCGTGACGTCGGCGTAGCCGCCGTAGTCGCCCGGTTCGACCGTCCCGCCGAGTTCGCGGGCGATCACCTGGTGGCCCAGGCAGATGCCCAGGACCGGGACGTCGAGGTCGAGGTAGTCGGGGCAGTTGCCGATGCGGTCGATGTCGGGGCCGCCCGAGAGGACGAGGCCGTCGGCGTCGATCTCCTCGGGCGGCGTCTCGTTGTCCACGAGGTCGACGTCGACGCCCATGTCCCGGAGCGCCCGCTGCTCCAGGTGGGTGAACTGGCCGTGGTTGTCTATCACGTCGATGCGGGTCATTACGCTCCCGTAGCGTACCGGCCGACAAAAGCACCCCGGAACGCGGGGCGCCGCGGAGACGGCCTCGAAACCCCCGACCGTATGAGACGGATCGCCGTGGCGATTTACCCCTCCGAATCGTGGTCGTACCGTTCGGCGGCCGACTCGAACCCCAGTTCTTCCCGCTCGCGCGAGCGTCGCCCCTCCCGCTCGGCGATGGCCTCCGGGTCGGGGTTCGCGTCGTCGGTGATCCGCGCCCACGAGTCGTGGATCTTCGCGTGACACCACCGGCAGAGATGGACCGTTATCTCGTGTGCCGGCGTCCCGTCTTCGCCGCCGTTATCGCCGGTACCGCCACCCCCGTGGTCGGTGCCGTCGGCGGCGTCACCGGGGGCCGTGCCGGACCGGTACGAGAGGTGGTGTTCCTCCAGGAGCGGGCGCTCGTCGTCGTGAGCGAGGCGGCGCTCCTCCAGCCCACACCGGACGCACTCGCGGTCGTGGTCCCGCGAGCGGAAGTGCGGGCAGTCGGCCCACTCCCAGGGGCCGGTCAGCCCCTCCTCCGTCAGGTCGCCGTGCTCGCGGGTCGTCCCTCCCCGCTCGCCGTCCGAGGCGCTCGGCGCCTCGCTCACCACGGGGCAGCGAAAGTCCCGGCGGCTCAGGCGGTCGGCGAACGCCGGGTCGCGGTCGCCCTGCTCGACGGCGAAGCGACACCGGCCCTCGTCGGTGCAGTGGTCACAGCGGTCGACGTGGGCGTAGGGGTCGTCGACGCCGACCGACGTGCCCGACGGCGTCTTCTCCATGCCCCCGCTCGGAGACCGACGCCCATCAATCTGTTCTCCACGTCGACCCCCGTGGTCCGGCGAGCGACCTATACTGGTCGACAGAGGCCCTGATAGATATTCGCCGAGACATGGCGGGGGCGAATTCTATCAACCGTTCTGTCGACCAGTATACCCCTCGACGAGTTCGAGGAGTCGCCTCGCGTCCTCGACCTTGGCGTCGACCCGGTGGCAGTGGACCTTGACGGTGTTGGTCGCCATCCCGAGTCGCTCGCCGACTTCGCGCTGTGTCAGCCCGCGGTCCCGGAGGACCTGCACCTCCGCCTGCCGCTGTGAGAGTCCCGCCCGGACCAGTGCTCTCACCTCCCGCGAGGGCATCACGAGCGCCACCGTCCCCTCGCTGTCGGGTTCGGCACGGACTTCCCGCGCGAACTCGGCGTGGGCGGCCTTCGCGGCCGTCCGCAGTTCGTCGGGGAGGTCCGCCGCCGACCGGTCCCACGTCCGTTCGTCGACGAAGACCACCGTTGCTAGGCCGTCGGCCACTGTGGCCGCGTCGGCGGCGTCCGTCGACCGGTAGTGGTCGATGATCGCGTCGGCAC
>PXRS01000008.1:8801-21583 GCA_003023785.1 Halobacteriales archaeon QS_5_68_33 | reverse complement strand
TCTCCGGGAGCGTTTAGTGCCGGTGCCGCGACGTCCCGGGCATGCCACGCGCGAGGCGGGGGGACAGCGGATGAGCGAAGGGTCGACTGCGGAGGACCGAGCGACCGCAGGGAGCGACAGCGCGACGGAGCGCACGGGCGAGGCCGATAGCGACGTGACGAAGTGGCTCCCGTACCTGGGGATCGTCGCCCTCTACACCGCGACGGTCCTCGGAGGGTTGGCGCTGACCGACGAGATGCGCGCGCTCGGACTGGTCATGTTCGAGGACCCCGGGAACGTCGGGAACGTCGGGGTCTTCGCCGTCTACGTGCTCGTCGCGACCGGAGTCATGGTGCTGGCCTTCCGCCACGAGGTGGGCGACGTGCTGGTGCGAGCGTTCCTGCTGGGTTCGGCGGGGGCCCTGACCGCCGCGGCGTTCGTCGCGGTCACGGGGATCGGGACCGTCGCCAGCGACGGGGCGGCGGTCGGACTGCCCACGAGTCCGGTCTCGGGGGCCGTCGCGCTGGGAACGGCGGCCCTGCTGTGGGTGTATCCCGAGTGGTGGGTCAACGACGCCGCGGCGGTCGTCTTCGGCGCCGCCGCCATCCCGATGCTCGGACTGGGGTTCGGACCGCTGCCCGTCGTGGTCCTGCTGGTCCTCTGGGCGGGCTACGACGCCTACGCCGTCTACGTCTCCGGCCACATGCAGGAACTCGCCGCGGGTCTCGGGGGCCTGCGCGCCCCCATCGTCTTCGTCGTCCCCCACTCGCTGTCGTATTCGCTGCGCGAGGAGGGACTCGACGTGGCCGGCGAGGACGAGGAGGCCGACGGCGAAGGGAGCGACGGCAGGCACGGCGTCGCGCTGCTCGGACTGGGCGACGCGCTCATCCCGGGGATGCTCGCGGTCAGCGCCGGGGCGTTCCTCGACGCACCCGTCGTCGTCCCGGCGCTCGACGCCAACCTCCCGGCGCTGGGCGCGCTGGTCGGCAGCCTCGTCGGGATGGGGGGCCTGCTGTATCTGGTCCACCGGGTCGACGGCGCCCACGCCGGGCTGCCGCCGCTGAACGCGGGTGTCCTTGCCGGCTACCTCGTCGGTGCCGCCGCCGCCGGACTCCCCATCACTGCGGCGCTCGGACTGTAACGGGCGGAGCGTCCCGAACGGGCCTGCGGTTCTACGATGGCTGGGCCCCGGCACGTCGCGACCCAGGACGACCCGAACCCGCTCTCGGCGCACCGCACCGGCCGGTCCGAGTTCGGGGACCCGGCCGAGTTCGTGCGGGCGAACGCGGCGCTGAATTCATCACGGGCGGGTCGTGACCGATGGCGCTCCCGCCCTACCCGTCGAGGACGCCTGCCTCGACGAGCGACCGCCGCAGGGGGCCGCGAGCGATCCGCGCGGCCGCGTCGACCGGGCGGATCGTCCCCCACTCGGGGACGGGGTCGCTACACGAGGGGCACTGCCGAACGACCCTGTCGCTGTCCCTCTGGACGTCCCACCGCTCGATGTCGTCGTCGTGGCCCTCCCAGCCACAGCGACAGGTCAGGAGCGTGTGCGGTTCGCTGAAACTCCGGTCGACGCCGGGTTCTGGCATGTCCGGTGGGTCTCGGCCGGCGACAATAAGCCCCGCGGCCACGGCGGCGAGACTGTCTCGCTTCGAGTTCGAGGCGTGCCGTGGCTCCGCGGTCGAGCCGTGTGCTCGCCGGGACGGTGTGACTCGACCCGCGTTCATCGGAACTCGGCGGCCCAGTCGGCGGTGTTCACGCCGCTCCGGATACGCCACTCCAGCAGCCGGTCGAGCAGTTCCCGCTTCGTGTCCCGGGCGTCGGGGTCGTCCCAGCGGTTCTCCTCCTCGTCGGGGTCGGCTTCCAGGTCGAACAGCTGCCCCTCGTCGTAATCGACGAAGTGGACGAGCTTCCAGCGGTCGGTCCGGACCATCGTCATGAACTCCGTCTCGCGGAGGATGCCGTCCCGGCGGTGTTCGGCGTAGACCGCCTCCCGGCCCGACCAGCCCTCGTCGCCCTCCAGCGCGGGGACGAGCGACTCGGCCTCCATCGGGTCGTCCGTCTCGACGCCCGCCAGCTCCAGCACCGTGGGCCCCAGGTCGAACAGCGAGACCAACTCGTCGACCCGCCGCGAGTCGAACCGGTCGGGCGACCAGACGATAGCGGGGACGTTCGTCGTCTCCTCGTACATGGTCCACTTCTGGACGTGGCCGTGGTCGCCGAGCATCTCGCCGTGGTCGGAGGCGAACACGACGACGGTGTCGTCGTAGCCGTTCCGTTCGAGGGCGTCGAGTATCCCGCCGACCTGTTCGTCTATCATCGCGACGTTGGCGTAGTAGTAGGCGCGCTGGCGGTGGAACTGCTCGTCGCTCGCGTCCGCGTCAAACGAGACCGAATCGTGGTCGACCGCTTCGTTGTGCTCGCGCAGCGCCCGCAGGGGCGGCGGCTGGCTCTCCAGGTCGGCCTCGGAGACGTCGGGCAGCGGCAGGTCGCGGTCCGTGTACTCCGCGGCGAACTCGGGGGTAGGGTCGTACGGGGGATGGGGCCCGGGGAAGCCGACGGCCGCGAACAGCGGCCGGTCGAGTTTCGGCATCCGGTCGAGCCACTGCGCCGTGAACTGGCCGACAAAGACGTCCGGGTGAGCCTCCTTCGGGAGTTCCCATTCGAGGGCGCCCAGTCGCTCCTCGTAGTCGTCCCACTCGCGGTAGAACTCCCGCTGTTGCTTGTGTAACCCCTCTGCCATCAGCGCGCGGTCCCAGGCGTCGAGGTAGTACTTCTCGCCGGGGAGGGGCGGTTCACCACCGGGGACCGGCGCGAGATAGCGGTCCTTGTTCTCGACCTCGTAGCGCTCGTCGAACCCCATCGGGGTGTCGTAGGGCGCGGTGTGCATCTTCCCGACGTTCAGCGTGTAGTAGCCCGCCTCGGAGAGGTCCTCGACCCAGGAGTGGCGCCAGCGGTCGCCGTTGCGGTAGATGCCGGTCGTGTGGGGGTAGTAGCCGGTGAACAGGCTCCCCCGCGAGGGCGCACAGGAGGGTGCGGTGACGTGACAGTCGGTGAACGAGACCCCCTCCGAAACCAGGCGGTCAAGGTTCGGGGTGTCCATGTGCGAGGCCCCGAGCGCGTGGATCGTGTCGAGGCGCTGCTGGTCGGTCGTGACGAAGACGATGTTCGGCGGGTCCTCGAGCATGGCCACCCACTCGACTCCCGACCGCAAAACACCACCGCTGCCGGCAGGCGGGACGCGTCACCGGAGAGACGTATCACCGGAGGACGCATCACCGGCGTGACCCGTCGGGTCGCGGAGTGGATGGAGAGCGAGAGAGGAGGAAGCGGCGGCTACGGGCGTCGAAGACTGCGGAGAAGAGCCGGAGGAGCGCCGTCAGAAGGGGGCCTGGGGGCCTTCGTCGTCGTCGCCGATGTCGCCGCCGCGGCTCTCGCCGGGCATCGATGGGCCGGTGTCGGCGCCCATCATGCCCTCGCTGCCCATGCCGCCGCCGGTGTTGGCGTGGACGGTCTCGATCTCGGGGATCTCCTTGGTCATGCGGGTCTTGATCGCCTGGATGGTCATCGGGGAGATGCCACAGCCCGAGCAGGCGCCGCCGAGCTGGATGGTGACCTCGCCCGCCTCGCGGTCGATCTCCTGGATCGCGGCGCTGCCGCCGTGCATCTGGATCTGGGGGAAGTTCCGCCGCAGGAAGTTCGAGATCCGCTCCTGCAGGTCGTCCCCGTCCTCGGTCTCGGTGCTCATCGTACCCGAGATTGGCGGTCACGGGGTATAGACCTTTGGTCTCGTACGGTCGGTTGTAAACCAGTTCCGGATGTCGTCGAACCGGTCGGCGAAATACCGGTACGCTCATCCCAATAGATCATCACTCGTCGAACTGCGTTCACGAAGATACCGTTGAGTCGTCAAGATAACTGTGCACCGGGTGTACAGAGTTCTCGGGAGGTTTCAGTTACAGCCCGAGAGAAGTTTGACGTAGCCGTTTCGGACGAACTCGTTGGTGATCTCGACGAATTGATCGTGGAATGTGCAGATCTCGAAGCCTCTCGCTCCGAGATCGTGGAAGCGATCCTCACAGCGTGCTTTCGATCAGACGTTGATCACGCTGCACGCGTTCGGAATCTCAGTATTCGCCGCCGGAGAGAAATCGATGACAGCATTTGGTCGACGTGCACCGGGCGCACGCTCGTTTCATACCGTAATCGGACGAGACGGCCATCGCTCGACGGGAATGACGACTTGTCGGGACGAGCGTCCAGGGAATATCAGTGAGTTGGCTGTAAGAATGTATGACATGTATGTCGTATTACACATCTATGATCATAGAAAACCAACTGGAGTAAACGATGACGACGAACAACGACGAGATCCAGTTTCGGGGGGAGGCCGAGAAGGAGGCTGCGGAACTCGATACGACTGACGCCCACCAGTAAGGATGGCGGACGAGGAGGTGCGCCATCCAGTTATCGTCGATACTAGCGCCTTGATCGCCGTGGCGAACACGGGCCTCTGGTCCGACATCACGGCACACCTCAAACTGACGACCACAAACGTCTGCGTGCAAGAACTCAAGCGCCACGTACGGGAGAACTCGGAGTACGCGCCCGAGGGGACGAGAGAGCAGTGGGTGCACCGCGGGAGCAAGCAGGCACTCGAACCGTTCGAGGATGAGGAGAACACGTCCTTCACAACGGTTCCGTGTGTTCCCCGTCCACACGGGGAGGACGCCGGGGAGAAATCGGTGAAGACCGAGGTCGGACAGCATACCGAGCGATACCGGTTTGCGATCTCGATGGACAAGCACGGGCGTCGGTCGATCGATCGAGTGTTCGACAGTGCCGACGGGACGACCGGAAAAGCAGTAGCCCCCACGTTCGTGCTGTATCTGTTATCGGATGGCGGGGAGTGTACCGTCGAAGAGTTCCGTCAGGCGTGCGGTGACATGCTCCGAGGGGAAGGCTGGACAGGGTATCAGGCAATCCAAGCTACCTGGGAAGCGATCCCGGTTGATTGCTCGCAGTATCTCTCGGACGATCTTCTCGCTTGAACTATACTCAGTCCGAGTGTTCTGATGCTCACGATCTTAGAGGAGACACCGATACGATGAGTGCGCGGACCCCTGTTCAGGTCCTGAACGAAAGCACCGACCCCGGGTATTCACCTGTTCATCCCGACGACATCAGGCGAAAATACCCCGATCAAAGCAGTGGGCGCTGCAGGCTTTTGGACCACGACGTGATAACCCTCACTTTTGGACGAGACAGTCGCTGTAGAGGTAGTTCTGTGATCGGCAGTAGCCGGCGCTCATGGGGTTCGCGCAATCGGAGAAACCAACCCATGAGTCTCGAACCGATCGACCCCGAAACCGCGATTGAACTGTACCTTGCTGACAAGGAGAACGACCTCGCGGAAGCCTGGACATCACGAATCTCAACACGCTCACCGGACGACAGCTGCACGAGTATCGGCTCTGGCGTCGCAAGGAAGGCGATCTCAGCAAAGTAGCCGAGAAAACCCAGATGGACACAGTCCGCGTGTTCATCCGCTGGCTGGAATCCATCGACGGTGTCGAACAGGACCTCAGCGAGAAAGTGCTGTCACCATCGATCACGCCGGATGAAAATTCGCGGGATGTCACGCTCGATACAGAGCGTGCCACCGAGGTACTCAGTTACTTAGAGAGATACGAGTATGCCACCATTGACCACGTTGCGATCGCCCTGATGTGGCACACGATGATGCGTGTCGGAGCCGTCCACGCGCTTGATATCAGAGATTACGACGCTGAGGAGCAATTCCTCGAAGTTCGGCATCGACCTGATATGGGCACCCCGATCAAAAACAAAGGGGACGGTGAGCGCCTCGTCGCACTCTCTGATCAGGTCTGTTCGCTCATCGACGACTGGCTCGACAATCAGCGACCAGAAGTCACAGACGAGTACGACCGTCGTCCCCTCCTGCCGTCCCGGCAGGGCCGTGCGAAGAAGGCGACACTCCGGGATTACGTCTACCGGTGAAGTCGTCCCTGCGCGATCGGGAACGAGTGCCCCCACGACCGTGACCCCGAAGACTGCGAAGCGATGGCGCACGGATCCGCGAGCAAGTGCCCCTCAAGCGTGAGTGCTCACGCGATTCGCCGCGGCAGCATCACACACAGTCTGAACAACGACATGCCCGACAAGGTCGTCAGCGACCGCGCGAACGTCAGTCAGGCAGTCATTGACCAGCACTACGACCGGCGCACGAAGCGCGAAAAAATGGAACAACGGAGGGACTACCTGGACGACCTGTAGACGTACACCGCACCGAATCATACGGCGAAGTCAAGTGATCTCGCCGATCAACTCGAACCCATTTTTGAACTGCGCCCGGTTTTCGAACCCGTTAGCGTCGAGCGCAGCGATAACGCCTTCCCCAGCATCAACGTCGGTCGTCACGACGCAGACAAACTCGTGCTCTTCTCGGAGCTGTTCGACCGCGACCGCTGCAAGTGCAGTGTCGGTCTTCTCGATTTGGTCCTCGTCCCGGTTCGACGAGCGAGCAATGAACGACCGGACATCGTCCATGACCTGCGATACTGCACTGTTTGAATAATCCGGTTCGCCGGCTATCCTGACGCACCCGGTATCGACAGCACTGTTGATCGGAGTCTGCCCCGCCGTACTTCGATCAGGTGCACCGCCCAACTCGTCGTAGACTCGCTGCGGAATCACGAACGTGAGGTCGTTCCGCTGGGCGAATCGTTCGAGAGCGATGTACTTGGTATTCTGCTGGCGGCCACACGCAACGAAGAGACCTGTATCCGCCACCCACGCCACCGACTCTCCAAACAGATCGAACGGCTCACTCATTGTCTCCGTCCTCAGTCATCTGCTGTTGACGGCTGGTCGCGGGCGTTCCGAATCTCCTCGAAGTACGGATCAACCTCCTTCATATCGAGAACGACATCCCGCAGTGCCTGAAGAACAGCAATTGCGAACGCCTGCTGGAGGTCGAGCTCTCGGGCAGCGACCCGCTCCGACATCTCACCCTGGGCATACGGGATAGCGTACGTGAGGGCAGCTGCGAGCTTTCCGAGGCCATGCCGCTCAATCAGGAGGTCGAGGTCTTGATCTCGGGGCGACTGTCCGAACGCTTCGATGAGCGTCGGCGTGACGGTGTATTCGTTCCCATCGAGGTTCGCAGTGAGCGTGATCGGAACGGCCGAATACGTGTGCGTCTTCTGCTCTTCGTCTCGGGTCAACACCCCGAGTTCAACAAGCGTGCCGGCATCTGAGTACGCCGTCGTTCGCGGCAGCTCAAGTCCATCAACGATGTCGTCGATAATCACCTCCCCCTCATGGAGAACGAACGCGTAGAGTCGTGCCAGTCGGGGTTCCTCTAACAGCTGTGCGACCGACAGCAGGCCGTTGACTGCGCGCTCCGGGTCGCCAGCTGTTTTCGACATACAATTCATGATTCGTGTATTGAGTAATAACCCTTGGGGAGTTATCGACCTCTGCTACCGACTCGAAGTTTCAATAGGTGGCACTCGGAGAAGAGCCACATGTACATCGGCGTCGATGGGTGTCCGGCAGGGTGGGTCGCTGTCCAGTTCATTGAAGACGGCTACGAAGCCACCAGTCTGTACGAAGACATCGAGGAACTCTGGGCGGCTCACGGTGCTGCAGCAGATCAGATCCTGATCGATATTCCGATCGGACTCAGGGAGAACTCAAACGCGAAACGCCCCTGTGACGACGCCGCTCGCAAGAAACTCAGTCCGAGACGCCACTCCAGCGTATTCTCCGTTCCAGTTCGAGCTGCAGTTCACAAGGAGACCTACGAAGACGCAAAAGAGACTCAGGAGAACCGCACTGCTGGAAGTCTCGGCGTTCAGTCGTGGAGTATCGCCGACAAGATCGCCCAACTCGATATCTTCCTCCGCGAAACAGAACCGGGTGCCATCGGAACGATCCGCGAAGCTCACCCTGAAGTCTGCTTCTGGGCACTGAACAACGAGTCCGCGACTAAGCATTCAAAGACAGGCCAACCGGCCGCCGCGTTCTGGGAACGGATCGAGATACTGGAGGCTACCGACGGGGCGATCGCAGAGGAGGTCCGTGACGCCGCGACCAATCTTGACGCCGATGTCGGCAACGACGACCTCATTGACGCGTTTGCACTGGCTATCACTGCCAGTCCGAAAACCGGACAGGTCCGTACACTTCCGAATCAGTGGCCAGACACTGACAGCGGGGATCCAACTGGTGAACTCCCGACGGAGATTGTCTACGCCTACCGACATTCCTAAGTGACCGTGTAGTGAGACGAAAAGAGAGTACGACGGTGACTGAAGAGATCCCGCCCAACCGTTGTGGATACACATGGCCGCCGGAACACGGGAAAACCGATGATGCGGACAGGCAGAGTTGCTGTTATCGAGAGGTCACAGCCGGCAGAAGTAGATGCATATGGCATGCAGATCCAGAAAAAACTGGAAAGAAACCGGCTGAAGAGTTGAGAAGGACACGAACTCCACCGGGTGTCCGTGATCTGAATGGATCAGCTGCTGAATTACTGGATGGTGTCCAGATGGCGGATCAGGAGCTCGGGAACACATTTGATTTTACCCGAGCCAAGTTACGAGGGGCAGACTTCTCTGGTGCAGATCTCCAAGGTGCTAACCTGAGTGAAGCCGGTCTTGAAGGAAATTACCGTGATAGAACTGATCTTTCCAAGGCCAATCTTGAGAGTGCCGACCTCTCGAAGAGTACCCTGTCCTATACAGATTTTTCGAATACTGATAGATTGGTAAGCGATAGAAAATTCAATCTTCTGAAGGTGTAAGGATATACACAGTGGTAATGCCGGTTTCTACATTGGAATAAGTGTCAATCTTGTCTATTTTCCATGTAAACACTCTATCCCGGGCTCGTGCACAGATTTTGACGTTTGGAACTACTGACCGATGGTCGGCCGACGAGAGTGGGTGTCCCGCCCGGTGTCGCCACAGACTCTATAGGTGCGTCGGTCGAACCGCCGGGTATGAGCGACGAGGGCGGAGTCGAGTACGAACCCCGGAGCGTCAAAGACCTCCTGGGGGAGATGAAAGACACGGCGGAGCTGCTCATCGACCTGTCGTACTCGTCGGTGCTGTTCGAGGACGCGGACCTGGCCGCGGAGGTGCTCGAACTGGAGGCGCGGATGGACCGCCTGCAGTTACAGGCGTGGATGTCGCTGGTGATGGCCGGCCGGAACCCGTCGGACGCGGAGTCGCTGGCGCCGGTCTTCGGCATCGTCGGCGCCGCCGAGAAGATAAGCGACGCCGCCGGCGACGTCGCGAAGGTCGTCCGCGAGGAGGTCGGGTTGCTGCCCGCGTTCCGTGCGTCCCTGCCCGAGGCCGTCGAGACGCTCGCGCGGGCGACGGTCGCGGGCGACTCGCCGTACGCGGGCGAGACGCTCGGCGACCTCAACCTGGAAACGGAGACGGGAGTGCGGGTCGTGGCCGTCCGGCGGGGCGAGGCGTGGATCCACAGTCCCGACCGCGACACGGAACTCCGGGGCGGGGACGTCCTCATCTGTCGCGGTCCCGACGAAGGCGTCGCGGGAGTCTACGAAACGCTCACCGGCGACCCGTTCGAGTCGCCGACGGTCGAGGCCGAGTCGTCGTCCGGGCCCGACGCTCGACCGCCGGCGGCGGATGACCCGAGCCCGGTGGCCGAACCCCGCTGGGAACGGGTCGTCGACGCCGACGGTCTCGCGGACCTGGACCGGGCCGTCGAAACGCTGGTGTTGATGAAAAACGTGAGCGAACTCGCCGTCGACCTGGCCTACAGCAGCGTCCTGTTCGACGACGCGGCCCTCGCCGGGGAGGTGCGCGCGCTGGAAGTCGAGGTCGACGCCCTCGAATCGCGCTTCGAGGCGTGGACGCTCCGGGCGGCGGCGGTGGTGTCGGACCCCGTCGGCCTGCGCGGACTGTTGCACATCGCGACCAGCGCCGAGGTAATCAGCGACGCGGCGGTCGAGATCAGCGAGGGGGTCCTGCGCGGCCTGGGGACCCACCCGGTCGTCCAGGCGGCCGTCGAGGAGTCCGACGAGGTGCTCGTCCGGCAGGTGGTCACGACCGACGGCCTCGCCGGGGAGACGGTCAGCGACCTCACCCGGTCGGTCGCCGGACTGCGGGTGCTCGCCGTCCGTCGGGACGAGCGCGACGACGCGGGCGGCGGGAACGGCTCCGACGACTGGGGCGGAACGGACATCGGGTGGTCGCTCTCGCCCGACGGGGACGTCGTTCTCCGAGCAGGGGACACGCTCGTCCTAAAGGGGACTCGCGCGAGCACCGACCGCCTCGCCGACCTGGCATGACCGACCGCTGGTCGGTCCGGTCTATCACCCGGACGCTCCTGCCGGTGTTGCTCGTGCTCACGGCCCTGGAACTGCTCAGCGGTCTCGCGCTGGGGTCGTTCGAGGCGACGCTGCTGGAGTACCCGTCGCTGCTCGTGTTGGTCCCGGTCGCCATCGGGACCGCCGGGAACCTGGGGAGCGTCCTCTCGGCGCGGCTCTCGACGGCCATGCACCTCGGGTTGCTCTCGTTCTCGACGGAGGACGACCGTCTCGTCGGGAACGTCGTCGCGTCGGTCCTGCTATCCGTGACCGTGTTCCCGCTCGTGGGCGCCGGCGCGTGGGCGCTCACCCTCGCGACCGGACGCGCGAACCTCGGGCCGGCGACGGTCGTGGGGGTGGCCCTCGCCAGCGGCCTCGTCCTCGCGGTCCTCGTCGTCGCGGTCACGGTCGCGAGCACGTACGTCGCGGTCCGGTTCGGGGTCGACCCCGACGACGTCGTCATCCCGACGGTCACGAACGTCTGTGACGTGCTCGGGGTGGTCGTCCTCGTCGTCGTGGCGCAGTTGCTCGTGTAGTTTTATTCCCGCCCCGGTCCAAGCCCGGGTCGATGTCCGTCGACAGCGACCGGGGCGGGGTCCGCACGGTCGTCGCCGACGCCTACCGCGGCGCGCTCCCGACGCTCGCGGTCAGCGCCGTCGGCGGCCTGGTCGCGGGGAGCCTCCTCGGCGGGATGGAGGCCCAACTGTCGGCTATCGAGGGGCTGCTCGTCCTGGTGCCGGCGTTCCTGGCGATCCGCGGCAGCGTCTACGGGTCGCTGGGCTCCCGGATCTCGAGCGCGCTCCACCAGGGACTCATCGACCCGACCGACCCGGACCGGCGCCTCGCGACGGCCGCCGTCGCCGCCCTGGCGAACGGCGTCTTCGCGACGCTGTTCGCGGCCGCGCTCACCGTCGCCGTCCTCTCGGCGCTCGGGCGCCCGGTCGCGCCCCTCGGGACGTTTCTGGTCGTCGCCCTCGTGGGCGGCGTGCTCGCAGGCCTCGCGCTCACCGCCGTCGTCGTCGGCGTCGTCCTCGTCGGCTACCGTCGCGGGCTGAACCCCGACGACCTGGTCGGCCCCGCGGTCACCACCGCCGGCGACGTCTTCGGCATGCTCGCCCTGATCGTCGCCGCCAGGGTCGCGCTCGCGCTGTGATGCCAGCGCTCCGGTGGCTATCTCGGGGTCTTCGAGACGCGCGTCCCCGGACGTCGACGACCACGCTCACGTGCTCGTGTCCGACAGTATCAGTCACGGCACCACGGATTTCGGTCGCGCGGCCGGTCCTTTCGGGTCTCCCCGGTGGAGACGCTTCGGTGGCTTTTACGCCCGCGGCCGCGTCGGTCCGCCCGTATGACCGACGAATATCGCGTGGAGCGGGACAGTCTCGGGGAGATGCAGGTGCCGGCCGACGCTTACTGGGGCGCACAGACCCAGCGCGCGGTCGAGAACTTCCCCATCAGCGGCGAGACGTTCGGCCGGCGGTTCGTCAGGGCGCTCGGCGTCGTCAAGAAGGCGGCCACACAGGCCAACCGCGACCTCGAACTGATCCCCGGGGAGAAGGCCGACCCCATCGTCGAGGCCGCCGACGAGGTCATCGCCGGCGAGCACGACGACCAGTTCCCGGTCGACGTCTTCCAGACCGGGTCGGGGACCTCCTCGAACATGAACGCCAACGAGGTGATCGCCAACCGCGCGACCGAGATCTACGGCGGCGACCTGGGTTCGCGAGAGATCCACCCCAACGACCACGTCAACTTCGGGCAGTCCAGCAACGACGTCATCCCGACGGCGATGCACGTCGCCAGCGCCGAGGCCGTCGAGACCGACGTCCGCCCGGCCCTGGAGCGCCTCGCCGACGCGCTCGGTGAGAAGGAAGACGAGTTCGACGACGTCGTCAAGACCGGGCGCACCCACCTCCAGGACGCCACGCCCGTCACGCTGGGCCAGGAGTTCGGCGGCTACCGCACCCAGGTCGAGAAGGGCATCGAGCGGGTCGACGCCGTCCGGTCGCACCTGCGCGAACTCGCCCTGGGCGGGACGGCCGTCGGCACGGGACTCAACACCCACCCCGAGTTCCCCGAGCGCGCGGCGGCGTACATCAGCGAGGAGACGGGCATCGAGTTCCGCGAGGCCGACAACCACTTCGAGGCCCAGGCCGCCCACGACGCAATGAGCGAGGCTCACGGCGCGCTCCGGACTGTGGCTGGGTCGCTGAACAAGATAGCGAACGACCTGCGCCTGCTCGCGTCCGGCCCGCGCAACGGCCTGGGCGAGATCGACCAGCCCGAGAACCAGCCCGGCTCGTCCATCATGCCGGGGAAGGTCAACCCGGTCGTCGCCGAGGCCGTCAACCAGGTCCACGCGCAGGTCGTCGGCAACGACGCCGCCGTCTCGGCCGGCGCGGCGGCGGGCCAGATCGACCTGAACCTCTAC
>PXRS01000008.1:0-8761 GCA_003023785.1 Halobacteriales archaeon QS_5_68_33 | reverse complement strand
GGCCGACCGCGAGCACTGCGAGGAGCGCGTCCAGCAGTCGATGGCGCTGGCGACGGCCCTGAACCCCGCCATCGGCTACGACAAGGCCAGCAAGGTGGCGAAGACGGCCCTCGCCGAGGGCAAGACCGTTCGCGAGGTGGTGCTCGAAGAGGGTTACCTCGACGAGGACGAGGTCGACGACGTGCTCGACCCGCGCAAGATGACGGAGCGCGGGATTCTCGGGGAGTAGCGAGGCCACTCCCTGCGGTCGTGGCCTCGAAAGCGAGCGGTGAAACCGCGAGCAGCGAGCGTCGTGATGGGAGGAACGACCCGCGAGCAGCGAGGTCGACCGCAGGGAGCGCCCCGAAAGCGAACGGCGAGCGGTGGGTCCCCGACGGTTCGGTACGCCGGGGTCATACGGTCGGTTGTACCGATCGACCGGTATTTCGCCGACCGATTCGACGAAATCCGGAAATGATTTACAACCGACCGTATCAGTCATCGGCCGCGGCGGGGCCGCCCTCGGCCTTGCGGGCGACGACCTGCCACTCCCCGCTGACGAAGCGGGCGACGTTGACTGCGGCCTGGATGTAGAAGTCGACGACGACGGCGACGTAGATGGCGAGCACGCCCATGCCGAGGCCAGGCTGTATCGAGACGAACCCGAGCGAGACGGCGAACCCGACCGGCAGCGCCAGGGCCGTGATGGCGAGGCGGACGGCGAGGCCGAGTATTTTCCCGTAGAGCGGCCAGGAGGTGTCGCCGGCGCCGCGGAGCGCCCCGCGCATGGTACGGGCGACGCTGAACCCGCCGACCGCCAGCGCGAACATCCGGATGAACTCGACGGTCATGTCTACCGTCTCGGCGGTGAACACCGTCGCGATGGGGCGGGCGAACACCGCCATGACCGCGGCGATGAGCAACTGGGTGACGAGGGCGATGCTCGTCGTGTCCCAGCCGTAGGCGGTCGCCTCCGATTCGTCGCCCGCGCCCAGCGCCTGCCCGACGAGCGTGCTGGAGGCGGTCGAGTACCCCCAGGCGGGCATCATCGCGAGCATGATGACCCGCCGGCCGATGGCGAAGGCCGCGACGACCGGCGTGCCGAGCGTCGCGAGGACGAACAGGAACGGGAAGCGCCCGAACGTGCCGACGAGGCGGGTCCCGGCCAGCGGCGCGCCGACCCGGACGAGTTCCCTCGCGAGGGCCGTGTCCCACTGCGTGCCGCCCAGCCGGAGCGAGACGTCGTAGCTCCCGGCGACGAGGAGAGAGAAGAAGATGACCGCGCCGAGCGTCTCGGCGATGGTGGTCCCCCAGGCCGCGCCCGCGATGCCGAGTTCGGGGAACGGTCCGAACCCGAAGATGAGCACCGCGTCGAGCGCGATGTTGGTCGGGACGGTGACGAGGTTGACGTACATCGGCGTGCGGGTGTCGCCGCTGCCCTGGAGTGCGCGGGCGGCGATCATCGACCAGAACCTGAACAGGAGCGCGTAGGTGACGATCCGCAGGTAGATGGCGCCCTGTTCGATGGCCGCGGGGTCGTCGGTCAGGAGATCGACCAACGGCGCGGAGTACAGCTGTGCGGCCGCGACCAGCGGCAGCGAGACCAGCACGGCGAGCCACAGCGACTGCTTGATAGCGAGGTCTGCCCGGGCGTGATCTCCGGCGCCCTTGAACCGCGAGACGACGCTTATCGTCCCGCTGGACAGCGCCAGCGCCAGCCCGAAGCCGATGAAGTAATACTGAAAGGCGAACTCGAGCCCCGCCACCGCCGCGGCCGGCAAGGCGAGGCTCACCATGAAGAAGTCCGCCGTCCGGAGGACCGTCCGGATGGTGCCCGTCACCATCACCGGCAGCGCGAGGTCGAACGCCTCCTCGCCGCGCTCCCGGTCCAGGAGCCCGACCCGCCCGAGCGCCGCCGGGAACAGGAAGAGGACATCCCGGATCCGCTCGCGGACCGCCGCAGCCGACCCGGACACGGCTATCCCGGCCCCGCGGTCGCTCGGTCACGGTCGCCGCGTCCCCGATGCATCGGTTACTGACTGATCTGTTAGTCACGTGCATAACTGTTCCGCTCGCGGCGATCCGTTCGGCGCATCCGGAGCGGGGATAAAGACCGTTGCCGGGCGCTCCCTCGACCGGCCGAACCGTACCATTTTTTGACGGCCGCGCGCGGAGACTTCCCCAATGAGCGACGCCGATTACGACTACGCGGAGCTCGGGCTGGTGGCGGGGCTGGAGATCCACCAGCAACTCGACACGGACGCGAAACTGTTCTGCGGGTGTCCGACCGAGCTGCGCGAGCCCGAGGACGCGGTTCGGACGTTCACGCGCTATCTCCACCCGACGAAGAGCGAACTCGGCGAGATCGACGAGGCCGCCCTCGAGGAGACCACGGTCGACCGCGAGTTCGAGTACCTGGCTTACGACACCACCTGTCTCGTCGAGGAGGACGACGAACCGCCCGCCCGCGTCGACGACGAGGCCCTGGCCACGACGCTGGAGATCGCCCAGTTGCTCGACGCGGCCGTCGCCGACCGGGTCCACGTCATGCGGAAGATCGTCGTCGATGGGTCGAACACGACGGGCTTTCAGCGGACGATGCGCGTCGCGGGTGACGGCGCCATCGAGACCCCGCAGGGCGAGGTCCGCATCGACGACCTCATGCTCGAAGAGGAGTCGGCCCAGCGGGTCGCAGCGGCCGACGCCGGCGTGCGCTACTCGCTGGACAGGCTGGGCATCCCGCTGGTCGAGATCGGCACGAAACCCGACATCTCGACGCCCGAGCAGGCCCGCGCGGCCGCCGAGCGCATCGGCATGCTCCTGCGCTCGACGGGCGAGGTCAAGCGCGGCCTCGGGACCATCCGCCAGGACGTCAACGTCTCGATCGAGGCGGGCGCCCGCGTCGAGATCAAGGGCGTCCAGAGCCTGGACGACATCGACGACATCGTCGCAAACGAGGTCCGCCGGCAGGTCGAACTGCTCGACGTCGCGGCGGAACTGGCCGACCGGGACGCGAGCGTCGGCGACCCCGTCGACGTCACGGGGGTGTTCCGGGAGACCGACAGCGGCGTGATCCGCGGTGCGGTCGACGGCGGCGGGCGGGTTCAGGCGGTCCGGCTCGCGGGCTTTGCGGGCCTGGTCGGCCGGGAGATCCAGCCCGACCGCCGCCTCGGCACGGAACTCTCCGACCACGCCAAGCGTCACGGCGCCGGCGGGGTCTTCCATACCGACGAACTCCCGGCCTACGGGGTCACCGAGGCGGAGGTCGACGCACTCCGGGACGCCGTCGATGCCGGGCCCAACGACGCGGTGGCGCTGGTCGCCGACGACCCCGACACCGCCGACCTGGCCATCGAGGCGGTCGTCGAGCGGGCCGAGACCGCCATCGAGGGAGTCCCCGAGGAAACCCGGGACGCGAGCGAGGACGGCACCACTCGGTACCTGCGCCCGCTCCCGGGCGCGGCGCGGATGTACCCCGAGACGGACGTCCCGCCGGTCGAACCCGACCCCGGGGAGGTGCCCGAACCGGAACTGCTGACCGAGAAGGTCGACCGCTACGAACGGGAGTACGGCCTGGACGCCGGCCTCGCCGGGCAGGTCGCCGACGACGAACGCATGCCCCTGTTCGAGGAGGTCGTCGCGGCGGGCGTCGACCCGACCCTCGCGGCGGGCACGCTCACCTCGACGCTGACGGAACTGCGCCGCGACGACGTGGCCGTCGGGAACCTCACCGACGACCACCTCGCGGACGCGCTGGCGCTGGTCGATGACGGCGAGGTCCCCCGGGAGGGGCTCGACGACCTGCTCCGGGCGCTGGCCGCCGACCCGTCGCTGTCGGCTCGGCAGGCGGTCGAACAGGAGGGCCTGGGCGGCGTCGGCGAGGACGAGGTCCGCGACGCGGTCGCCGAGGTCGTCGAGCGCAACGCCGACCAGGTCGCCGAGGAGGGGATGGGCGCGTTCTCGGCGCTGCTCCTGCTGGTCGCGACGGTCGGGCTGGCGTCGCTGCCGCCCCGGCCGCTCCGGAGCGCGCTGACGGTCCTGCACGCGCTCACGTTCAGGGTGGCGACCGACTGGCTGGCAGTCGTCGCGCTGCTGGCGGTCGGCGGCCGCTACGTCGCCGGCGCGACCGTCAACCGGGCGACCGTCGGCGGCCTCGCCGCCGGCGTCTTCCTCGGCGGCCTCGCCATCGAGGCGTCGCCCCTCGTGCGACTGGTGGTCGCGCCGTCGCCGGTCGGCGCCGACCGTCTCCTCGAAGCGGTCGTCGTCGCCGTCCAGCGAGCGGCGTTCCCCGCCGGGCTCTTTCTCGCGACCGTCGTCGGGGCGGCGACCGCCCGCGCCCGCCTCGCGGGCGAACGAGGGTCGGAGCGGCTGAACGGCGACGAGGGCCGTCCGCTGCCTCTCGGTCCGTCCAGCGGGTGGGTTCTCGACGTGACGCTGCCGGCGATGGCCCGGACGGTGGGCGTCGTCGCGGCGGCCGTGGCGGTCTCGGTCGGCATCGAGGCCGGGTCGCGGGTCGCGGTCGGCGCGTCCCACTCCGCGCTCGCGGTGGCCGACGCGGCCGTGAACGCGCTCGGGACCGGCGTCGGCTACGCCGTCCTCGCCGTGGCGTTCGTCGGCCTGGTCGTCGAGGGGGTCGGCCGCCGCTCGCTGGTCGTGTCGACCGCCCTCGTCTGGGTCGCGACCGCGCTGGGCGGGGTCGCGGTCGGTATCCTCAGCGCGGGCCTCGGCGTCGCACTCGTCGGTCTGACGGCGACACCCATGCCCGCCGTCGAGGCCGCCCGGTTCGGCCGCTGGCCCACCCCCTACTCGTGGGCGACGCTGCTCCGGGTCGGAACCTTCCTCGCCGGGGCCGTCGGCCTCTTCGCCGTCCAGCGGACCGCACCGGACCGCGATACCGGTACCGGTACCGACCTCCGCACAGGGACGGCGTCCGGCGGCGACGGCGGGACCGCACGGCCGCAACGCGACGCCGCCGGGCGCGCGGGCAACGCCGAGGAGCGCCGATGAAATCCGGCGCCCACGCCGTCATCTCGCTGGTGGTCGCGGGCCTGGCGCTCGCGCTGACCGACCCGCCGTTCGCGGCGCCCGTCGTCGTCGGCGTGGCGCTGGCCGTCGGCCTCGGGGTCGACCTCGACCACTTCGTCCTCGCGTGGTGGCGCACCGGGGGTCTCGACCCCGTCTTCCGGTGTCTCCGCGACCCGCGGATCCTCTTCGTCGAACAGGACGCCATCTTCGAGGACGGCGACGTCGGCGCGATCAATCGCCTGCTGAGCCACGCCGTCATCGGCGGCGTCGCCGTCCCGCTGTGCCGGGTCGTCTGCCCCTATCTCGCCGGCCTCGTCGGCGTCGCGCTGTACGCCCACCTCCTCGCAGACCTGTGGGCGACGAGTCGCGACCGGGTCGCGGTCGAACGCGACGACCCCCGGATCCAGTGACGTCCCCCTCGAATCGCCGTCCTTCGGCGGGTCGGTCTCCCGCCCGCGAGGTCCTCGTCGGGCATCTCAGATATCCAGGTCGCTCAGGTCGACGTCTAGGCGCGCGAGCTCCTCGTCGTCCATCGCCGCGATCTCCGCTTCGATGCCCGGCAGTTCGGCCTGCGGGTCCGGGGCTTCGGGGACGTCCTCGGGCGACTCCTCGACGTGTTCGACGCCGCCGAACGCCTCGGGGGCGCGGCCGCCGTCCGCGAACCACTCGTGAAAGCGGTCCTGGAGTTCCGTCTCGCCGGCGACGGCCTGCCCGCCGGCCTTCCGGAACCAGTAGACGAAGTCGGTCTCGTGTGCGTTACAGAGCAGCACCTCGCCGCCGGGTTCGCCGTAGATGACCTGCGCCGGGCGACACCGCTCGATCTCGTCCTGGCCGTACAGCAGGTAACAGGCGTCGCAGGGCTCGCCGATGAGCCCCGACAGCCGGAGGACCCGCTGGCGCGCTCCGGGCGGCATGTTGTCCAGCGGGCGAACGGTCCCGTCGGCCGCGAACACCTCGTCCTCGTCGAACCGCCAGCCGCGCAGCCCGATCGATACCTTGCCCATGCCCGGCGTAGCGGCCCGCCCGACAAAAGCGACCCGGGGCGGCGAAATTCGTCAACCGACCGTATCACTGCTCCGGCGCGCTCCGCGCGGAGTCGACGCCCGACTGCCGGCCCGTCGTCGGCCGAGTCACAAGCGTTTTCTCCGCCCGCGACGGCCTCCCGGGTGATGACAGCATTCACCGCGACGGTCGAGGTCCGGCTGAAACGGGGCGTGCTGGACCCCGAGGCCGAGACGACCGCCCGCGCGCTCGAACGACTCGGGTTCGAACTCGAGGAACTGCGGTCGGCCGACCGCTTCGAGGTCGACATCGACGCCGAGAGCGCCGATGCCGCCCGCGAGCGCGCTACCGAGATGGCCGAGCGCCTCCTCGCGAACCCCACGATCCACGACTACGAGGTCGGCGTCGAGGAACGACGGGCATGACCGTCGCAGTCTCGACGACGGCAACGCTCTGCTCGCACACCGGAGGGTGCTCGCTGTGACCGTCGCCGTCGTCCAGTTCGGCGGGAGCAACTGCGACCGGGACACCGTCCGGGCGCTCGGTGCGCTCGGGGTCGAGGCCGAGCTGGTCTGGCACGAGGACGGCCTCCCCGACGACGCCGACGGGGTCGTCATCCCGGGCGGGTTCTCGTACGGCGACTACCTCCGGGCCGGCGCGATGGCCGCCCGCTCGCCCGTCATGGCGGAGGTCCGCGCGGCCGCCGACCGGGGCACGCCGGTGCTGGGTATCTGCAACGGTGCCCAGATCGGTTGCGAGGCGTCGCTCACGCCGGGTGCGTTCACCACCAACGAGAGCGCGCGCTTCCAGTGCGAGCACGTCCACCTCCGGGTCGAGAACGCCGACACGCCCTGGACGCGTCGCTACAAGGAAGGCGAGGTCCTGGAGTTCCCCATCGCCCACGGCGAGGGCCGGTACGAGGTCGCGGACGACCGCCTCGCCGCCCTGGCGGAGGACGACCGGATCCTCTTCCGGTACTGCGACGCCGACGGCGCGGTGACGCCGGAGGCCAACCCCAACGGGTCGAAACACAGCGTCGCGGGCGCCACAGGGGACCGCGGCAACCACGTCGCGGTGCTGATGCCCCATCCCGAGCGGGTGACGCTCGCCGACGTCGCGAGCACGGACGGCGCCGACCTGCTCCGGGCGTTCGAGGACTGATACCGCCGGCTGTGACCGCCGGGCGGTCGAGGCGGGGGAGACGCGTTCGGAGGGCAGTATCCGGGTTCGGACGCGTCGCTACCGGGTGTCAGTTCGTCACAGAGGGGAACGATGGGGTCCACGGAGCGTGTGACACTACATCCCCAGGGGACCCCTACATACCGTTTCTTCCTCCGTCTACAAAAACTGCAGCCATCCGGAGTGAAAGTGAAATCCGGCGCGAAATCGCGTTTCGAGCGCCGACAAGGTCGGATCCCCGGTTCGGGGGCCTGCGGCGGGGCTGTCGTTTGGATGGCGGGGTCGGACGGTCCTACCGCGCGAGCGGCAGCGAGTAACTCCGCTCGCGTGCCATCACGGCGTCCCAGGTCCGCTCGCACTCGCAGGCGACCTGCTCGAAGACGGCGGGGTCCTGGCGCTTGTCGAAGTCCGTGACCGCGCGCTGGACGCGGTCGTCACACTCCCCGCAGTTGTGCGGGCCCCGGTCCGACCCGTGGCCGACGGGGTCCGAGACGACGATGGCGTCGGCGTCCGCCGTCGATTCCAGCACCTCGCAGACCGACCAGAGCCACGGTGGCCGGTAGCCGCCGTCGTGGTAGAGTTCCTCGACCATCGTATGTCGCTGGACGTTGGTCGGGTTCATCGAGACGGTGTGGCATCCCTCCACGCCCGCGCACCGCCGGACGGACCGTTTCATGTCCGCGACGGCCTCGGCCTCCGAGAGGAAGGGCGGTTTCATGAGGAGATAGCCCTTGACGCCCGCTTCGGCGTCGCCGTCGACAGCCTCGCCGGCGGCCCGCGCTTCGGCGCAGGCGCCCTCGAAGTCGGCGAAGTCGAAGTACTTGTTGACGCAGTCGTGGCGCACGCGGTCGGTCGCGGTTTCGAGGCCGACGGCCACGTCCGCATCCAGTCCCCGTTCGAGAAAGTCGGCGACCGTCTCCCGGTCGACGAAGTCCGGCAGCGACTCGACGACGATCCGCTCGCGGTCGCCGAACGTCTCGGCGATGGCCCGTCGTGTCTCGGCGCCCACCTCTCGCTCGTCGAGGAACGACCCCGAGGTGTAGATCTTGACGAGGTCGGCCTGCCCGCCGTCGAGGTCGTCGGCGCGCTCGCGCTCGTAGTCGAGACACGTCTCGACCTGTGCCATGAGGTCCTCGTGGGCCACGGACCCGCCCTCGACGGACTCGGCGACATAGCCACACATCGTACAGCCGCCAGCGCGGGCCCAGCGACAGCCGCCGGTGTTGAGGATGATGGTGAGCGAGTCGACGACGCCGCCGGGGGTGTTGTCCTCGTCGAGCCACACGCGGGTCGGCTCGCGGGGGTCGTAACTGGCGTCGTTGCGGGACCGGATCTCGCGCATCGCCCGGTTGTGGGCGTCCATCCCCTTGCCCTGCTCGTAGACCTCGGGGCTCGGCTGGCTCATTGGAGTTAGATCGGGGTAGCGCGTCCGCGTGGATAACCGCTTCGCGTTCGCCTCGCTAGCTGTGATCGTGACGGTAGTGTTCAGATAAGCCGCCAGAATGAGAGCGATATTTCGAGACAGCGTGAAAGCCCCCGCTGGCTCCGGTCGAGGGGCTCGCTGCGCTCCTCACTG
>PXRS01000007.1:2796-11779 GCA_003023785.1 Halobacteriales archaeon QS_5_68_33 | reverse complement strand
ATGGCCGAGTACTACTGTAGCCCCCACGAGGACCTCGGCATGAAAGGCGCCGTCGCCGTCGGCGAGGGCGTCGAAACCGAATCCACCGGCGGCGGGGGCGGCGGCGAGGTCGACCCCGAGGAGATGGGCGTGCCGTTCCACCCCCACTACGTCGGCGTCTCGACCATCGTGATGATGGTGGTCTCCCTGCTCTTTGCGTTCTTCCTGCTGAAGTACGGCGAGTCACCGCACGCCAGCGGGGGGAACAACTGATGTCATCGACGGGCAGCAACTACGGCGACATTCACCGGTACGAACCGGCACGGGAGAGCACGGCGGCGGCGGTGGCGATCGTCCTCCTGACGCTGGTGGAGATCGTCTTCGTCGCCCTGTTCACGTACGGCCTGGTCAACGGCTGGGGCCGCAGCCCGCTCGGGAACATGTACCTGGGCGGCATCCTCGCGGTCCTGTTCGTCGACCTGGCCTTCATCCTCCTGCTGTACCGCAAGGAGTTCCTCCCCGACGTGATGATCGTCAAGAAGCGCCGTCGCAAGTGGGAGGACCTCTACATCCGCGAGGACCAGGTCGACGGCACGTCGTTCGCCGAGGACGACCCCTGGGAGAGCGTGAAACGAGCGGTCTACCCCTACTACAAACGATAAGCATGCCACTGGACGAAGACAAGTATCCGGCCGAGACAGGCCGGCGACGGTTCGTGAAAGGCGTCGTCGGGAGCGCGGCGCTGGCGAGCGTCGGCACGGGTGGCGCGGCCGCGGTCAACACGACGACCTCACAGTCGGGTGGCGGCGGCGGCCCGACCCAGTACGTCGCCATCGAGAACACCGCCGGCCCGGCGCCGCGCGGGATGCCGATCGTCCCGGTCGAGGTGACGAGCGACGGCGAGATCCGGGGGGTATTCCCCGAGGCCGAGACCGAGGAGGTCGGCGGCGTCGAGCGCGTCGTCGCCGAGACCGACATGGGCGGGATCACCTACTCCTCGCAGTGGTTCCAGTACTGCGGCATCGAGCAGTACGAGGGCGCCCAGCCCGAGGCCGACGCCGACAACCTGCTGCGCGCGGCGTCGGGCGAGAACTACGCCTGGCAGGAGGACCTCGAGGCCGGCGAGCCCCTGACCGTCGACATGTTCGAGGACTACGAGTCCTGGGGCAACGGCATCGGCAAGGGCGGCCTCGGCAAGCCCGCCGCCGCGCGATGGCGCTCCGAAACCGAGGGCGCCAAGACGATACCCGTCCAGGTCCTCCGGACGCCGGAACTCCCGAAGATGATAAACGGCGAACAGGGTTTTCGCGACTACAGCACGATCCCGCAGAACATCCGGAGTTTCCTGGGCGCGGCCACCGAGGAGAACTTCATGGCGTGGCTGAACAAGTGCACGCACTTCTGTTGCGTGCCAGGGTACAAGAAACTGGAGGGCAGCGCCGACTTCGGCGGCGAAAACGGCGTCTACTGCCAGTGCCACCAGTCGGTGTACGACCCGTTCTCGCCGACGAGGGTGCAGTTCATCGCGCGGCCCCGACCCACGGAGTGACACAATGAGTCTGGAACCACGAGACGAACACGACCACGCGGGCTGGATGGAAACGCGCGAGCTGACGGCCATCGAGGAGGTCTACCTCACGGCGCTGATCTGGCTCGACAAGCGGCTCCGGATCGTCGACTACCTGGAGATCCTGGAGAACCTCTACTACAAGGTCAACTTCCAGATGCCGAAGAGCCACACCGAGCAGTACAACCTCGACAACAAGTTCTGGTACTGGTACCCGCTGTACGCGCTGGGGTCGTTCTCCACGGTCGCGTACGTCGTCGCCGCGATAAGCGGCGCCCTGCTCGGGTTCTACTACGCGCCCGGCGCGGGCGCCTCGAACGGCGAACCCGCGCTGGCGTACAACACCATCACGTTCATCATGACCGACCTGAACCTCGGCTTCTTCCTCAGGAGCCTCCATCGGTGGTCGGCTCAGGTGATGGTCGCGGCCGTGTTCCTGCACATGCTGCGGGTGTACTTCACGGGCGCGTACAAGGAACCACGCGAGCTGAACTGGCTCATCGGCATCGTCCTCATCTCGCTGACGATGGTCTTCGGGTACACGGGCTACCTGCTGCCCTGGGACCAGCTGGCCTTCTGGGCCGGCCAGATCGGCGTCGAGATGAGCCTCTCCATCCCGATCATCGGCGAGTGGGTGGCCCAGTTGCTGTTCGGCGGGTTCACCCTCTCGCAGTCGACGGTCCAGCGGATGTACGTCCTGCACGTGTTCTTCCTGCCGTTCATCGTGACGGGAGTCATCGCGGTCCACATCGGGATCGTCTGGATGCAAGGCATCGCGGAGCCACACTGACCAATGAGCGACACCGACACCACCACGAACGCCGACGGAGCGGAGGTTCGGACCGACGGCACGGGCATCGTTCCGCCGGACGACGAGACCCCGACCTGGAGCGAGCGCAAGGCCCGCTCCCAGGGGCTCGCCCGGCTGACCTACGAGTACTTCGAGCGGTCCCGCCGCGAGGACCAGGACCTGCGCCAGCAGTCCTCCTACGTCGAGCGGGACGTGCTGGCGTTCCCGACCTGGCCCCACGAGATGATCCGCAACCTCGCGCTGGTCAGCTTCTTCGTGGGGATGATCGTCTTCCTCTCGGCGGCGCTGCCGCCCCACATCGGTCCGCCGGCCGACTCCTCGTCGACGCCGGCGGTCATCCTGCCCGACTGGTATCTCTACTGGTCGTTCGGCCTGCTGAAACTCGGCCCGCTCAACCCGGACATCAGCCTGCTCGGCGGGCAGAAACTGATGGCCGACCGGACGTACGGCGTCCTCGCCAACGTCGTCATCGTCGGGTTCGTCGCCATCGTCCCCTTCCTGAACAAGGGGGCGGCCCGCCGGCCGGTCGAACAGCCGTTCTGGGCGGCCGTCGGGATGTCCGGCGTCGTGTTCGCGTTCACCATCGCGGTGCTGTCGGTCAAGAACCTGGTGCCCATGGACTCGCACGTGATCTTCGACCTGACGTTCTTCCTGCCGCTGGTCGCGGCGTTTGTGACCTACGCGGTGCTCCGGTCGATGCGCGAGGGGTACATGTTCAACCTCAACCGCCGCTACTACCGGCTGCGACCGCCGAAGTGAGATGGGCGCCGACCCCGCCGACGGCGCTCCCGATGCGGAAGCCGACGGCGGGACGGCCGCCAAACCGGAGCCGGAGCCGAACCCGGACCCGGACACCGATGGCAGGCCGGACGCCCGGAGCGTCGTCGTGCCGACGCGGGTGTACAAGTCGGTGACGGTCTTCTCGACGCTGTTCGCGGTCGTGACCGTCGTCGCCGGATTCGTGTCCCTGGACGCGGCGACCAACCGCGCGAGCGTCTCGCTGTCGGAGGCAGACCCCGTGCTGGCGCTCTCGGGCGTCGGACTGATCGTGCTCGGAGCGGTCACCTACGCCTTCTCGACGCGGTTCAAGGCGGCGGAAATGGGAAACGCTAAAGACGACGACGACGAACCTTCGAACAATGGCTGACGAATTCGCGAAAGGGCTGGCGGTCTTCATGGGCGCAGGGCTGGCGTGGCTGACGCTGGCCGGCTGGTACCGCACCCCGAGCTTCGAGGGATCCGGCATCCAGCTCGTCGCGGAGGCCCCGGAGCCATCAACCATCTACGGGACCATCGGCATCGTGCTGATGGACGTGATGGCCTGGTTCGCCGTCATCGGCGCGCTCACCTTCTGGGTCGTCATCCCCCTCTTCGAACAGGCCCGCGCTTCCTCCGAGGAACGCGGTAGCTGAACGACCGATACGGTCGGTTGTCGATCGGTTCCGGATCTCGTCGAACCGGTCGGCGAAAAAACGGAAGCGGGTTTACGGGCGATTCACTCCTCGTCGCCGCCGTCGGTCAACACCTCGACGTCGTCGGCGTTCTCCTCGTTCAGGAACGACGGTTCCTCCTCCTCGTCCTCACGCTCGAACCGTTCGCTGTTCCACGCGCGGCCGGTGTACTCGTGACACATGCTCACACACCTCAGTCAGTACGCAGGGCTGGCGGGAAATAACGCTTGTGGCCGGACCGGTCGGAAAGCGAGGATTTGTGACCGGGGCCGTCCAAGCCGGTGGCATGGCAGGGGAACACATCGACGAACTCGACCAGCGGATCGTTCACGCGCTGCAGGGGGACGCGCGCCACACCGCCGCGAGCGATATCGCGAAGTCGCTCGACGTCTCGGCCAGGACCGTCCGCAACCACATCCGGGACCTGGAGGAGCGCGGCGTCATTCAGGACTACGACGTCGCGGTCGACTACGAGGCCGCTGGCTACCAGTTACGGACGCTCATCGTCTGTACCGCACCGATCCACGAGCGCGAGGAGATAGCCCGGAAGGCGCTGGACGTCCCGGGCGTCGTCAGGGTCCGCGAGGTGATGACCGGCGAGGAGAACGTCCACGTCGAGGCCGTCGGCGTCGACAGCAACGACCTCAGCCGGATCGGGCGGGACCTCCAGGCAGTCGGCCTCCGGGTCGCCGACGAGGACATCATCCGCAACGAGTGCGCCACCCCCTTCGAGGGGTTCGCCCCCGACGAGTGACCGGCACATATACTCCTATATACGGTTTTTAGGCCAATTTGTTTTCTGCCTTGGAAAATTTTTGCCTATATTTATCTGGTTCCGGAACAGAGAAGGAAATGACAGGCGAGTCTCGGTCGCGACAGTCGGACCGGGCACTCGCCGAAAGAACCCCCTACCATGGACACGCTACGAACGATGCTCGCGGAACCGCGCTCCGGGACAGCCGCCGGCCCGACCGTGCTGGTCGTCGGCGACACCTACGTCGCCTCGACGGTTGCGCGGGCGCTCGACGCCGCCGTCGGGGTCCATCTCCTGACCGACGACCGCGGTGTGGCCGGACACGCCGACGGGGTCCCGGTGTGGCTGGCCGTCGACGCCGAGCCGGACCCCGAAGCGGCAGAGGTCGAACCCCGGGACGCCACCAGTCTCCATCCGGGCGGGATCACCGACCTGGCGGCGCTCGACGCGTCGGGCGCCCCGGACGCGGACGTCGCCGTCGTCGCGGTCGGGTCGGACGCGCGGTCGCTGCTCGTCGCCCAGCTGCTCCGGACCGAGTTCGAGACGGCGGAGGTCGTGAGCGTCGTCGAGGACCCCCGGAGCGAGGAGACCTTCGAGCGCGTCGTCCCGGAGACGGTCTGCGTCGCCGACCTCGTGGCCGCGACGGTCACCGAGGCCCTGGACGAGCGGCTCTCCGTCGCTCGACACGCCTGATATGAAGGACCTGGAACGCGACCTCGGCCTCCCGGCAGTGGTAGCGATATCGATCGGCGCGATGGTCGGCAGCGGCATCTTCATCCTGCCCGGGCTGGCCCTGAAGACCGCGGGGCCGGCCGTGGTGCTGGCGTACCTGCTCGCCGGCCTGCTCGTGGTGCCGGCGGCCCTCTCGAAGGCCGAGATGGCCACGGCGATGCCCGAGGCCGGTGGGACCTACATTTACATCGAGCGCGGGATGGGGCCGCTCCTGGGCACCGTCGCCGGCATCGGGACGTGGTTTTCCCTGTCGTTCAAGGGGGCGCTCGCGCTCGTCGGCGGGGTGCCGTACCTGCTCTACCTGTTCGAGTTGCCGGTCAAGCCGGTGGCGCTCGGCCTCGCGGCGCTCCTGGTCTGTGTCAACCTCGTCGGCGCGAAACAGACCGGCCGCCTCCAGGTCGCCATCGTCGTCGTCATGCTCGCGGCGATGGTCTGGTTCGTCGTCGGGGGGCTCCCGTCGACGACCGCCACCTACTACGGCGGGTTCTTCGACGAGGGGTCGTCGGGCCTGCTCGCCGCGACCGGCCTGGTGTTCGTCTCCTACGCCGGCGTCACCAAGATCGCGAGCGTCGCCGAAGAGGTCGAGAACCCCGACCGGAACATCCCCCTCGGGATCCTGGGGTCGCTCGCCTTCACGACGCTCCTGTACGTGCTCATCGTCGTCGTCATGGTCGGGGTGACGCCGCCGGAGACGCTCAGCGACTCCGCGGTCCCGATGATCCACGCGGCCGAGGCGGCGCTGTCCTGGCCGGGCGTCGTCGCGGTCATCGCCGCCGCCGTCCTCGCGCTGGTGAGCACCGCCAACGCGGGGATCCTCTCGTCGTCGCGGTACCCGTTCGCGATGGCCCGCGACCAGCTCGCCCCGCCGTCCCTGACGGAGATCCACGATAGCTGGGGGACGCCCGCCCGGGCGATCACGCTCACCGGCGCCGTCATGCTCGCGCTCATCGCGTTCGTCCGCATCCAGGATATCGCGAAGCTCGCGAGCGCCTTCCAGATCGTCGTGTTCGCGCTGATAAACGCCGCCGTGGTGGCCTTCCGCGAGAGCGACGTCGGGGAGTACGACCCCAGTTTCGAGTCGCCCCTGTACCCGTGGGTCCAGGTGGCCGGCGTCGTCGGCGCGCTCGCGCTCATCGGCTACATGGGGACGGTCCCGCTGGTCGGTGCCGCCCTCATCACGGTCGGCTCCGTCCTCTGGTATCTCTACTACGCCCGGAGCCAGGTCGACCGCGAGGGCGCGCTGACCGACGTCGTCCGGCGGTCGCTCGGCCGCGACGTCGTCGACCGCACCCGCACCCGCTTCGAGGACGTGGAGGGCTACGAGGTGCTCGTCGCCGTCACCGAGGACACCGACGAGGCGCGCGAGCGGTCACTGCTGTGCATCGCCGCCGACGTCGCCCGGGAGAACGACGGGAGCGTGACCGTCATCCAGTTCGACGAGGTGCCCGACCAGGCGCCCCTCGAACAGGCCTCGGAGACGCAGTCGCCCGCCGACGTCGAGTTCGAGCGCCGCACCGCCGACCTCACGGCCGAGTTCGACGTCCCCGTCCACTACGGCGAGGTCGTCAGCCACGACGTCCGACGGGCGGTCGTCAACTTCGCCGACCACGAGGACGCCGACTTCCTGCTCATGGAACGGCCCGACGACCCGGCGTACGCGTCGGTACTCCGGGGCGGCGTGGGGTGGATCGAGCGCAACGCCCCCTGTGCGGTCCTGCTCGTCGAGGGCGCGATGCCCGACGTCGACACCGTGACCGTCGTCACCGACCGCGGCCCGTTCGACCCGCAGAAACTCACCGTCGCGAACGCGCTGGCCAGCGAGGCGGGCGCGCGGATCGACCTGCGGTACCCGATGGCGACCGACGCGACCGACACGCAACGCCGGACGGTCGACGACTACCTCGACGGGCTGGCGGGCCTGTGTACGGTCCCGGTCGGGCGGTCGGTCGTCGAGACCGACGACCCGACGGGGGCGCTCGACGCCGGGACCGACGCCGGCGACGTACTGGTCGTCGGGACCGAGCGCGGCCGGATCCTCGGGCGAGCCTTCGGCGGCGACGGCGAGCGGATCGTCGAGACCGCCGACCGGCCCGCGATCCGGGTCCTGCCCGGCGAGTCCGACCGCCCCGGACTGCTCCGGCGGGCCGCCGAACGCGTCGTGTTCTGACTGCCGACGCGACGGTCGAACCGGTCGGTGAAATACCGGTATATCGGTACAACGACCGTATCACTGCTGGGCGCGGGTAACGTCTTTCGCGCCCTCGACGGTCTCGGTGACGGCGTCGACGCCCTCGTCGTGGACCAGGTCGCCGACGATGACAGTGTCGGCGTGACGGGCCATCGTCCGGGCGGACTCGTAGTCGTGGATGCCGCCGCCGTAAAAGAGGGTCGCCTCCTCGAGCGCGTCGGCGGCCGCCGCGACGGTCTCGGGGTCGCCGAACGTGCCCGAGTACTCGGTGTAGACGATCTCCTGGCCGAGCATCCGTTCGCCGACCTCGGCGTAGGCGGCGACGTCCTCGGCGGACAGGTCGCAGTTGGACTCCGTCAGCGTCGCCGCGGCGGAGTCGGGGTTGAGGACGACGTACCCCTCGGTGTAGGTGCGCGACCAGTCGATGTCGTCGTCGAGGCGGACCCACTCCTTTTGCATCCCGGTGATCCAGGCGACGTCCCCCGCGTTGAGGACCTCGGGGACGAGGTAGCCGTCGACACCGTCCCGGTAGACGACGTTCGTCAGGCTCGACGGCTCGATGTACAGCGGGATGTCGGACTCGGCACAGCCGTCGATGACCCAGCGCATCTTCTTCTCGGTGACGCCCGTCGTCCCGCCGACCTCGACGGCGTCGGTCCCGCACTCGGCGACGTCCTCGAAGGTTTCGCCGTCGACGAGGTCCTTGTCGGGGTCGACCTTCAGGATGTGGTCCCAGTCCGCCCACGGCCTGCTCATACTCGCTCACACCACACGACCGGATAAAACGACTTCGGAAGCCGCGAACCGAGTTACACGGCCAGCGCGCCGCTCAGACCCGCGCGCCGGTCGGACGCCCCACGCGCCGGCGGTGACCGTCAGCGGGACGGGCCTCCTGCGGGCCGGCCGCGGGAGAAACCGTTTTGTCCGTCGGTTTCCTCCCTCCGTCGATGCCAGCGGGCACGGAGCTCACGACGGTCGACCGGGTGCACGGTGAAGGGTCGTTCCTGTTCACAGCGACGAACTCCTTCGACATGGACGAGGAGATAATCGTCGTCCCCTGTGAGGACGGCGACGCCGGTACAGACGCGGCCACGGACGGCGCCACAGGCGGGGCGGGCGTCGCGGCGTGGATCAACCGATGTACGCACGAGGCCCAGCGGTTCGACACCGGCCGCGGCGTGCCGATGCGCGACGGCGAGATCATCTGTCCCAAGCACGGGTCGCTGTTCGACGCGTGTTCGGGCGAGTGTGACAACGGGGAAGCCGCGGGGACGACACTGCCGGAGGTCGACGTGGCTGTCGAGGACGGGGCGGTCTACCTCGTCGACGACGAGTACGAGTTCGAACACGAGGGCGGGATCGACGCGGACGACGGGCCGAGTTCCACGTCGCACATCGGGTTCTGATACTGTCGGACACAAGTGATGCCACCGCTCCGGTGACTGTTTCGGGGTCTTCGAGATGCATGTCCCCGAACGTCGACGAGCACGTTCACGTACTT
>PXRS01000007.1:0-2781 GCA_003023785.1 Halobacteriales archaeon QS_5_68_33 | reverse complement strand
GTCGGCGGCCTCGTCCCCACCGTCGGGGTCGTCGTCCCCCTCGGACTCGACCTCGGGGAGTTGCTCCTGCCAGTCGCGGACCTGCGAGGCGCTGACGCCCTGGATCTCGGCGGCGACCCGGTCGGGGTCGACCCCCCGCAGGTCCGCAGGCGAGTCGATGCCCGCGTCCGCGAGTTTCTCCGCCGTCGCGGGGCCGACGCCGTCCAGGTCCTCCAGGTCCTCGACGGCGTTGCGGGCACGGTACTCCCGGTAGTTGCAGATCGGACAACCCAGTTCCCAGGGGTCGTCGCTGTCGGCGTCGACCACCAGCGCGGGCAGGCCGTGCTCGTCGCAGTACTCGTCGGTCACCGTGATCTCTCCCCGGCGGGGCAGCGGCAGCGAGTAGTCACAGTCGGGATACCTGGTACACCCGACCAGGCGCGACCCCGACCGGAGGTGTTTGATCGCGAGGTTCCCGTCGTGCTCCCCACCACACTCGGGGCAGGCGCCGATGACCCGGTCCTCGCTCTCGTCGGCCTCGTCGGCCGCACACTGGGGACAGCCGTGGACGAACGTGTCCCGGCCGGCGAGCATCTTCACGTGGTTCAGGCCGTGCTCCTCGCAGGTCTCGTCGAGGACGAGCGGTTCGCCTGTGCTCGGGAGCGGAAGCGTGTACTTGCAGTCGGGGTAGCCCTCACAGCCCACGAAGTACGACCCGTCGCCGCTGCGCCGGACGATGAGTTCGTGGTCGCTCTGCGGGCAGGGGCCGAGCCGGCGGTCGGCCTTCAGCGACTCCTGGAGGTGGTCACCGATGGCCTCCCGGGAGTCGCGCAACTCCTCGAACACCCGTTCGAGCATCTCGCGGGACTCGTCGGTGACCTCCGCCAGGGTGGCCTCGCCCTCGGCGATGGCGGTCATGTCCCGTTCGAGCTGGGCGGTCATCTCCTCGCTGACGACGCGGTCGGCGAACTGCTCGGCGGCCTCGACGACGGCCTCGGCGAGTGCCGTCGGCCGGGGCGGGTCCCCTTCGATGTAGCCGCGGTCGTACAACTTTTCAATAGTATTATGTCTCGTAGCTTTCGTGCCTAGCCCACTTTCTTCCATTTTTCTGATGAGTCTGGACTGGCCGTACCGGCGGGGCGGCTGGGTCTGCTTGGCCTCGAGGCGGACGTCGGTCACGTCGAGTTTGTCGCCCTCCGCGAGGTCGGGCAGGAACGACTCGCTGGCCGACGAGTAGGGGTAGACGTCGTGATACCCCGCCTCCAGCAGGCGCTTGCCGGTCGCCTTCAGCCGGCAGTCGCTGGCCTCGGCGACGACGCGCAGATGCGCCCACGTGGCGGGTTCCGCGACGGTCGCGAAGAAGCGCCGGACGACGAGTTCGTAGACCTCCCACTCGTTCTCGGTCAGGTCGCCCCGGTCGGGCACCTCGCCGGTCGGGTGGATCGGCGGGTGGTCGGTCGTCTCGTCGTCGCCCTCGGTGGCGTCCAACTCATCGAGCGCCAGGAGCGACTCCGCGTCGTCCCCGAACTCGCGCGTGTCGGCGAACGCCGAGACCAGGTCCTCGGGATCCAGGTCTTCGGGGTAGACCGTGTTGTCCGTCCGGGGGTAGGTGATGTAGCCGGCGGTGTAGAGGTCTTCGGCGATGGACATGGCGCGCTGGGCGGAGTGGCCGAGCGACCCCGCCGCGGAGATGAACGCGGTCGTGTCGAACGGCGCCGGCGGCGTGTCGGTGCGGGTGCGCCGCCGGACGGTCGTGACCTCGGCGCCCCCCGCCTCCCGGAGGCGCTCGTGGGCGTCGGTCGCGGCGTCTTCGTCCCGGACGCGCTCGGCCTCGCTGCCGTCGTCGTCGTAGAAGTACTGGGCCTCGAAACTCGTCCCGTCGCTCGCCAGGTCGGCGAACAGCTCCCAGTAGTCGTCGGGCTCGAACGCCCGGATCTCGCGCTCGCGGTCGACGATGAGTTTGAGCGTCGGCGACTGGACGCGGCCGACGGAGATGAAGTCCTCGCCCAGTTGGCGGGCCGACAGCGAGAGAAAGCGGGTGAGCGCCGCGCCCCAGACGAGGTCGATGGTCTGGCGCGCCTCCCCGGCGGCCGCCAGGTCGAAGTCGATGTCATCGGGGTCGGCGAAGGCCTCCCGCACCTCGCGGTCGGTGATCGACGAGAAGCGGACGCGGCTCACGGGGACGTCCGTCTCCTCGCGGACGAGTTCGTAGGCCTCCTTGCCGATGAGTTCGCCCTCGCGGTCGTAGTCGGTGGCGATGACGGCCTCGTCGGCCTCGCGGGCGAGCTCCCGCAGCGTCCGGACGATGTTCTCCTGGGTGGGCGACTTGACGATGTCGGCGTCGATCAGCTCGACCGGTTCGACGTCGCGCCAGTCGCTGTACTCCTCCGGGAAGTCCACGCCGACGACGTGGCCCGACAGGCCCATACACCGGGTGTTGCCCCACCGGTAGACGGCGACGCCGTTGGGCCGGTCGACGCTGGCGGCCCCGTCGCTCAGGATCTCGGCGATCCGGCGGGCGGCGTTCTCCTTTTCGGTGATCAGCAGCTTCACGCGGGCTCACCCCGGCGTACCCGGTGCGCTCTTCCGACGGGAACTGTCGGACGAGGACGGTCGGTCATCGCTCCCGCCTATGCGAGTACCCGCCCTAAAGGTTTCGGGAAACCGACAGGCAGCGCGGGTGTGCGTGCCCACTCGCGGCACGCGGGTGCCCGCTCGCACCGCGCCCGGGTCGGGCGCGCACAGAGGCATCTGAACCCCTGGCGACAGCAGCCTGATACGGTCGGTTGTACCGATTACCGA
>PXRS01000006.1 GCA_003023785.1 Halobacteriales archaeon QS_5_68_33 | reverse complement strand
CCGGCCGCCACGTCGTCCGCCGTGGTCACCGCGTGGGTCGTGCGACTCCCCTCGCCGCGGGTCGCCAGGTTCTCCGCGAAGATGACCGCGTTCAGCAGGAACGCGAACGCGACGAAGATGGCCGCGAGCACGAACCCGGCGAGCAAGAGGAGTTGCGCCCTGTCGCGGCCGCCCGCGTCGTCCGGGGCCTCGTCGCCGGGTTTCAGATGCGCCACGCGACCACCTCCACGCGCAGACTGTTGTAGACGCTCCCGTTGGCCACGTCCGGGGCGTAGAAGTCGGACGTCTCGGCGACTCGCGTGCCCGTCCGGTTGCCGTCGGAGTCCCGGAGGACGGCCTCGTTCGAGACGACGACCGTCCGGGAGGCACGGACCGCGTTGTCGCTGGGTTCGCCCACGTAGACCATCCGCTGGCGCCGGGTGGCGCTCCCGTCGCCCGCCTGGTGGGTCACGTAGACGTTGTAGGCGATGCCCCGCGTCCCGAACACCCGGTCCAGCGCGTCCCCGAAGTCGTTGTCCGGCGGTCCACGCATGTAGTAGCGGCCCTCGGTCGCGTCGTGGAAGCGCTCGCCCGTCCCGTTCCAGAACAGCACCGCCCGTTCGAGCGCCCCGCTGTCGGCCGCCCCGGCCAGCACCCCCTCGGCGGCCGCCTGCTGCTGGTTCTCGACGTGCTGGCTGGACGTGCTCGCCGACAGCGGCGTCACGGAGGTCATCTGCAGGGCGAAGATGACGCTCGTCAGCAACAGCATCGCCGCCACCACCGCCTCCAGCGTGTGGACCTGCCCGCGGGCGTGACCGGCTAGTCCCGACGGGCCGGCCGCGTCGTCGGTCCCCGCTCGTGAACTGGCTGGCGGCATTCACCACACCTCCACCCGCATCGTCGTGTCCGTCCCGTTTATCGTGACGACCCGCCGGGCGGTGACGGTGTCGGCGGCGCTCCCCGGCGTCTGCGGGCCGGCCGTGAACACGGTATCACAGTCGCTATCTGCCTGTTTGACGAGTGTGTCCGAATTACTCCAGCACAGCGTCTCCTCCTCCGGCCCGCCCGTGACGTCCGCCTGCATCGTGACGTTGACCAGTTTCCAGTGTTTGACCCCGACCCGCTCGGTCAGGTTCGCCCCCGAGTGCCGACAGTGGCTCGGACTGTTGTCGTCGAAAAATTCCACCGTGCAGGTCGCGTTCAGGACGTGTGGCGTGCCCGCCTCGGCGAGCAACCCCTCCGAGAGGCTGTCGGCCACGCGGTCGGCGACCCCGATGTTCTCGCGGGAGCCCTCGTTGAACGGCTGCATCGTCCCCGAGACGAACACCAGGACGCCGATCAGCGCCAGCAGGAACAGGCTCGCCCCGAGCCCGAAATCCAGCGTCGACTGTCCGCGGTCCGCACTCGCGCCCGGACCCGGCTGCCGACCCGTTCGCGGCGCTCCCCGCATCGCACGCCCCGCCTCGCGTGTGCGGTCGGCTGTGTCGGTTCTCATCCGTGAGATCGTGCGTCGCTGTCCATGGTTCTGTCCCGTGTGTGCCTTCCCCTGGCTCGCTACGTTGCTCCGGAAAACGGCGATCGGGGGTTTATTCCTTCCCCCCACATTACAGCATGTGATACTCCGTCGTGACTCGCTTGTCACGGAGCGGAACCGCTCTCTGATACGGTCGGTTGTACCGATGTACCGGTATTTCGCCGGCCGATTAGACGACATCCGGATCACCCCTGTCGAGACTGGCATACCGTGGGCCAGCGACCTACTCGAACTTGCCGAGCAGTTCGTCGTAGAACCCCTCGCGCTCGTCGGCGAGTTTCTCGACGATGAGTTCGGGCGTCGAGCGGGCGAGTTTCCCCTTGACCGGCGAGCGCTCGACCCGGAGTTCGCCGTCGACCAGGCCCTCGGCCTCGATGCCGTCGACGGCGAGGTCGGCGGCGGCCGACTCGCGTATCTCGCGGGCGAGGTGCGTGACGAACACCGCCGTCGCGTCCGTGTCGGCGAGCGCTTCGAGGATGCCCGCCATGATCTTCGCGCTCGCGCCGGGTTCGGTGATCGACTCCAGTTCGTCGACGAGCACCAACACGCCGCCCCGGCCGCCGTTGGCCAGCACCTCGTCGGCCGCCCCGTTGGGGTCGTCGCTCTCACCGTCGGGTTCGGCCGCGTCCCCGCCGCGGACGTCGCCGACGAGCGACCCGAACTGGCGCAGCGTCGCCTCGAAGGCACCGGCGTCGAGCGTGCCCTGCGTCTTGGCGTGGTAGTGCAGCGCCGTGACGTGCTCGATTCGGGCGCGCTCGACCGGGACCGGCAGGCCCATGTGCGCCAACGTCACGACCAGCGCCATCAGGTCCAGCGTCGAGGTTTTCCCCCCGCTGTTGACGCCCGTCAGGAGCGCGACCCCGGAGACGCCGTAGTCGACCGGTTCCACCTCGTCGAAGGGCACGTCGAGAAGCGGCGAGCGACCGCCCTCGATCTCGAAGCCCGACCCGCCGAACTCGGGCATCGTACAGTCGAAGTCGCGGGCGAACCGCGCGACGGCCAGTTCGACGTCGAGTTCGAGCGCCCCCGAGGCGAGGCGCTCCGCGTCGGGCCGGCGGTCGGCCAACTCGGCCGCGAGTTCGCGCTTCCGTTCGGTCGCGCGGCGGTCCCGGGCGGTCGTCAGTTCCTCGCGCAGGCGGGAGACGACTCCCTCGTCGTGCTCGACGGGAAACGTGGGGTCGTCGGGGAACGCCCGCCGGGCCAGGTCAGCGTAGTCCTCGACGCCGAGCGCGTCGACGAGGTGGTCCCGCGCCGCGGCGACCGCGTCGGCGTACTCGTCGGCGAGTTCCCGCTGGAGCAGCGAGTCGACGCCCGCGCCCTGCTCGACCAAAGAGAGCAGGTCGGCCCCTTCGATGGTGACGTCGCGCTCCTCGATGGCCGCGCGCAAGCGGTCGTTGGCGACGCTCTCGGCCGTGCCGACGGCCGCGTCGAGGTCGTCGACCGCGGTCTGGAGGGCCGCCAGGCGCTCGTCGCCGACGACGTCGCCGTCCTCGTCGATGCGGTCGAGGGCGGCGGCCAGCTCGTCCAGGTCACACGGCGGGTCCAGGTCGGCGACGCGGTGGACCTCGATGGCGGCCCGCAGGCGGGTGCGGTTGTGCGCGAAGAAGGCGAGCACCCGCTCGGGGACGACCCGCTCGGGGTTGCCGAGCGCGTCGGGTTCGACGCGGACGTCGCCCTGCACGTCGACGCCGGCGAAGGCCTCGTCGAGCGCGACGACCGTCGCGTAGCCCCGCGCGAGGTCCGCGAGACCGCGCGCGTCGTCGACGATCTCGACGCTGACCTCGGGGACCGCTTCCTGTGCGCGGGCGTAGGTCTCGGCGTCGGTCGTCGCGAGACAGCGGTCACGGACGCGGACGTCCGGGGGGTCGGCCAGCGGTTCGACGCCGGCGAGCGCGCCCCGCACCTCCTCGTCGGGGTCGCGGTCGAGCGCCTCGCGGGCGAACCCGCGGGCCTCCTCGACGCGCGAGGGGACGCCGCTCGGGTAGAAGGTCTCGAGGCGGCGCTCGGCGTAGGCGGTGACCGTCCGGTCCTGGAGCAGGGAGAGCACCTCGCGGTAGACCTCCTGGGCGCGAGGGGTCGCAGCGAAGCCGCCGGGGTCGTCGTGACGCTGTCGGACGGCCGCGCGGGCGATGCGGGCGGCGCGGCCGTCGCTGATGCCGGGGGCACTGGCGAGCGTTGCGACGTCGCCCTCCCGGAGCGCCGACTCGGGGTCGTCCAGTTCGGCGAGCGCGTCCGCGGTCTTCTCGCCGACGCCGGGCACCGACTCCAGGTCCATCTACCCGCTCCATTCGCGCCGCCGGGCAAAAACCCCCCGGCACGACGGCTGTGCGCGGTACAGCTCCGATGACCCGGCCACCTGTACGGATGGACCGACCGTGCGAAAGCCAAAAATACATGTATTCCAGGCCGCTTGCGTCCGTATGGCGAACCTGGAGAACATCTCCGCTGACCACCTCCGCCGGATCTTGGCGGAGGTCGATGAGGGAGACGCGGTCCAGCGGCTGATGGCGGCGATCACGTTCAAAGAGGTCGATGACCTCACCCAGGCAGGTGCGGCCGAGATGTACGGATTTTCGAGCAGTTGGGCTTCGAAATGGTTCCCTCGACTCGAGCGGCTCGAGGAAGAGCCGTTCGAGCAAGTTATCTACGATGAACCACGCGAAGGAAGACCATCCGAACTCACGGAACAGGAACGCGAACAGTTCGTCGAGGACCTCAACAATCCACCCGAGGAAAGCGGGATTGATGCGCCTGCGTGGTCTGTTCCGCTCGCACGTCACTACCTCCGTGACGAATTCGACGTCGAGTACTCTGCGCGTCACGTCCGTCGGCTGATGTCCGAGGCCGGTCTGTCCTGGGAGACAGCCCGGCCGGAGTACTACAAGCCCGATGAGCGTGCTCAGGAGGCTTGGCAGGAAGGGTTCAAAAAAAGCGCAACAGTGTGGACGACGGATACACGATCCTGACGGCGGATCAAACCCGTCGGGTTCTTTTGACGCTGATCTGTGCGTGGTTTCCCGAGGGAGAGCGCCCATCACTGCCGGTGACGGGCAGATAGGACAGCACATCCGTACTCGGATAGGCAAGAGAATCATACGGTCGGTTGTCAATCAGCTTCGGATTTCGTCGAACCGGTCGGCGAACTACCGGTACGTCGGTACAACCGACCGTATCACGCGACAGCGCCCCGATCGTCGAGACCATCACGGCAGGATGAAACGGGGAAACCGGTTCGTGAGAAAAGCCACGCTCCGGATCAGTCGGGTGTCGAAAGTGAGGTAAAAGAGGCCGCGAGCCCACGGGTCAGTATGGCTCAGGTGGGCACCTTCGAACTCGCGGTCAGGCTGGGGGTGGCGACGGTCGCCGTCGTCGGCCCGACGCTGCTCTTTCTCGGGCTGTGGCGGCTCCTGCTGTGGCTGCGCGACGACGAACTCGTGAAGGCGCTCGCCGAGCGCGGCGTCGTCGAGGCGCCCGCTCCCTCGCCGGTGGACGTGCTGGCGGGGGCCTCCGGCGGCAGCGAGTGTGGTACCTGCGGGACCGTCAACGTGCGCGGCGCCGATGTCTGCCGCGAGTGTTTCTCCTCGCTGGAGTGACGGCCGGGACGGTCACTCGACGGACAGCACCCGCAGGCGGTGTGCTTCGATGTCCTCGACGAGCGCGCCCCAGCCGCCGACCTCGACCGGGCCCGAGTCCGTCCCGAGGACGAGCGCGACGCGGCCGCCGTAGGTGACGACGGGCCGGGACCCCAGTCGGTCGTTGCCGGAATCGACGACCACCTCGCGGGCGGTGCCCTCGACGGTCACCGGGACGCCCGACCCGGTGTCGATCCCCTCGACGCGGAGCCGGACCGTCTCCCCGGCGTCGAGGAGCGGTTCGACGTCGCGGACGCAGTACCGGATGTCGAGGTAGTCGCGTCCGGTGGCGCTCTCGGGGGCCGCATAGAACGGGTCCCAGATGTCCCACTGGGTCGTCAGGAAGAACCAGTGAAAGACGTACGCGTGGGTGCGGTCGTTGACGATGAGGCCGTACTCGTTGGTCGACCCGGCGTGGGGGGCGAAACAGGCGGTCGTCCGGTCGGCGACAGTCACGAACGGCGAGGGGAGCCGTCGGTGGCGCGCCTCCGTACAGACCGGCGCCACGTCCTCGGCGTCGGGGAGGGACTCGTCGTCCCCGCTCGTGAACACCGAGAGGTGGACGCTGGCGCCGTTCTCGGTGGCGGTCCGCAGCGCCGGGCGCAACCGGCGGTAGTGCTCGGGGCTGGTCGCGACCTGGACCTGGTTGTCGGCGCCCTCGATGGCCTCGCTGGCGGCCTCGATGACCGTCTCGATGCGCGTGACGAAACTGACCACCGACTGCTCCATCGCGGGTTCGTCCCAGCGGCACTCGATCTCCTCGACGGCCGCCGAGAACCGCGTCGCGCGGCTCTCGAGTGCCTCCCGGAGCGCCCCGAAGTCGTGGATCCGGGCCCGTAGCGCGTCCTGCTCGTAGGTCTCGACGTAGCCGGCCTCCTCGAGGTCGCGCAACACGTCGTAGATCCGCGGGCCGGGCACGCCGCTCCGCTCGGCGACCTCGGTCGCCGCCGCTGACCCGAGTTCCAGGAGCGCGACGTACGCCCTGGCCTGGTAGGGCGACAGCCCCGCCTCCTCGAGAACGTCGGTGAGTTCGGCCTCGTTCACGGCTGTGTCCGGTCGTATGCGGTCGTATGCGGTCGTGTACGGTTACTCGGTGTCGCGCCGGTCGGGTGCTGGGCCCGGCGGCGTTTCCGACGCTCGACCCGGGGTCGGCCCCGGTGTCGGGGAGCGCTCGACTGTGCGGTCCGGGACAGGACGGGACGGGAACCTCCGTGTCAGCGGAGCCTGTGCGTGATCGCCTCCCCGGTGTCGGAGTCGAAGACGTGGATGTTCGAGCGGTCGAAGACCACTTCTATCTCCTCGCCCTCGCCGATCACGGTGTCGGGGTCGAGGCTGACGAGCAACTGCCCCGCGCCGCGGCCCTCGGCGCTTGCCTCGACGTCCTCGTCGAGCAGCAGGTAGACGAACATCTCGTCGCCCATCGGTTCGAGGACGTCGACGATGGCGTCGTAGGTCCGGGACGGTTCGGCCGCCAGCTCCTGGTCGCGTTCGAGGTAGACGTCCTCGGGACGGACTCCGACGGTGAGGCTCTGGTCGGGTTCGATGCCGTTCTCCGCAGGGTCGAACGGGACGTCGACGTACCGCGACTCGAACCCGTCGTCGGTGGCCGCGCCCTCCATGAAGTTCATCGCGGGCGAGCCGATGAATCCGGCGACGAACAGGTTGTCCGGTTCGTTGTAACAGGTCAGCGGCGGGGCGACCTGCTGGAGGGCGCCGCCGTCGATCACCGCGACCCGGTCGGACATCGTCATCGCCTGGGCCTGGTCGTGGGTGACGTAGACGATGGTCGTGTCCAGTTCGCGGTGGAGCCGCTGGAGCTGCGTGCGCATGTGGACACGCAACTCCGCGTCGAGGTTCGCCAGCGGTTCGTCCATGAGGAACACCTCCGGCTCCCGGACGATGGCCCGGGCGATGGCGACCCGCTGGCGCTGCCCGCCGGACATCTCCTCGGGCATCCGGTCCATCATCCCCTCCAGCTGGACGACGTCGGCGGCGCGTTCGACGCGCTCCTCTATCTCCGTCTGGTCGTACTTGCGGAGCCTGAGCCCGAAGGAGATGTTGTCGTAGACGTCCATGTGGGGGAACAGCGCGATGTTCTGGAACACCATCGATATCCCCCTGTCCTTGGGCGGAAGGTCCGTCACCTCGCGGTCGCCGATGTGGACCGACCCCTCCGTCGGGATGGTGAGGCCGGCGACGGTTTCCATCGTCGTCGACTTGCCACACCCCGAGGGGCCGACGAGCGTGAGAAACTCGCCGTCCCGTATCTCGAGGTTCATGTCGTTGACCGCGACCGTGTCTTCGTATCGCTTCGTGATGTTGTCGAGTGTTACTGATGCCATGGTTACTCCTTGAGTCCTCCCGCGGTCAGCCCGCTGACGATCTTTTCCTGTGCGACCACGACCAGGATCGCGACCGGCAACACGGCCACGATGCTCGCCGCCGCCATCAGGTTGAACAGCACTTCGAACTGGCCCTGGTACCGGAGGATCCCTTCCAGCATGGGCGCCCAGTTGCCCGGCCGGCCGTTGGTCATCAACGAGGAGAAGAAGTACTCGTTGTAGACGGTGATGAACGTCAACACGCCGGCGGTCGCGACGCCCGGCGCCGACAGCGGGACGATCACCCGGAAGAGCGCGCCGATCCGGGTCGTCCCCTCGACGCGCGCGGCGTCCTCCAAGCCGTCGGGTATCTGGGAGTAGAACGTCATCAGGATGAAGATGGACAACGGGAGATAGATGGCCGACAGCGGGATGAAGATCGCGAAGGGGGTGTTGTACAGCGACCCCGCCGAGAGGATCGGCCGCAACACGTCGACGTTGGCGTTGAACAGCCGGTTCAGCGGGATGAAGAAGGCTGCCGGCGGGAAGAACGAGGTAACGAGCACGCCGAGCAGGAGCAGGTTCCGGCCCCTGAACCGGAGGCGGCCGAACACGTAGCCGGCGAGGCTCGCGACGATCAGGACAGTGACGGTCGCGACTGTCGCGATCAGGAAACTGTTGAACATGTACCGGTGGAAGGGGATGCGCTGGAAGATCTCGATGAAGGCGGCGAGGTTGACCCCGCCGGGGGTGAACACCCCGACGTCCCGGAGGCTGCCGCGTGGCGTGATCGCCACCATGAACAGCCAGTAGAACGGGAACAGCGTCGTCACGAGGAAGAAGACCGTCGCAACGTAGAAGGCGGCCCTGTAGGCGCGCTCGGGGTTGGAGATCATTCGCGCGGCCCAGCCCTCGACGATGCCGCGGTCGAGTTCGGGTTCGTCGACCGTCGCCGCCGCCTGTGCCGCGACGTCCGGGTGCTCGGCACCGGCGTCCGCGTCGACGTCGCTCATGTCATACCAGCCCCCTGGTCGCGCAGTCCGAACAGGTAGACGACCACCACCAGGCCGATGACGACGGCGGTCAGGAACGCGACGGCGGACCCGGTCGCCCACCGGCGGGTCTCCTGTAAGGCCGTGATGACGAGACAGCTCATCGACGGGACCGTCTGACAGCCGGCGGTGGCGTCGATGAGCCCGTAGATGCGCATCGCGTCCATCGTCCGGAACAGCATCGCGACCAGCAGCGCAGGTGCGACCAGCGGCAGCGTGATGTACTTGAACCGCTGCCAGGGGGAGGCCCCCGACACTTTGGCCACGTCGAACAGCTGGCGGTCGACGCTCTGGAGGCCCGCCAGGATCAGCAGGGCCATGAACGCCGACGTCTTCCAGATGTCGCCGACGAGGACGATGATGAACGAGTCGGTGGTGTTGGCCAGCGGGTTCTCGCCGAACACACCCAGCCACTGCATGAACTCCGTTCCGAATCCGATGGTCGGGTTGAACATCAGGTAGAAGATCATCGCCTGGATCACGATGGGGATGGCGTACGGGATGATGATCGCCACCCGGACCCACCGGCGTCCGTAGAAGTCCTGGTCCAGGATGAGCGCCTGGCCGAACCCGAGCGCCGTCTCGAAGAGGACGCTGATGACCGCAAACGCCAGCGTCACGAACAGCGCCTGCTGGAGCAGCGGCGTCGCGAAACTCGGGTCGAGGAACTGCTGGGGGAGCAGTGCCTCGCCGGACAGCAACGCGGCGTAGTTGTCCAGTCCCGCGAAGCCGCCGAAGGGGTCGGCCGCCGCCGTCTGGTCGGCCAGCAGCGAGAAGCGGAACGTATCGACCAGCGGGTAGAAGGCGATCAGCGCGAGCAGCGCGAACGCCGGGGCGAGCAGGATGTAGGCGAACGTCGCCTCGCTCCGGGTCTCCAGCCAGTTCAGCGGGCGGGCGAGGAGCCGGGTTTCTGTATCTGTTGACACAGTACAGCCCCGTTACTGGCTCCCCTCGATCTCCTGGAGACCGCTCTCCAGGTCGGCCATTGCCTGTTCGGGCGACTTTTCGGCGCGGTAGGCGGCGTTGACCTGCTTGAAGATGCGCGGCGACTCGTCGGGCCAGACGGTCGTCACCGGACGCGGGACCGTATTCTGGCCGGCGACCGACAGCGTGTCGAGGAACCGCGCGATCGGGCCGACCTGCTCCTCGGTGGCCTGCTCGGTGACCGACGGGTCCGGCGGCAGGTTCCCCAGTTCCCCGAAGACCGTGAGCATGACGTCCTCGTTGGCGAACGCCTCGAGGACCTGGACGCTTTCCTCGAGTCTGTCGCTGTTAGGGTTGATCGTCAGGTGCCAGCCGCCGAGCGCGTGGCTCGAGCCGCCGGTCCCCGCGTGGCTGCCCTCGCCCTCCTCGACGCCGTAGGGCAACGGCATCACGGCGTAGTCCTCGGGGTCGAAGGGGGGGTCGACGTCCTCGACCTCGCCCAGGTTGTAATTGATCGCGTAGGGCCAGTTGCGCATGAACGCCGCGTTACCGCCCGTGAACGGTTCGCGCGCGTCCTCCTCGGTGAACTCCACGAGGTCGCTGGTCGAGATCTGCGGGAAGTCCGGATGGGCGTACTCGGCGTCCGGGCCCGCGATGAACGAGCGCATCATCCGGATCGTGTCGTGCAGCGGTTGCTCGTTGACCGTGATCGGGCGGTCGCCGACCGGCCCGAACAGGTTCTCGTGGTCGCCGAAGTACGCCCCGCCCCACGAGGTCATCGTCTCGTTGAACGTACAGCAGGAGGTCCCCTCGTAGCTGTCGGCCTGGGTCGTGAACCCGTAATCGAGGTCGTCGTTTGCCTCCCAGACGTCGGCCGCCACTTCCGCGAACTCGCTCCAGGTCAGCGGCTCCGTCGCCCAGTTCTCGCCCTCCGGGTCGTAGCCGGCGTCCTCGACGAGGTCCTTCCGGTAGTGCATCACCGGGTAGCCCGGGAATATCGGGAGCCCGTAGAGGTCGCCCGTTTCCGGGTCGCTGGCCGTCTGGACGGCCGCCTCCAGGTAGTCGTTCCGCACGTAGTCAAGCGTCTCCGAGGAGAGCTCTCCCTCCAGGTTGACCAGCTGGTCCCGGACGATGAAGGGGATCGTCCACCCCGAGTCCATCATGAAGATGTCCGGACTGCCGCGGCCGGCGTCCAGCGCGGAGGTGAACTCCGAGCGGCGCGCGCCCGTCTCGAAGTCGCCGGGCAGGATCTCGACCTCGACGTCCTCGCTGAGCCCGCCGTCGTCGCGGAGCGACTGCACGATCGTGTCCTGTACGCCCTCCCACTCGCCGTCCATCGTGATCTCGATCGGTCCACCACTACCGCCACCGCCACAACCCGCGGTCGTCATCGCGACACCCGTGGCGCCCGTCGCCGCCAGGAACCGGCGGCGCGATACGCCCTCCGAGCCGTCAGTTTGGTTGGAATGGTGATTCATTACAGGTGTTGTTGTTGAGTCTCACCCTTATATGGATTGTGGTGATCTTATACACATTTCGGTTTCCCTCGCGACTGTACGCCCGTCGGTCCCTGGCGTCGCCGCTGCTTTTATAATATTTGCGTCGCTGTTGCTTTTTAATAGCCGATTACTGTGATCGTTTGCGTCCGGTGCATGTCGCCGGGGCAGGGTTTTCATACGGTCGGCTGTCCCGATCGACCGGTAGTTCGTCGACCGGTTCGACGAAATCCGGAACTGATTTACAACCGACCGTATCAGGACCATCGGGGTAGGTCACGGATATGAGCGACAAACGGAGACTGTTCGCCTGGCTGGAGCGCGTGTTCTTCGGCGGCGCGGAGCTGTCGGTTCTCTCGACGCCGGGTTTCGCGGTCGTCGTGTTCGCACAGACCGCCTATCCCGACGCCGCGCCGCTGGCGGGGTTGACGGCGATCGCTGCCGGGAGCGTCGGGCTTGCGGCGTTCCGCGCGGGTGCGCTCGACGTGGGCGAGTGGCCGCGCCTGTCGGAACTGACCTCCCTGCCGCTCCGTGCCGCGTACTTCAGCGTCCTGTTTTTCGTCGCGACGATCGGCGTGGCGCACGCCGCCGTCTCGACGGGGACACTCTGGCTGACACCCCTCGGTGGGGTGGTCCAGGTGGCCGGTCTGGCCGCGTTCCCGACCGTCTACAGCGCCGTCTACGGCGAACCCGTCCGCAAACCCGCACAGCGCGTCTGAGACTGCCATGCCCTGGCCCACCCTCGTCGACCGGTTGCGCCGACCCGAGTACACCGGCCGGAACCGCTGTTTGCGCTGTACGGTTTTGAACCTCGGCCTCGTGGCCGCGGCCGGCGCGCTCGCGTTCCAGTGGCGGCCGACCGCCGCGCTGGCTGTCCTCTGTATCGGCGTTCTGCTCGTCGCCCTCCGGGGATACGTGGTTCCCGGAACCCCCAGGTTCGCGCCGCGTCTGACAGCGGGACTTCCGGTCGGGTTCGAAGGCGCCGACGACCCGCTGACCCCGCTCGAAGACGTGAACTCGACAGCTGACGCGGCGGACGGCGACCACGCGGGGGTAGCGGTCCTCGAAGCGCTCGCCGATGCCGGCGTCCTCGCGGAGGCGGGCGAGGAACTGTTCCTCGACGAGGCGTTCCGCGAGCGCTGGACCGACCGGATGGCGACGTTGCGGGCGGCCGACGAGGCGGCGTTTCTCGACCGGGTTACCGCCGCCTGCCCGGCCGACCTGACGGGGCAGATCCACGGCGACCGCGTCCTGCTGGCGGGCGACCACGATGTCCGGACGAGTCGGGCGGTCGCGACCGCCGAGACGGCCGCCATCGAAACGCTCGCCGAGTGGGGCGTCGCCGGTCCGGTCCGCCGACGGGCGGCGGCACCGCTCAGAACCTTCCTGAGAACCTGTCCGGCGTGTGGCGGCCGGGTTCGTGAAACGACCCGTCAGAACTGCTGTGGCGGCCCGGGGTCGGTCTACGGGACGCCCGAACAACCCGTTCTCGCCTGCGAGGCGTGTGCGACCGTCGTCGTCGAACTCGAAATACTGCCGGCTGTAACTTCGTGAAGATATTCGCCGCCCCGGGGCGGCGAAATTCTTGACAGACTTACAGCCGGCAGTATCAGTCGTTTTCGGGATCCACCCGCCCGGCGAATCACCGGAGGTGTCGGTAGTGTCGTCGAGTGAACCTGTCTTTTCGCCGTCTAATCCGGGAACGGCCGGGCGGAGACGGCCAGCACCCGCAGACCCACTCGGGTTCCGGCGGTCCGACTCCGGGTTTCGGTGCCGCGAGAGGGGAACTTTTTACTTGTAGAACCGTAATTGGTGGATAGTTGGAATGTCTCGGAACCAGGCTGGAGACGTGCTGCAGGACGACCTCGATTACTGTTACGACGCGGTCCAGGACGTCTCGCGAACCTTCGCGCTGACCATCGCCGAACTCGAGGAGCCGATGTCGCGGGACATCTGTGTCGGCTATCTCCTCTGCAGGATCGCCGACACCGTCGAGGACGCGGGGCACATCCCGCCCGAGAAACAGCGCACGCTGCTGGACCAGTACAACCGGGTGCTCGATCCCGAGGACGAGGCGACGGTCCACGAGTTTCGGGAGGCGGTCGACGAGTGGATCCCCGCCGAACCCGACATCGACTGGGAGGTCGTCTCGGCCGCGCCTCGCGTGGTCAGGACCTTCGAGGCACTTGACGAGTCCTCCAGGCGGGCCATCCGTCCGCCGGTCCGCGAACTCGTCGACGGCATGGGCATGTTCGTCGAGCGCTACGCCGAGCAGGGCGGGCTGCGCCTGCAGACCTTCGACGAACTCGAGGAGTACTGCTGGTACGCGGCCGGCACCGTCGGGACGCTCGTCACCGGTTTGCTGGCGCGCAACGTCGACGACTCGGTGAGCGAGACGCTCCAGAACAACGCCCGCTCGTTCGCGATGCTCCTGCAGCTGGTCAACGTCTCCAAGGACGTCGCGACCGACTACATCGAGGAGAACAACGTCTACATCCCCCAGGAACTCCTCGAGGACCAGGACCTCGACACGGAGGACATCCCCGACGACGGGAAGAGCGAGGAGTTCGTACCCGTCATCCACCGGGTCACCGACCGGGCCGAGAACTACCTCGACGGCGCCCAGACCTGGCTCGAAGCCATGCCCGAGATCCGGGGCAACACGCTCTCCGCGTGGGCCATCCCCTTCCTGCTCGCGGTCGGCACCATCCGCGAACTCGAGGAGCGCCCGGAGGACGTCATCGAGGAGGGCAACGTCAAAGTCTCGCGGTCGGAGGTGCATACCCTCTTTACCCTTTTCGCCCAGGAGGACGACCCCTCGCTGGAGGAACTCCGCGCCAAGATCCGACAGCGCCCCCTCGACGAGTACTGACCGCCGTCCGTTTCTGCCCGCCGGCCCCTCGCTGCGCGAACGGACCACAATCGATTAGTCGCCGATACGCCAAAAATGGGTATGACTGGACGCGCGGACGTCGTCGTCGCGGGTGGCGGGCCGGCAGGCCTGCAGTTCGCCCGGTCGATGACCGGGCGGTCGAACCGCTCGGTGGTCGTCCTCGAAGCCAACGACGCCCTCTCGGACAACGACAAATCGACCGGCGGCACGTTCGACCGGGTGATCGAGGGGTTCGACATCCCCGACTCGGTCGTCATGGACGACTGTGCCGACGTCGTCTTCGAGGCCCCCGGTGCCAGCGAGCACCTCCCCATCCCCGGGTACGTGCTCGATTTCCCCGCCTTCCTGGAGTTCCTCGGCGAGGACGCCGAAGCCAACGGCGCCGACGTCCGGACGGGGTGTCGGGTGACCGACCCCCTCGTCGAGGACGGTCGTGTCGTCGGCGTCGAGTACCGCGAGGACGGCGACGAGAAGCGCGTCCGCGCCGACCTGGTCGTCGAGGCGACCGGACCGCGGGCGGTGCTGGCCGGCCCCCTGGGGATGTTCGACCGCACGAGCGCACAGCGGGGCATCGGCAAGGAGTACGAGATGGAGGGGCGCTACGACCTGGACTCGATGCTGTTCAGGTTCGACCACGAGGCCGCGCCCGGCGGGTACGCCTGGACGTTCCCGGCCGGCGACGGCGTCTTCAAGGCCGGCGTCTGCTGGATCGACGATTTCCACGAGCGCCACGGCCCCGACGACGCCGTCATCGACGACTTCGTCGAGCGCTGGGTCGCCGCGGACGACCGCTGGGAGGCCGACGAGCGGCGGGCCGTCCACGCCGGCGAGGCCGTCTCGAACAACTCCATGAACCGCCGCGCGGTGGACGGCCTCGTCGCCGTCGGCGACGCGGTGTCGAGCATCAACCCCCTCTTCGGCGAGGGGATCCGCCCGGGCATGGAGTCGGCGGAGATGGCCGTCGACGTCGCCCTCGACGCGTTCGCCGCCGGCGACACCTCGCGCGAGCGCCTCGCTCCCTACGAGCGCCGCTGGAACGACGAGAAGGGCCTGCACTGGCGGGTCCAGCGCATCGTCGGCGAGTTGCTCTACGACTTCGACGCCGACCGGCAGGCCCGGTTCGTCCGGAAGGCCGGCCGGATGGACCGCGCCGGGGCGCGTCGTCTCCAGCAGTACGAGCTCTCCGCCCGCGATTATCTCTCGCTGTACCCGTTCGACCCGAGCGACGTCGGCAAACTCCCGCGACTGCTGCGTCACGTCCGGTCGGCACGTGACCGCCTGACGGCCTCGCGACGGTCGACTCCGGGAAGCAGTCCGGGCCGGTAGAACTCTCTCGCACCGGCGGACCGCCACTACGGCGAAACCGGTTCGGGGGCGACGCGTCGCTCGCAGAAGATTCATTGCGGGTGCCGCCACGGATGTGACCATGGACAGGCGGAGGCTGTTGCGGAGCGCGGCGGGACTGCTGGCGGGGGCGGGTCTGGCGGGGTGTGCGGGGGTCGACGGCGAGGTCCCCGTGACCGCCGAACCGCCGCCATCGGGCGTCGGCGGCGACGGGGCCGGCGGGACCGACGGGAACGGCGGCGAACCCGGGGCGACCACCCCGGACAGGGTCAGCATCGACGACTTCGGCGAAACCGAGAGCGAGGACGGAACGCTCGTCGTCCTGATCACCGTCAGCAACGAGAGCGCCCAGCGTCAGGTGCGACTCGTTCGCGCGACTGTGACGCTCGACGGCGTCCAGACGGTGGCCGAGAAGTTCGTCACGCTCGCCCCGGGAGCGACGGAAACAGTCCGGCTCGTTGTCGATGTCGGGTACCAGGCCTGGCTCGACGGCGGGAGCTACGTACCGGACGTCGTCGACCGGACGCCCGCGACGCCGCTACCGACGGACCCGCCGACGCCCGAGCCGACGACCGGGACACCGAGCGATGACGGAACCGACCCGACCTGATAGTGTCTCTCGCGAGCAGTTACCGGTCTTTCGGCGGGACGACCGGCTGATACGGTCGGTTGTAATACTGCCGGCTGTAAGCCTGTCAAGAATTTCGCCGCCCCGGGGCGGCGAATATCTTCACGAAGTTACAGCCGGCAGTATAAGTCGTTTCCGGGACCGTCGGCCTGCCCGGCGAGGGGTGGTCGAGATAGCCGACCGTCGCCGGTTCGGCGGCCATGCCGGCCCGCCCGAGCGCCCCGAACCCGCTCATCGAACCCATCGCTGGACCGCTCGCTGGAGGCGGGTCAGCGCGACGAGTCCGCGGACGGCGACGCCGGTCGGCACGCCCGGCGGGTCTCCGAGCGGGCCGACCCGGGAGGTGGCGATCGTTCTGGATTCGAGGAACCGGCGTATCCCCTCGGGGCCGTGGCGCCGGCCAATCCCGGAGTCGTCGAACCCGCCCATCGGGGCGTCCACGGCCCCCCACCCCACGGAGTAGGCGTCGTTGACACAGACGGTGCCGCAGTCCATCTCGCGGGCGACCCGTTCGCCGCGCTCGCGGTCGCCGGTCCAGACGCTGGCGTTCAGCCCGTACGGCGAGTCGTTGGCCGCCGCGACGGCCGCCGCCGCATCGGGCACGGGCGTCACCGAGACGACCGGTCCGAACGTCTCCTCGCGGGCGACCGTCGAGTCCGGGTCGACGTCCGTCAGTACCGTCGGCTCGTAACAGAACGGACCGACATCGGGGCGGTGGCGACCGCCGGTGAGCACCGAGGCGCCGTCGGCCACCGCGCTCTCGACGTGGGCCTCGACGCGGGCCAGCTGGTCGGCGTCGACCAGCGACCCGACGTCGTCGGCGTAGTTTAGCCCCGTCCCGAGCGTGAGGTCCCGCGTCGCGCCCACGAACGCGTCGAGGAACGCTTCGTAGCGGGACTCGTCGACGTAGATCCGCTCGGGCGCGAGACAGAGCTGCCCGGCGTTGGCGAACGCGCCCTGTGTCGCCCCCCGGGCCGCCATCGCCACGTCGGCGTCGTCGAGCACGAGCAGCGGGTTGTTTCCGCCGAGTTCGAGCGAGCACTCGACGAGATTCCGGCCCGCCCGCTCGGCGACGATGCGACCGGTCGCGGTGCTCCCGGTGAACGCGACGTGGTCGACGCCGTCGATCAGGGCCGAGCTCACGGTCTCGGGGTCGCCGGTGACGACGGTGAACAGCCCCTCGGGGAGGCCCGCCTGCTCGAACAACTCGGCGAGGGCGAGCGCGACGAACGGCGTCTTCTCGTCGGGTTTGAGGACGACCGCGTTGCCGGCCACCAGCGCGGGGACCACCTCGGCCAGCGCGAGGCTGACCGGGTAGTTCCAGGGCGAGATGACGCCGACGACCCCGACGGGGTCGTAGGTGACCCGCGCGGTCGAGACGCCGGCCAGCACGCCGTCGCGCTCCTCGTCGGCCAGAAACTCCGGGCCGCGCTCGGCGTAGTAGGTGCAGGTCAGCGGGACCTCCAGCGTCTCCTCGACGCCGTGGCGGCGGGACTTGCCCGTCTCCAGCTGGAGCAGGTCCAGGAGCGGCGCGCGGTGGGCCAGCACGAGGTCGGCCAGCCGGTCGACGACGGCGGCCCGCTCGTCGACCGACGTGCGCCCCCAGTCGGTTTCCGCGTCACCGGCGCGCTCGACGGCCGCCTGCACGTCGTCGGCGGTACAGACCGGCATCGCCCCCAGCGGTTCGTCGACGGCCGGCGCCCGGACGGTCAGCGTTTCCGACCCCGTCGCGGGGACCCGGGCGGCCAGCGACGCGAGACGCGCCGACGAGACCCGCGAGTCGTCCAGCAGCGACGTCGGGTCCTCCGGTTGGGGTATCACGTCCTCCCTATCGGGGTCGAGTCACGTCTATCTGGTGGTCCGCGGGACCGCCCGCATCCCGTGTATCGTCCCGAAGAACGCGCCAACACGGAGGCTCCGACCACGCTCACCCGAGCCAGACGCTGGCGAAGGAGTCGAAGTACGCCTCGCCGGTGTCGACGAGGGTGTGGTCGGCGCCGAGCGCGGTGAGGCGGTCGTCGACGGCCTCGACGTGGGTATCCAGCCGCGAGCGGTACTGGCGGGCGAACGACCCGCTGAAATACGAGCGGCGCTCGGCCTCGGTCTCGGGGTCGACGAACAGCGCGTCGCCGACGACGTCGGGGTCCCGTTCCTCGGGCGCGACCGGGCGGACCACCAGCACGTCCACGTCGTCCCGGAGGAGCGCCTCGACGCCCGACGCGACGGTCCCGGGCTCGGCCAGGCAGTCGGTGACGACCACCGCGAGCGACCGGGTCCGGATCCGGTCGGCGTAGGCTTCGAGCACCTCGGCCGGGTCGGTCTCGCCGCGGGGGTCGGTCGCGTTCACCTGGTCGATGCAGTCGAGCACCTCGCCGCGATTCGAGCGGCCGGCGTCCAGGCGCTCGGCGCGCTCGCGGAACGTCGAGAACAGGAAATCGTTGTGCTCCTCGGCGGTGAGGTAGGCGAACCCCAGGCCGACCTTCGCGCCGTACTCGAACTTGTGTGCGGGCCCGTCGCCGAAGTCCATCGACGCGCTGGCGTCGACCAGGACGTGGACGGTCAGGTTGCGCTCCTCCTCGTACTGCTTGATGAAAAACTCCTCCGTGCGGCCGTAGAGCTTCCAGTCGATGAGGCGGGTGTCGTCGCCCGGGGAGTAGCGGCGGTAGTCGCTGAAGGTCAGCCCCTCGCCGACGCGGGGGGACTGCTGTTCGCCCTGGCGGAGCGCCGCCGTCTCCCGGTCGAGGGCGGCGTCGAAGCGGTCGAGTTCGTCCAGGAACTCGGGTTCGATGGTCACGGCCGACACCCCGGCGTCACAGCACCTCGTCGAGCAGGTCCTCGACCACGTCGTCGGGGGTGCGCCCCTCGCGCTCGGCGCGGAAGTCCAGGATGATCCGGTGCCGGAGGACGGGCGCGGCGAGCGCCCGGATGTCCGCCTCCGAGACGTGGCTGCGGGTGTGGAGGAACGCGCGGGCCTTGGCGGCGACGACCAGCGCCATGCTCGCGCGGGGGCTGGCGCCGAACTCGACGTCCTCGGCCGTGCGGGTCCGGCGGACCAGCGCGATGGCCGCGTCCCGCAGGTCGTCGGCGATGGGGACGTCCCGGACGTGGCGCTGGGCGGCGCGGATCTCCTCGCGGGTGAGCGCCCGCTCGACGGGCACCGTCTCGCTGCCCTTCGTGTAGATGTCGACGATGGTCTGTTCCTCGTCGTGCTCGGGGTAGTCGACCCGGAGTTTGAGCATGAAGCGGTCGGTCTGGGCCTCGGGGAGCGCGTAGGTCCCGCCCTGGTCGATAGGGTTCTGCGTGGCGAGCACGAAGAAGGGGTTCGGGAGCTGGTAGGTTTCCCCCGCGGCGGTGACCTGGCGCTCCTGCATCGCCTCCAGGAGGGCGGCCTGGGTCTTCGGCGTCGCGCGGTTGATCTCGTCGGCGAGCACCACGTTGGCGAAGACGGGGCCCTTCTCGAAGACGAACTCCCGGCCGGTCTCGGACTCGCGGATGATCTCCGTCCCCGTGATGTCCGAGGGCATCAGGTCCGGGGTGTTCTGGATCCGCGAGAAGGTCAGGTCCGTGACCTCCGCGACGGTCCGGACCATCGTCGTCTTCCCGAGGCCGGGGTTGGACTCCAGCAGGGCGTTGCCGTCGGCGAGGACGGTGACGAACAGTTGCTCGACGACCGACTGCTGGCCGACGATGCGCTTGCCGACCTCCTCGCGGGCCTGCTCGACCTTCCGCTGTAGTTCGTCGATGTCGGCGGCCGCCGCCTCGGCCTCGGCGTCCGTTTCGCCCCCGTCGGTGCCGGCGTTCTCCTCGGCTGCCTCGTCCGGGGGGGTGGTCTCTGCCTCGTCGTCGCTGTCGGTGTCGCGTTCGCTCATGAGTTGTCTCCGTCGCCGTCCTGCTCGCTGTCCCCACCGTCGGTGCCACCCGTTTCGTCCCGGCTGCGGATGCGGCGGTTGTACTCCCGGACGAGTTCGGCGTCTTCGACCTGTTCGGGCGCGGCGAAGCCCGCCTGCTGGCCCTCGACGCCGTCGCTGGGAGCGCCCGCGCCCGGCGCGCCGTCCGAGGGGAACTGCTCCTCGTCGCCGACGTCCTGGCCGCCGCCGCTGGACTCGACGGAGGCGTTCAGTTCCTCCTCGCCCGCCTCGACCGCCTCGCTGTCGCCCAGCACCTGGTCGCCGTCCAGCAACCCGGTGTAGTTGTTCACCGGTGCCGCCCCGCCGTCGGTCACCTCCTCCTCGGCGTCGAACAGGTTCAGGTCGAGCACCGCAACCTGGACCGTCAGGACGCTCAACAGGACGACCGCCGCGACGCCGACGCCGAGACGCCGCTGGTCGACCAGCGCCAGCCCGGAGCTCCTGTCCAGTCCGTCGAGGACGTCGGCGTACAGCCGGCGAGCCATCAACGAATCCGCGGGTTCGGGGCCCTGCCGTTCGCTTCGAGGGCCTCCCTGCGGTCGCCCCTCGCTCTCGACCGCGTCGCGGGCCGTCCGGAGCGCCTCGCGCACCTCGGGGTTGGCGGCCTCGAACTGCTCGACCAGGGGTCGACGGACCCGGTACCCGATCCCGGCCGCGAACGCGACCAGCCCGAGGACGAACGCGAGCGTCCCCGACCCCGGGAGGCCGACCGGCCCCGAGACGCCCAGGGCGCCCGACAGCGGGCCGCCCACCGCCGCGGGCAGCACGAACCGCGTCGGGAGCCAGCCCGGGTCGACCGTCACGAGGACCAGGTTCGCCGCGAAGAAAACCGCCGTCGCCTCCACGACCGCGTGGAGGGTCGCCGCCTTCCAGCACTCCCGGCGGACCTCCGCGAGCGCCGCCTCGACCCGCGGGCGGGCGTCGTCGGCCGCGGACGGGTCGCTCCCGGCAGGGGCGTTGGTTTCGCTCTCCGCTGTGTCCTCGGTCATGTGGGTCTTCAGCAGTGCTGTTCGTACGCCGATTTGTTCTGGTCTATATCGTTACAGAGGTCGCTGATGGTCTCGTTGAGGTCGGCGTTTTTATCGCGGAGGGCGTCGTTTTCGTCCTCGAGGCTCTCGATGGTCGCGTTGAGGCTGTTGAGGTCGGATTCGAGTTCGTCGATCCGGTCGGTCTTGTTGTTCAGGTCGGTCTGCAGGCTCGCGATCTCGTCGTCGCGCTCGGCGATGCGCTGGTTGAGGTCGGCCTTCTCCTGTTTCAGGTCGTTTATTTCCAGCTGGAGGTCGCGCTTCTGGTCTTCCAGCCGTGCGACCTCCTGTTCGAGTTCGTCGCGCTGGTCGACGAGTTCGTTGCGCCGTTCCTCCAGCCGGGTGATGGTGTCTTCGAGCTCGTCGATCCGTTCGCTCTTCTGTGAGAGATTCCGGCGCGCTTCGGCGAGCAACTGCTCGGTGATGTTGAGCTGGCGCTCCGTGCTGTTGAGCGACGAGGCCACCTGGTCGACGTCCGCCGTCCGGGTCTGTAGCTCCGCCTCCGTCTCGTTGAGGCGCTGGCGCGCCTGCTCGAGTTCGGTCCGTGTCTCGTTGAGCTGTGCGGCGAGCTGGGCCCGCTCCGTTCGAAGCTCGTCGTTCTGTGACTGTAGCTGCTGGATCGAGTCCTGATAGAGGACCGTCGCGCCGCCCGTCCCGGCGACTGCCAGCACGACGAGGGCGACGACCCCGAGGTTGAGGCTACTGCCGAGCGCGCTCACGGGAGACCACTCTCCAGTGATGTCCGACCCCGATACACTTGAACCCGCCGGGCGATTATCTCTGCCGCGAACAGGAGCACCGCGCCGAGCAGCGCGACCCAGCCCCACGTATCCCTCACGCTGCGGACCCGCGTCGCCTGCTGGCGGGCCAGTTCGGCGATCCGCTCGCCCTCGTCGGGCTGGAAGAACTGTCCGCCGGTCGCCGTGACCAGCCCCGACAGTTCCGTGCTGACGCCCAGTCGGCCGTATTCGACGGGGTAGTTGGCGGCGTAGGTGGCGTTCTCGATGCCGCCGTAGCCCGCCTCGCGGGGCGTGAACTCGCCCTGGAAGCGCTCGTCGCCGACCCGCCGGAAGCTCACGTTCTCGACCTCGGGGGGGTCCGCGCCCCGGTAGACGACCGTCGTCCGTTCGCCGACGCGGACGGGCCCGGGGTCGAGCACGCCCGTCCGCCCCCGGCTGGGGTCGCCGACCGCGTAGTTGACCGACTTCGTCACGACCAGCGAGTCCGGCGGCTGGAGCAACCCGCCCAGCGTGCCGTCCTCGGCGTAGCTGGTGACCGAGACGACCCGCCCGAGCCCGAACCGCCAGGAGGCGATGGCGGGGGTGCCGTCGGGCGTCGCCACCTGGAAGTCGGCGCCGGGCTTCATCGCGACGCGGTTCGCCTGCCCGGGGTCAGCGGCGAGCGTGACGCCCGACGTGATGAACGTGCCACGGTTGACGATCGTGAGGTTCTCGCCCTCGAACTGCCGGGAGGCGCCGCCAAAGAGCAGGCGCAGTCGGTTGGTCTCGTCGGCCGCGAAATACGACCCGCCGGACTCCCGGGCTATCGTCCGCAGGAGCCCCTCGTTGACCCGGTCGCCGGCCCCGACGCTGATGACGCGAGTTCCCTCCGAGCCGAACTGGCTCGCGACCGCCGCCGGCCGGTCGGGGCTGTCGAGGCCGTCGCTCAACAGGATGACCGTCCCCTGGCGCTGGCCCAGCAGGTCGTTGGCCCCGAGCAACCCGACCGCGATGTCGGTCCCGCGGCCGGTTTCGAGCCGGCGGATCCGGTCGGCCAGCACCTCGCGGTTGCCCTCCAGGCGCTGGACGTCGGCGATCCGGAACGCCTCGCCGGTGAAGGCGACGACGCCGACCCGGTTGCGGTCGCCGAGCTGGTCGAGCACGCTCAGCGCGATGGCCTTCTGCGTGCTCAGCCCCTCCTCGGCGCTCCCGGAGATGTCGATGGTCAGCACGACGTTGGTCGTCCCGCCGGTGGCGTTGCCCACCTCCACCGGCAGCAGCGAGGAGACCGCCGACTCGTTGTATCTGCCCGACTCGTAGGCGTTGTCGCCGCCCACCACCACGAGGCCGCCGCCGTCGATGACGTACTCCTGGAGCGCGCTCACGTTCCCGATCCGGCCGGCCGCCCTGTCCTGGACGACGACCGCCCGGTAGTCCTCGAGGTCCGCGGGCACCGACGAGGCGTTCGTCACGTCGTAGAGATCCGCGAGGTAGCTCTGGAGCGGGTACCCCCCGCCGGAGACGTACAGGACCTTCGGTTTCTCGACGACCCGCACCGGGTGATAGAAGACGTCGTTTCGCTCGTAGGCGTCCTCGCCGTCGACCCGCGCGGTCACGCGGTGGGGGCCGCGCTCCTCGAAGGTGTGCGCGACCGTCAGCGCCTCGCCGCCCGCCAGCCGGTCGGACTCGATCTGCTCGCCGTCTATCGTCACCGTCACCGGGGCCGACTCGTCGGCGGCGACGCCCGTCAGCGAGACGGTGAACTCCGTCTCGAGGCCGACGCTCGCCGTCGTCGGTCCGCGCACGGCGACGGCCCGCTCGGTCCGGTCGGCGTCGGGTTCGACCGCGCTGACCGTCGCGTTGAGCCGGCGGGCGTCCTCGGCGGCGACGCCGAGGCTCCGCCCGTCGGTGACCTGCCCGTCCGAGACGAGGACAACCGTCCCGTTCTCCTGGAGGTTGGCCGAGATGCCGTCCCCGACCCGGGAGTCCGTTCCCGTCGCGACGGTCGCCGCCGTCACCGGCACGCCGGTCGCCTCGATGTCCTCGGCGAGTCGCTCGGTCACGTTGTCGTAGGGGGCCATGCTCGCCGACTCGTCGGTCAGTAGCGTCACCGTCGGTTCGCCCGGCGTCTCGCGGGTCTGGACGGTGTAGGGTCCCATCGCGCCGACCACGAGCAGCGTGGCGACGAGGATGCGGCTCGCGAACAGCAACTGCCGGCTCCGCCGCGAGGCGGCCCGCTCGGTGTTGGGGTTCCGGAAGACCAGGTACGCGAGCACCGCGACGACCACGGGCAACAGCGCCAGCGGCCAGACGTGCTCGACGCCGACGGTCAACTCGTCGGTGACAGTGTAGGACACCTCCAGCGGGAGGACGCCGGTCGAAACGGCAGCCACGACGCCGGCGACGAGGCCGCCCATCACAGGTCACCCCGCCGGCGGATGTAGGCTATCTCGACGAGCACCAGCAGGAGCGCCGCGGCGGCGGCGAACTCGGTGAGCCGGCGGGGAACCGTCCGCTGTTCGGTCCGCGTGACGTTCCCGACCTCCGCCTCGCGCTCGTCGAGCGATTCGACGCTCACGGTGGACTCGCGCTCGTCGAGCAGTGCCGCGCTCTCGCGGCGGGACTCGCTCTCGTAAAAGCCCCCCCGCTGCAGGTCGACCGTCGGCCCCGCGAGGGTGCCGTCCGGTCCCTCGATGTTCTCGCTCTCGAACCGCACCGTCTCGCCGGTCTCGTGGTTCAACTCGGGCAGCGTCCCGCGGTCGGCCAGGAAGAACACCGCCCGCTTCCAGAAGACGGGGTACTGGTAATTGAACTTGAAACTGGAGCGCTCCTCGATGTAGCCGTAGTAGAGCAGGCGGCCGCCGTCCCGGCGCGCGGTCGCGATGAGCGGCGACCCGTCGCGGAACTCGACGAGCGCCTGCCCCTCGCGGACCGCCCCGGTGAGGTACTCCTCGGGGGGCTGGAAGTCGATGCCGCGGGTGAGTTCGCTCTCGCCCGCCCGCCTGACCGTCGGCGCGGTCCCGACGCGCCCGGTGTCGACGATGGAGAGGTCGCCGTAATCGGGCATGTCCGCCTGCGCCTGGACGGCGACGCCGCCGCCGTCAGCGACCACCTCGCGCCCGGCCTCGACGTTGCCCGGCAGCAGCGAGTCGGGGTCGACGTTGCTGTAGATGATCACGTCGTGGTCGTCCTCGACGGTCGTCGGCGGGCTATCGATCGTCACGTTGACCTGTTCGAGGACGTCCAGCGCGGTCGTCAGAAACCGGTTGCGGTCGTTCGTCAGCACGAGCGCGTCCACCACGGGGTCCGCGGGCGCGGCGACGGCCGCGCTGTCGTCGGTCGGAAACGAGTCACCGGGCGAGAGCTGCGCCCGGGCGCCCTCCGCGGGCACCTGGAACGTCACCGATCCGACGTCGTCGGGCGCGAGCGTCAGTTCGCGCTCCCGGTCGCCCAGCGAGACGGTCCGCGTGACCGTCTCCGGACCGAAGTTCTTGACCGCGAGGGTCACCTCCGACCCCGAGAAGCTGCGGTCGACGAAGCCGACGTTGTCGACCCTGTCCCCGAACTGCCGGAGGGAGACGCTCACCCCCTGGGCGCGGACGCTCCTGACGGCGTCGGTCCACCCCTCGCCCGCGAAGTCGCTCAGGACCACGACGCGGACGTCCTCGCCGGCGAGCGCCCGGGCCTGACCGACCGCGCCGGCGAGGTCACCGGGCGCGTCCGACACCGAGAGCCCGTCCAGCGTGCGCTCGGCGTCGCTGGGCGGGCCCCGGCGCAGCGCGACCGTTCCGCCGCCCTCGGTCGTCACGATAGAGGTGGTATCAGTCACCGCCTCGCGGGCCGCCGCGAGCGCGCCGTCGAACCGGGGGCTCCCGTCCTCGACCGTCGCCATGCTCGCGCTCGTGTCGACGACGATGATCGTCTCCTCCAGCACCTCCCGCTCGGAAACCGGGACGTACGGCGCCGCCAGCGCCCCGGCCAGCGCGACGATCGCGAGCACCTGGATCAGAAGCAGGAGGCTCCGCGAGAGCTGTTCGAGCAGCGGTTGCGTCGAGCGCTGGCGCTCCTCCTCGGCGAGAAACCGGTAGGTCGGCAGTTCGAACCGCTCGGGGTCCGGCCGGATGAGATACAGCAGGACGACGGGCACCGCCAGCCCGGCTGCTGCCAGCCCGAGCGGGCTGAGAAACACGTCCGAGAGGGCCATTCGTCTACCCCCAGACCGCGGAGGTATATGCCTTTTTTGTCGGCGGGCCGGACGGCGCGTTACTGCCCGGGGATGTCCCAGTCCGCTCGCTCGTCCTCTTTTTCCTCCTCCTCGCCCTCGGTCGGGTCCGCGAGGTCCAGTTCCTCGACGTCCTCGGCCATCGCGTCCTCGCCCGCGTTCCCGTCCTGGCTCCCGTCAGCGTCGCCGCCCGACGTCGACTCACCGCCTGCCGCCCGCGCCTCGTTCCCGCCACCTGCGCCGCCGGCACCGCCCGCCGACGCGGCGTCGGCCGGGGTTTCGGCCCCGTCTCCCTCGTCGTACCGGCCGCCCTCGTTCTCGACGGCGTCCAGGTCCATCTCCAGGTCGCCCTCGACCGTGTCGCCCTCGGTGGTCCCGGGGGCGTCGTGGGCGGCGCCGTCGGACGCCGTCTCGTCGAGCGCGAAGTCGGCCTCGACCGCGCTGTCCGCGGCCCGCGCGCCCTCGCGGCTCGCGGTTGCACCGCTCGCCCCGTCCGAGGGCTCCCGTCGGTCGCCCTCGCTGTCAACAGTCACGGAATCGTCCACATCGATCCCCGCGTCCGTCAGCGTGAACGCGTCGGAGTCGGGCGGTTCCGGCAGGCCGCTCGCAGCGTCGATCACGCGTTCGGCGTCCTCGCGGTACTCCGCGCCCTGTTTGCCGCGTCCGCCGCCCAGCGCGTCGGCCGACTGGGCGAACCAGTCGGCGGCGTGCTGGAGCGTGTCGGCTTTCTCCTCGGCGCGGTCGGCCACCGCCTCGAAGGCCTCGGTCTCGGCGAACCGCACCGCCGTGTCGAGGTGGTCTGCCGCGTCGGCGAAGGCCGGTTCCGCCCGCTCGAACCCGCTCCGGGCGGGCATCCACTCCCGGTCCTCGTAGTCGGTCATCGCCTCGGTGAACGCCGCCCGGCCCTCGGCGTAGCGCTCGACGCCCGCCCGGTAGCGCTCCAGCGCCGTCTCGTCGCCGCCGATGTCGCCGACCGCCCGCTTGACCGGGTCGACGTCGACCGGTTCCGACAGGTCGTCGGTCGCCCGGGCATACTGGACCATCCCGCGGTGGTCGACGACGAACACCGCCCGCCGGGGGAGCCGTTCGCCCGTTTCGGTCTCGCGGTCGACGCCGTAGGCGCCCGCCGCCCCACCGTCGACGTCGCTCAAAAGCGGCACCCGCAGGCCGTACCGCTCGGCGAAGGCCTCGTGGCTATACGTGCTGTCGGGCGAGACGGCAAAGACCGAGACGTCCCGCTGCATCGTGAACAGGTCCAGGCCGTCCAGGTCCGACGTCTGCATCGAGCACGCGGGGTTGAAATCCGCCGGGTAGAAGGCGAGGACGACGATCCCCTCGCCCAGGTACGCACCGAGGTCGACCCGCTCGCGCTCCCCGTCGACGTATCCGGGAAGTACCACTGCCGGCGCTTCGGCGCCCTCTGACAGCATGCCCTACACACTCGCGTGGTCCCATTTAGGCTTTCTGGCCTTTTCACGGCCTGAAACTGCCGAACGCGACAGGCGCACGGGAAACCGGCCACCGGCCGCCGCGACCGGCCCCGGACGGCCCCTGGATCGCCGCTGCTCGCGTCCGAGCGGCTTTTGCCCCGCCGCCGTCTACGGGCCGGTGTGGACCTGCACGTGCGCTACGAGGGCGACGACGACCCCGAGAAGTGCTCCGCCCGGAAGCTCGCGCGGTTCGACCTCGTCGAGTTACACCGCTCGAACCGCGCGACCCCGCCGGGCATCGTGCTCGACCCCTTCGCCGAACGCGCGCTCTCGCCAGCCGACCGCGGGGGCGACCGGAGGGAGCCCCCGGATGGAGCGAGCGGTGCAACCGCGAGCCGCGAGGCCAGCCGACGGAAGGCCTCGGACGGAGCTCCACCGCTCGCTTCCCTTTCTCGTCGCGGGCAACCCCGTCAGCTACGGGACGCCGTTCCGGCTGAACACCGTCGAGGCCTTCGCCGGCGCGCTCTGTATCCTCGGCGAGCGCGACAGCGCCGAGCGCCTCCTCTCGAAGTTCACCTGGGGCCACACCTTCCTCGAACTCAACGAGGAACCGCTGGCCCGCTACGCGGGCTGTGCCGACTCGGCGGAGGTCGTCGCCGTGCAGGACGACTACCTCGCCGAGGAATGATACGGTCGGCTGTAAGTCATCTCCGGGATTCGCCCGCCCGGCGAATCACCGGTACACAGTTACCACCAAGTCCCAGTCGAGCGCCCCCGCCCCGCGGGCGTCCCGGAGGGCTTCGTGGTCGTCGCGCTCGTAGGTGACGTCCTCGCCGCGACCGACGCGATTGGGGGCCCGGAGCGTGACGAGGGTGGTCGTCCGGACGAATCCGCCGGAGGTGTCCATCTCCCGGGGTTCGAACTCGAAGCCCTCGATTTCGAGCGGCAGGTCGGCGACGCGATCGTAGAGCGCGGGCATACCCTGTGTGGCGGCGAGCGAATAAACACCCGTTGTTCGGGCACGACTCCGTCGTTCGGGCGCGGCGAAAACCAACGTTTAACAGCGCCGACCGGAAACGATGGGTATGGCCGAGTTCGAACCCGCGGAAGACCGCGTCCTCTCGAAGCAGATCTGCATGCGCTGTAACGCCCGCAACCCCGACCGCGCCGAGAACTGCCGGAAGTGCGGCTACGGCAACCTCCGGCGCAAGAGCAAGGAACGGCGCAACGCGTAGCGACGCGACGCCCGAACCGGCGCGTCCAGCAGTCGGTCGGCCGCCCACCCTTATACTGCCGGCTGTAACTTCGTGAGGATATTCGCCGCCCCGGGGCGGCGAAATTCTTGACAGACTTACAGCCGGCAGTATTACCCGTCGGGATATTTCGGTTCGCGTTGCTCCGCCCGCGAGAGCGCCGTCTCCACCACGTCGCGGACGTCGCCGTGGAAGACGCTGCCGTGGCCGCTGTACATCCTCTCGACGCCGTCGGGCATGCGTTCGAGGAGGGTCCGGATCGACTCGATGAGCCGTTCACGGGACTGGCCGGGGTAGTCCGTGCGGCCGAAACTCCCGTAGTCGAACGCGCCGTCGTCGTGGACGACGACGTCTCCCGAGAACAGCGACGCCGCCGAGACGAACGAGACGTGGTCGTCGGCGTGGCCGGGCGTGTAGACCACCTCGCACTCCTCGGTGCCGACGGTGACGACGTCGCCGTCGGTGATCTCGTGTGTCCGGAGGGGGTGGTCGTCGTCGGCGTAGACGTCCGGGTCGAACACGTCGACGACCGCGTCCAGTTGCTCGACGTGGTCGCCGTGCTGGTGGGTGAGGACGACCCGGTCCAGGTCGTCGGTGTGCTCGCGCACGACGTCGACGACGCCGTCCACGGACCCGGCGTCGACCAGCGTCGGCGACCCCTCGGGCGCGAGGTAGGCGTTGCAGGTGAACGTCTCCGCGTCCGCCGTGACATTGGTAACGTCCATGTTCCACAGATGGCGGGCGTCCCGCTTGAGTCTGGCGTCGGCGGTGCGGACCACGGGGCGCCGTGTGCTTCCGTCGACCCGCCGGCCGGACGTGTGACCAGTTTGACCTGACATCCGGCGGGTTTCGCCGGGGCTTTTTTCAACATGAACATTGTAGACATACCCGTATGGGGTTCGGGAGCTACGACGAATCCGAACAGGAGAACCAGGAGTACGACACGGACCTCGAGGACGGCGACGGGGTTTCCACCGGGCAGAACACCCACGACGGCGACGTCGAGTACGAGTTCGACGCCTCGAACGACGAACTGCTCGACAGGCTGGAGGAGATCAAAGAAAACACGTGAAAGTCGGGGTTCGCGCCCTGGGGATCGCGGAGTCGTTTCGCGGCGACGAGAGCACGCTCGCCGGCGCGGTCGTCCGCGCCAGCCGCGCGACTGACGGGTTCGTCTTCGGTACCTGCACCGTCGGCGGCACCGACGCCACCGACGCGGTCCGTTCCCTTCTCGACCGGCTCGACCGCGAAGACGTCCGCTACGTCCTCCTGGCGGGGATCGCTCCCGCCTGGTTCAACCTGCTCGACCTCCCCGCTATCCGGGAAAGCGCCGACCGCCCCGTCCTCTCGGTCACCTTCGAGGAGAGCCCGGGGCTGGAACCCGCGCTCCGGGAGGCCTTCGAGGGCGACGCCCTCGACGAACGCCTCGCGGTCTACCGCCGCCAACCCGAACGCCGGCGCCTGACCGTCGCCGACGAGCGGATGTTCGTCCGCGCGGTCGGCTGTGACGGGAGCGAGGCCGCCGACGTCGTCCGGGCGTTCACCCCCGAGGGCGGCCGCCCCGAACCGTTGCGGGTCGCGCGGCTGGCCGCCCGCGCCGCCGACGACGCGTTCCTCGCCGAGGACTGACGGTCTCGTACGGTCGGTTGTCAATCAGTTCCGGACTTCGTCGAACCGGCGCGCCGGATCACGCGGACTTTTGCCGGCGCCGCGCCGAGGGCGCGTATGAGCGAGATGGAGGACCTGGACGTGACGGCCTGCAAGCGCTGTGACGAACTGGTCGCCTGCCGGAGTCGCATCGTCAACGGGACGGGGCCGGCCGACGCGGATCTGCTGTTCGTCGGCGAGGCGCCCGGCGAGCGCGAGGACGAACAGGGTGAACCCTTCGTCGGCCGGTCGGGCGACGTGCTGGACGACGGCCTCCGCGAGGCCGGCCTCGACAGGGCGGACGTGCGCATCGCCAACTGCGTGCGCTGTCGCCCGCCCGGGAACCGCGACCCGACGGACGCGGAGCTCGCGAACTGCCGCGAGTACCTCGAACAGGAGGTCGACCGCGTCGACCCCGCGGTCGTCGTCACGCTAGGTAAGGTGCCCGCCGAGCACCTGCTCGACCGGGACGTGGCGGTCACGAGCGAGGCCGGCGATGTCCGCGAGGCCACCGTCGGGGGCGAACCGCGGCGCGTGCTCGTCTGCGTCCATCCCGCGGCGACGCTGTACGACCCCTCACAGCGGGAGACGTTCGCGGCGACGCTCGACCGGGCGGCCGAGTTCACCGACGAGTCGAGCGGGCAATCGCGGCTGGGCGAGTTCTGATACGGTCGGTTGTACCGATGTACCGGTATTTCGCCGGGCGGGCGAATCCCGAAAATGACTCACAGCGACCGTATCAGGCCGTCACCACTCGGCGACGCTGCCGTCGTCGTGGCGCCAGACGGGGTTGTGCCAGTCGACGTCCCCCGTCCGCTCGCGCACGACGTCTTCGTCGATTTCGATGCCCAGTCCGGGGCCTTCGGGCAGGTCGACGTATCCTCCGTCGTATTCGAAGACCGCGGGGTCCGCGAGATAGTCGAGTTCGTCCGTCCCCTCGTTGTAGTGGATGTCGAGGCTCTGCTCCTGGATGAGGGCGTTCCCGGCGACGGCGTCGACCTGCAGGCAGGCGGCGAGCGCTATCGGCCCGAGCGGGCAGTGAGGGGCCAGCGCCACGTCGTAGGCCTCGGCCATCGCCGCGATCCGTTTCACCTCGCTGATCCCGCCCGCGTGCGAGAGGTCGGGCTGGATCACGTCGACGGCGCCGTCCTCGAAGACCTCCGTGAAGTCCCACCGCGAGTAGAGGCGCTCGCCGGTCGCGATGGGGGTCGAGGTGTGGTTCGCGACGGCCGGCAGGGCGTCCTCGTGGCCGGGCGGGACCGGTTCCTCGACGAAGAAGGGGTCGTGGACCTCCAGCGCGGCGGCGAGTTTCTTCGCCTGTGACTTGGCGACGCGGCCGTGGAAGTCGACGCCGATGTCCACCTCGTCGCCGACGGCCTCCCGGACCGCGCCCAGCCTGTCGACGGCCGCCTCGACGGCCGCCGGGGTGTCGACGCGGCGCATCTCCGGAGTGGCGTTCATCTTCAGCGCCGTGAACCCCGCCTCGACCTGCTCGGCGGCCTGTTCGGCGACGTCGGTCGGACGGTCGCCCCCGACCCACTGGTAGACACGCATCCGCTCGCGGGCCGGCCCGCCGAGCAGTTCGTACACCGGGACGCCCAGGTGTTTGCCCGAAATATCCCACAGCGCCTGGTCGACGCCCGCGATGGCCGACATGAGGACGGGACCGCCCCGGTAGAACCCGCCGCGGTACATCGTCTGCCAGTGGTCCTCGATGCGCAACGGGTCCTCCCCGAGCAGGTACGTCTCGAACAGTTCCTCGACGGCTGTCTCGACCGTCCGGGCGCGCCCCTCGACGACCGGTTCGCCCCAGCCGACCAGCCCCGTGTCGGTCTCGACCCGCAGGAACAGCCACCGCGGCGGCACCTGGAACAGTTCGTAGTCGGCTATCTCCATCCCGCACACCTCCGGACGCCGACAGGTCCTCGTGCCGTCCCCGTTTGCTCGCGCCGTGCGCTCCGCTGCGTCTCGCTCATATCCCGGCCAGCGCCCGAACAAACAAAGGCCCCCCGGTCCTGGCCGGGAACTGTCGGATTAACGGACACTTTCCGAACGACTTTTTCGCCCCCGAGTTAATTTCTCGGTAGTTAGCACGAAAAGAACTTTAGTCGGGCGGGAGGAACGCCGAGGTACATGTTACACGTGGGTGTCAACGGGTACGGAACGATCGGCAAGCGGGTTGCCGACGCGGTGCGGGCCCAGCCCGACATGGCCGTCGCGGGTGTGGCCAAGACCAGCCCCAACTTCGAGGCACGGGTCGCGACCGACCGCGGCTACGCGCTGCACGCGCCCGAGGACCGCCACGGCGCGTTCGCCGACGCGGGGTTCGACCTCGCGGGGTCGGTCGCGGATCTCGTCCGGCGGAGCGATGTCGTCGTCGACGCGACGCCGAGCGGCGTCGGCGCCCGGAACCGCCCGATCTACGAGCGCCACGACACGCCGGCCCTGTTCCAGGGCGGCGAGGACGCCGACGTCGCCGAGGTGAGTTTCACCGCCCGCGCCAGTTACGAGGACGCCCGCGGGGCCGACTACGTCCGCGTCGTCTCCTGTAACACCACGGGGCTGGCGCGGCTGTTCGCGCCGCTCTCGGAGGCCTACGGCATCGACCGCGTCCGCGTGACGCTGGTCCGGCGGGGCGGCGACCCCGGCCAGACCGACCGCGGCCCGATCAACGACATCGTCCCCGACCCGGCATCGGTCCCCTCCCACCACGGGCCGGATCTGCGGACCGTCCTGCCGGACCTGGAGGTCGAGACGATGGGGCTGAAGGTGCCGACGACGCTCATGCACACCCACGCGGTGAACGTCACCCTGGGGTCTGCCCCGGATGTCGAGGCGGTCAGGGACCGCTTCGAGAGCGAGACCCGGCTGTTCGTCCTCCCCGCCGACCTGGGCGTCGACGGCGCGGGCAAGCTGAAGGACCTCGCGATGGACGCCGGCCGGCCCCGCGGGGACTGCTGGGAGAACTGCATCTGGGGCGAGTCGCTTACCGTCGAGGGACGGGAGCTCTACCTGTTCCAGGCGATCCACCAGGAGGCCGACGTCGTCCCCGAGAACGTCGACGCCCTGCGCGCCGTCGCCGACATGGCCGACCGCGAGGAGAGCATGGCGCGCACCGAGCGCGCGCTCGGCCTCGACGGCCAGCTCGGCCAGGGCACCCCGGAGCCCGAACGCGCCACGCCCGCCATCGCCGACGGTGGCAACGGCGACGACTGAGACGGTCGGTTGTACCGATTTACGACCCGTCTTCGAGCGCCGCGACGAACTCCTCGGTCGAGTCGCGCCACGCCTCGATGATCGCGTCGTCGTTCTCGCTGTCCCAGTCGTCGATCTCCGCCTCGTCCATGAACTCGATGGTGCGCTCGACGCCCTCGCGGAAGGGGATCGTGTGCTCGAAGTCCAGGTCGCGTTTCGCCTTGCTGTTGTCGAACACCGTCGAGTACTGGAAGTGGTCGACCAGCGGGTCGGTGCGGCCGGGGACGGCCGCGACGAGTTTGTCGGTCGGGATGTACACGAGGTCGGGGTCGGGGGCGTCCATCGCGTCGGCGACGTACTCGTGGTACTGGTTCCAGGAGATGACCTCCTCGCTGGTGACGTGGTAGGCCTCGCCGTACGCGGTTTCGCTGCCGATGGCGGTGACGAACGCGCCGGCCACGTCGTCGCGGTGGCAGGGCCCCCACAGCGTCGCGCCGTCGCCGTGGACGATGACGGGTTCGCCCCTGCGGATCCGGTCGAGGTAATACGTCCCCCACCCCATCGTGTGGATGACGGGGCCACCCTCGCCGTAGGTACTCCAGGGCCGGATCACCGTGGTCTGGAAAGCCTCCCCGTGGGCGTCCATGAAGACGTCCTCGCACTCGGCCTTGTCCGCGCCGTACTGGCTGACCGTCGGTTCCCGCGGGGCCTCCTCCGTCGCGGGGTTGGCGTCCAGCGGCCGGTGGTAGACGTCCACTGTCGAGCAGAAGACGAACTGCTCGACCCCCTCGAACGCCGCGACGGCGCCCTCGGCCTGCTCCGGCGTGAAACAGACCATGTCGATGACGACGTCCGGGTCGACCTCTTCGGCGGCGTCGGCCAGTTCCGCCGTCTCGTTGCGGTCGCCGTAGACGTGCGAAACCGACGCCGGGAGCTCCGAGTCAGTCTCCCCGCGGTGAAAGAGCGTGACGTCGTGCCCGGCCTCGACTGCCTGTCGCGTGATCCCCGTGCTGATCAGTCCCGTCCCGCCGACGATGAGAACGTCCATGCGATACCGTGGAGGAGGGCTCGAATAAAACGTCGCGTCCCGGAAGTTCAGACGGTCGGTGCCTCCGGAACCGCCGACTCAGCACCCCGCCCGGCGTTCCGCCTCGCGAACGCTTTTGCGTCCCGCGAGCGACCTCCGTCCATGCAGGAGTACGATCCGGGCGTCCAGAGCGTCGTCTACAAGGGATTCTCGCTGGCCGAGTTACTCGCGGAACTCGACGATATCGACCTCGATTACCTCGAACTCTGGGACTACCATCTCTCGCCGGAGGACGACGAAGCGACCGTCGAGGGGGGCGTCGCGGCCATCCAGGAGTCGTCGGTATCGGTCTGTGGCTACGGCGTCATCGACCTCGACGACACGGGCGAGGCCCGCCAGCACTTCGAGTTCGCCGACCGCCTCGGCGCGGGCTACGTCACGGTCAACTACCCGCCCGACCGGGACGACGTCACCGAGGAACTGGTCGCCCTCGGGGCCGAGTACGACCTCGACGTCGGCATCCACAACTACTCCTCGGTCCACCACGACGACCTCTCGCAGGTGTTCTCGACCATCGACGACGTCCGGGGCGTGCTCGACCGCTACGACGACCCGCACCTGGGTCTCTGCGTCGACACCGGTCACTTCCTCGTCGAGGAGGTCTCGCCCGCAGCGGTCCTCCGGGAGTTCGGCGACCGCGTCAACAGTGTCCACCTCAAGGACACCTCCGACGCCGAGATAGAGGACTTCCCCGGCGCCGGGGAACTCGACCTCGACACCTTCTTCGGGTTGCTCTCCGAGCACACGGACCTGGCGGCGCCGGTCGTCATCGAGTATGAACTCCCGGGCGACCGCGCGAGCGAGGCCCTCCGTGAGGCCGTCGCGAACGTCCGCACCGCGATGGAGTGAGCGCCGTCCTACCGGCGAACGGTTTCCGGCCGGCGGCCGATTCCCACCGCCGAACCCGCGGTATTCCGCCCGGCTTTTCGAAATGCGTCGAATCAGAATTCGTCGTTTGTGGGCGTTTCCGCGGGTAATTCGCCGGATCCCGTTCGCCGATTCCAACACGCCTTTGTGCGCGTCTACCGGACCCGGGGTATGAGCGAGGATCTCAACCAGGGGCTCGAGGGTATCACCGTCGCCGAGACGCGACTCGGCGACATCGACGGCGAGGCCGGCGAACTCGGCGCCTTCCGCGCGGACCTGGCCGACCGTCGCGAGGTCGGTGAGGAGGTCCACGCGGTGCTGGAGCGGGCGGCCCGCGAAGAGAAACCGCCTCGTCCGCCCCCGCTCGCGGTACGTCGGCCCCTCGCCCCGGACGTGGATGCCCGTCGCGGAGCGCGACGCCCGGGAGACGGACGCTCGAGCGCCGGAGTAAGCCGATCGTACGCGAACGGTTCCGTGAAACCAGATAAATTCACGCGAACTGACGGTAACGACGAACCCGTTTTAGGGCGGTCGCGTCCGGAGAAGTCCCGCATGGACATGCTCGAACTGCCGAACCGCTCGCCGGACGCGAGCACCACCGTCGAACCCGGCGAATCGACGACGGACGCTCTCGCCCGCCTGGCCGAACGCGTCGACGCCGACCTCACGAGGACGGACCCGCGGTTGCAGGACGTCGTCGACGGGAACGCGCTCGATAGACTGTTCAGCGTGGGCGAGGCGACCAACGACGCGCGGACCGTGCTCGTGCTCGAACTCTGGGACCGCCTGTTCGTGCTGACACCCGTCAAGATCGAGGTCTACCGGTGACTCGGCCCGGGGCCTCCGAAACCCGCGGTAACGTAAGGCGTATCCACGTGCCAAACGGAACTCGGGTATGAGCCTCGACGACCTCACCGAGACGGTCCAGGACAACTACGGCGACATCGACGAGGAACTCGCCGTCTCGACCGACCGCGAGACGCGCAACGAACTCGCGATGCTCGAAGCCGCGCTCGACCCCGAGGAGACCGACGAACTCGTCCGGCGCGCCGTACACATGCTCTTCCAGACCACCGTCGAGACCGGCACGCTCGATTTCCACCTCCGTACCGAGTACGACGTCACCTACGACGAGTACCTCTCGGGCATGACCTTCGACGAGATGACCGGCGCCGACCAGTTCCCCCAGTCGGGCGACCCCGACGACCGCCGGTATCAATTCTAGACGACCTTTTTTCCCTTCGGGTTTCCTCGCGCCGCCTCCGGCGGCGCTGCGGGAACCACTCAGGCAAAAAAGCTCGGCCAAAAAAGCCGTGAGTCGCGCCCTTCGGGCGCGCTCGCGGTGTCCACACGAGTGAGCATCGCGAACGAGTGTGGGCTCGGAAGTCGCACGCCCGCGAACGCAGTTCTCGTGAGCGAAGCGAACGAGAGCACGGAAGAGCTTGCTCTTCCGGAGTGAGCAGGAACATCTTCCGGTGAACCGCCTCGCGCCTGCGGCGCTCGGCGGACGCTATTCGTCCCAGACGATATCCACGAGTTCCGCCAGCAGCGCGTCGGCCTCGTCCTCGCGGGCGGTCTCCCCGAGTTCGACCTGGAGGCCGGCGCCGTCGGCCGCCAGCCAGTTGACGAAGTTCTCGGGATTGACACCCGCGTACTCGCCCTCCGAGACCGGACTGGCGGGTATCGACAGCGCCGCGTCGAGGCGGTCAGCGACGGCCCGCTTTATCGCCGGGTCGACCCGCCCGCCGACGAGCACCTCGTCGTCGCCGAGGCCGTGGAGGCTCAGGACCGTCTCGAAGCCCCGGTCCGCGATCCCGTCCAGCAGCGGGTAGTCCGCGGGGTCGATGGCCTTCGAAGGCGGGTGCCACTCCTCGTAGGCGCCGACGGCCTCGTCGAACCCGAACGTCGCCCAGCAGGTCGCGCCGGGGACGCGCATCGCGAGTTCGACCGCGAGTTCCCCGGTGCCGGGTTCGACCCGCCCGCCGTGGGCCGCACAGACCAGCCACGGGTTCGGTCCGTATCCGCCGTCGTGTCACGTCCCCCGCTCCGGACCGCGACGCCTTATACTGCCGGCTGTAACTTCGTGCAGACATCCGCCGCCCCGGGGCGGCGAAATTCTCGACGGACTTACAGCCGGCAGCATTGATTTCCCCGACCGCACGACATCCACGGCCCTCGCCCGGTCCGGTCCGGGTTGGCACCTGTCCGGAAGTGTCGCCGTGCCGAAACGGCTTTGAGGTCGCCGGTCGAACGTAACGTATGGTCGAGATAACGCTGTTCGAGTTCAATGTCGACGCCGAGGAACTGACCGGGAACGCGCCCTTCAGCGGGCGCAGCGGGAGCGACCGCGACGACGAACTCGCAGGGACGGACGACGGCCGGAACCCGAAACCGGTCCTCGTCGGTGCCGGTCTGGTCGTCCTCGTTTTCGCGGTCGTCGTCGGCCGTCGCTTCCTCGACGGCGGGCCCGAACCGCTTCCCTGACGGCCCCGGACCACCCCCGCGGTTTTCCTGTCGTTCTGGCCCCGACAGAAGACATATGAACGGCCGGTCCCTCCCGGCGGTATGGGACTCTACGAGAGCGTCCGGGCGGTGACGTCGGCTTCCGGCGATGGGCCGGTCGACTGGGACGCCGTCACCAGAGCGGCGAAATCGTCGACCGACCCCGGGTCGATCGACCTCTCGGAGGCCGAGCGGGCGGCATACGCGGCCGACGTGCGCGACGCCCGCGACCGCGTCCGCGAGGTTGGCGCCATCGGGTTCGACCTCCCGGAGACTGTCGAGATACAGAACCGCCACCACTGGATCGACGCCAACGTCGTCACGTTCCAGCGGGTCATGTCCTTCCTGGAGGAACAGATCACCCTGTTCCCCGGGACCGCCCGCGTCGTCAACACCGGGACGATGGCCGTCGCGCTGAGCTTTCTCGGGAACAACGTCCTCGGCCAGTACGACCCCCTTCTGCTGGCGGAAGGCGACGACCACGCGCTGTATTTCGTCCACCCGAACATCCAGCAGGTCGCGGCCGAACTGGCGGTCGACGCCGAGCGGTTCCGGCGGTGGATCGCCTTCCACGAGGTGGCCCACGCCGCCGAATTCGGCGCCGCGCCGTGGCTCGGCGACCACCTCGAAGAGCAGATGGAAGAGACGTTCGCCGCCATCCGGGACCGACAGCTCGCCCGCATCTCGGTGGGCGAGTTGAACACGACGATGACCGCCGTCGAGGGGTACGCCGAACTCGTCATGGACCGCGCGTTCGACGACGAGTACGCCGACCTCCGCGCGAAGGTCGACGCCCGCCGCAGGAACCGCGGCCCCGTCGCCTCGGTCGTGGGGCGACTCCTCGGGCTGGGCATGAAACGCCGCCAGTACGAGCGCGGCAAGGCCTTCTTCGAGGCGGTGGCCGACGCCCGCGACGTCGCCTTCGCCACCCGCGTCTGGGAGCGCCCGGAGAACCTCCCCTCCGACGAGGAACTCGATGACCCGGCGCGGTGGGTCGCACGCAAAACACTATGATACGGTCGGTTGTCGATCAGTTCCGGATTTCGTCGAACCGGTCGGCGAAATGCCGGTCAATCGGTACAACCGACCGTACGAGGAGACGCGCCGCCGACCGACTCATGCTGTCGGACACAAGTGATGCCACCGCTCCGGTGACTGTTTCGGGGTCTTCGAGACGCACGTCCCCGAATGTCGACGAGCACGTTCACGTACTTGTGTCCGACAGTATCACTTCTCCCGGCCTCGTTCGGCCGCCGACCGGCGCCCGTCGGCGCCGGCGTCGCGGTCGTTCCTGCGCTGTTCGCCTCCGCTCGGGCCGTCCTCGCGGTCGTCGCCGCTTCGCTCGTCCCCGCGGCCGCCGTCCGCGAACGGGTTGTCGAGGTCGGTCGACTGTCGCTCCGCGGGGGGCGGCCGGGAGGGGACGAACTGCCAGGCGATGACGGCGCCGACCGCGAGCCCGGCGACGCCCGCGCCGGCGGCCTGGAGGAGAGTCGCGCCCGCGCTCACCGCCACGAACGCCATCGAGACGCCGACCAGCGCCGCGACGCCGAGCTTCAGGCGGCGGTTGAACGCGTCGCGGTCGGCCTGGGTGACCGGGTCGACCATCAGACGTCACCCGGTGTGCTGACGTGCATCAGGACGAACCGCCAGTCGCCGGGGGCGTCGTCGGACTCGCCGCGGGTTCGGGACTCGCGTTCCAACGTGCCGCTCCAGCGGGTGTCGAACTCGAAGCGGCTCCCCCGCTCCGTGTCGGTCCAGCCCATCCCGACGCGGTCGGCGAACCAGGCGTGGCGGTCGCGCTCGGTCACGCGCAACTCGCGGCTCTCGACCGACCAGTCGGCGGTCGTCCGGGTCTGCTCGCGCAGCGCCGACTCGACGGCCTCGTAGCCGTCGAGGTGCTCGGAAACCCCGAACTTCACCACGTCCTCGTCGGGGGCGAAGTAGGAATAGAGCGGGTCACCGCCCCGGAGCGCGTCGTAGTAGGCCCGAACCCGGGACTCGGCGCTCACTGGAACCCCCTGTCGACGTCCTCGTCGACGATGTCCTCGAACTCCGCTTCGAGGACCTCCTCGGCCTCCTCGAAGGTCGACGCGAAGTCGTCCAGCGCCTCGGGGCGGTCGTGCTGGTCGAACGCCATCGGCCCGTAGGCAGGGCTGTCGAGGACGTCCATCACGTCCTCGAAGAGCGCATCGGGCGTGGTCGGTGCGTCCGCGTGGGTCCGTAGCACCTCCTCCAGCCGGCCGGCCGTCCGCTCGGCCTCGTCCTCGTCCTCGGGCGGTTGCTGGACGCCGAACATACCGGTCTCGCCCTGTTCGGGGAACAGGGGGTCGAGGTCGTCGTCGATGCGGCGGGCGACCTCGGTGCCGACACCCTCGACCACGAAGGGGTTGCGGGCGTAGGTCTTGAGCTGGAAGACGCCGACGACCGGGTGGCCGACGTAGAGGTCCTCGCCGATGCCGCCGGCGCGGTCACCCCCGACCGCGCGCCAGCCGTCCGGTTCGGCGTCGCTCTCCACGACGTCTGTGAGGATATCCTGCCAGTCGCGGACGCGCATGTGCGGTGTCTGGAGATACTGGTGGATGAACCCATCGGTCTCTGCCAGCGACGGCCCCGTCCCGGACCGGCGTCGCGACCGTCGCGCTCCTCACGGCCACCGACGCCCTCCTCCGGCCCGTCGGGGCGACCGTCGGCACCCCGGCAGCGATGGGTGTCGCCACCCTCGGGGCCGTGGTGTTGCTCGTCTCGTTGCGGGGTAGGTGACGTGTCGTAGCTGTGTTCGCAGGACTGGAGACCGCCGATTCGAACCGATGAGTGCGATGACTCGCGCACGTCCGACCGCAACCGGAAAGGTTATATCGCAAGAAAGCACCCGATCCGGGTTGATGGCGCTGATCCGTACTGTGCTCGTAGTCTCGCTCCTCGTCGCGAGTGGTGCCCTTCCGACCGGGACCGCCGCAGCAACAACACAACAGAGCGAAGCCTACGCTGGCACACATATCGAGTTCGAAACGACCAGTGAAGCGATCGCCAACTACTCCGTGAACGGCAACACCGTCTTCGAGTCGATGAAAGTCCAGTCACAGAGCGGTGCGGAGAGTCGAGGTGACGTGCAGGCAGGTGTCGGACTGTCGGCGGTCACGAGCATTACCGGTGCAGCGTTGTCGCTCGAGTCACAAACCGAGGCCAGCGCGACGGTGACTGCCGAGAGCGGTGCGACGATGGAGGCCCACGACAACTCGCGCGGGATCCTCGTCGTCCGGTCGGACGGTGAGTCACAGTACGTCACTGTCAACGTCTCCGGTTCGGCAGAGACCGAAAGCGAGAGCGACCAGCGCGTCGTCGTGACAAACGAGAACGGAGCGGAGGGAACGTTCATCGTCGTCGGCGACGGGGAAGTCACCATCAACGACCAGGGCAACGTTTCCGCGAATCTGGAAAGCAACGGCAAGCTCGTGTTCCGGTCGTACTCGGACGGACGCAACGAGGACGACGAACAAAAAGAGCAGCTCATCTCCGAAGGGAAGGCGGCCGCTGAAGTGTACGTGATGCAGAAAAGCGAGCAGGGAGGCGAACTCGCGGCGGACGTCGTCCAGTACGGCGAGGGGACGACTGTCGAGGTCACGCAACAGACCGAGGGGACGGTACAGATGACCGCCGACCGTTCCCAACAGGAGGGCAAAATCATCATAACGTCCGTCTCCGAGCAAGCGATCAGTTCCGTCGAGGACCTGCAGGTGACGGTCGACGGGGAGGCAGCCGCGGAAGCTTCGTCCTACAGCGACCTCGAGGGTGCGATCGGGAGCGACACCTCGAAGTTCCTCGTCCGCCAGCAATCGAGCGCCCAAGCGAGCGCCGACGTCCTCGTGGCAGTCAACCAGTTCTCCACGCGAGAGATCACGATGTCCGAGGATGGCAGCGATAGTGAGGACTCGGATGGCTCAGGGAGCGATAGCACCGACAGCAGTGACGAAGAAATGACGGCTACGGACGAGGACAGAGGCACGACGGCTACGAACGGTCCGGGCTTCGGTCCGGTCGTGGCGCTGAGCGCGCTCGTGGCCGTGGCTGTCCTCGCCCTCGCTCGTCGTCGGTCGAGCAAGCACTGATACGGTCGGTTGTACCGATTGACCGGTATTCGCCGACCGGTTCGACGAAATCCGGGAACGATTCACAACCGACCGCATCAGTACCGAACGGATTCGGGTGCGTTCCCGGATTCCGGCCGGAATTGATAAGCCTCTTTTCCGACCGGGCCGAAGGGTCAAGTTGCACATGAAAGGACAGAAGCGGCGGCGCGACGTGCTCAGGGGGATCGGCGCCACAGTGATGGCCGGCGTAATCGCGGGCTGTTCGACGGACACGCAGGACGGCGGCGATGGCGGCAGTGACGGCGGTGGCGGCGACGGCGAGGACGGTGGCGTCCCCTCGGACGTCGACGACTATCTCTCGGACGCCAACGGCTACGACGGGTCCATCGAGGACGCGACGGGCGAGGACAACCCGACCGTGATGGTCGGGGCGGGCGAACAGGGCTACGCCTTCGACCCCGCCGCCATCCGCGTCTCGACGGGCACGACCGTCACCTGGGAGTGGACCGGCAACGGCGGCGAACACAACGTCGTCGCCGAGGACGAGACGTTCACCAGCGGCGACGACTACGTCTCCGAGGAGGGCCACACCTACGAGTACACTTTCGAGGAGAGCGGCAACTACCCCTACCGCTGCGTGCCCCACCAGTCGCTCGGGATGCTTGGCGCCGTCGTCGTCGAGTAACGCCGACTTCCCGTCTCTCGCGGCTCGATTCTATCGCTCGCCGCGCAACTCGGTCACGTGGTCGATGCGCTGCTGGACCGGGTCGGGCTTGCCGATGTCGTGACGGATGCGAACGCCGTCGCCAGCGGCATCGAGCGCCTCCTCGACCATCTCCTCGGCGGCCGCGATGGTATCCGCGACGCCGACGACCGCGAACGCCCGCGAGGTGGTCGTGTAGATGCCGTCGTCGCGCTCGTCGACCGAAGCGTAACGGAGGATGACGCGCGACCCCACCGCGCCGTCGGCGGCCGCACCCGCCCCGCTCTCGCCGCTGTGGCGGGCGTTCACCCGGTCGATGGTCCCCTCGTCGACGGTGATCCGGGCGCCGCTCTCGGGGTCGGTCGGGTATCCCTCCGGGACGGCGTACTTGCATACCGTCGCCTTCGGCGCGAAGGAGAGTCCGGGCAGCGAGTCGCCCTCGCGGGCGGCCACGAGCACGTCGAGGAAGTCCGTGTTCAGACCCGGGAGCGTGTTCATCGCCTCCGGGTCGCCGAAGCGAGCGTTGAACTCGACGACTTCGACGCCCTCCGCCGTCAGCATGAACTGCCCGTAGAGGACGCCCTTGTACCCCTCCAGCGCGTCGACGGTCGCCTGCAGCACGTCGACTGCTTCCCGGTAGTCCTCGCGGTCCATGAACGGGAGTTCGAGTTCGGCGTCGGAGTAAGACCCCATCCCGCCGGTGTTGGGTCCCTCGTCGCCCTCGTAGGCGCGCTTGTGGTCCTGTACCGCGGGGGTCACCCGCAACTGGCCGTTGGCGACGAACGCCTGGACGGTGAACTCCTCGCCGACTAGCCGTTCCTCCAGGAGGATCCGGTCGTAGTCGGACTCGCGGATGTACGCCTTCCCCTCCTCGGCGGTGACCTGGTCGCCGATGAGCCGGACGCCTTTGCCGCCGGTGAGCCCCGCCGGCTTGATCGCCAGGTCGCCGTCGTACTCGTCGATGTGCTCGCAGGCCGCCTCCGTGTTCTCGAACGTCTCGAAGTCGGGACAGCCGGGGATGTCGTGGCGGCGCATGAACCGCCGCTGGTAGGCCTTGTCCGTCTCGATGCGGGCCTCGTCCTCTCGGGGGCCGAACGCGTAGACGCCGGCGTCGTCCAGCGCGTCAGCGACGCCCGCCGCCAGCGCCGCCTCGGGACCGATGACCGAAAGCGTCGCGTCGACCTCCCGCGCGCAGGCGGTCACCGCCGCCGGGTTGGTCGTGTCCAGGGACTCGAACCCGGCGGCGAGTCGCGCGATGCCCGGGTTGCGGTTGCCCGCACACGCGTACAGGTCCGCGTCGGTCGCCGCGACGGCTCGCGCGATGGCGTGTTCGCGCCCGCCCCCGCCGACCAGCAGCACAGTCTCCGTCATACCTGTCGACCCGACGGGCGAGGACGTAAACCCTGTGTTTCGACCCCCCCGGACCTCGACAGCACCCGCGAAACGCCCCGTCGCGAGCCGCCTCGGTCACTCCGCGGGGCTTTACCCGCTGGCCCCCCTACCGCGTCCCATGAGCACGGAGTCGGACCCAACGCGGCGCAACCGCCTCGACGAGGAGGAGAGCCCCTACCTCCGCCAGCACGCCGACAACCCCGTCAACTGGCAGCCCTGGGACGAACAGGCGCTTGCGGCCGCGACGGAGCGCGACGTTCCCATCTTCCTCTCCATCGGCTACGCCGCCTGTCACTGGTGTCACGTCATGGAAGCGGAGAGCTTCCAGGACGAGGAAGTCGCGGAGTCGCTTAACGAGCAGTTCGTCCCGGTTAAGGTCGACCGCGAGGAGCGCCCGGACGTCGACAGCATCTACATGAGCATCTGCCAGCAGGTCACGGGCCGGGGCGGATGGCCGCTCAACGCCTGGCTCACCCCCGATGGCGACCCCTTCTACGTGGGCACCTACTTCCCGAAGGAGCCACAGCGCAACGCCCCCGGCTTCCGGCAACTCCTGGCGGACATCGCCGAGTCCTGGGCCGACCCCGAGGAGCGCGCCGACATGGAAGAGCGCGCCGAGCAGTGGACCGACGCCATCCGCGGCGACCTGGAGGACACGCCGGACGCCCCCGGCGGGGAAGTCGACGCGGACACGCTCACCGAGGCGGCCGACGCCGCGCTCCGGGGCGCCGACCGCGAGTTCGGCGGGTGGGGCCGCGGCCAGAAGTTCCCCCAGCCAGGTCGGCTCCACACCCTCCTCCGGGCGCACGACCGGGAGGGTCGGGACGCCTACCGGGCGGTGGTCACCGAGACGCTCGACGCGATGGCCGACGGCGGCATGTACGACCACCTCGGCGGCGGCTTCCACCGCTACACGACCGACCGCGAGTGGGTCGTCCCCCACTTCGAGAAGATGTGCTACGACAACGCCGAACTCGCCCGCGTCTACCTCGCGGGCTACCAGGCCACGGGCGCGGAGCGCTACCGCGACGTCGCGACCGGGACGCTCGCATTCGTCGAACGGGAACTTACCCACCCGGAGGGCGGGTTCTACAGCACGCTCGACGCCCAGAGCGCCCCCCCGAAAGCCGGGGACGACGAGGCCGAACCGGAGGAGGGCGCCTTCTACGTCTGGACCCGCGGCCAGGTGCGCGAAGCGGTCGAAACCCACGCCGACGACGTCGATGCCGACCTCGCGACGGACCTGTTCTGTGACCGCTACGGCATCACGCCGGACGGCAACTTCGAGGGCAGGACCGTCCTGACGCTCGCCGCGTCGATTCCGGACATGGCCGCGGAGTACGACCGCCCGGAACACGAGGTCGAAGGGATCCTGGAGGTCGCGGAATCAGCGGCCCTCGCGGCCCGCGAGGACCGCCCGCGCCCGGCCCGCGACGAGAAGGTGCTCGCCGGGTGGAACGGCCTGATGATATCGGCCTTCGCCGAGGCGGCCGTCGTCGACGACGAGTCCTGGGCCGGGACCGGCGCCGCCGCGCTCTCGTTCGTCCGGGCCCACCTCTGGGACGCCGACGCCGGACGCCTCTCCCGCCGCTACAAGGACGGCGACGTCGCCGTCCGGGGCTACCTCGAGGACTACGCGTTCCTCGCCCGTGGCGCGTTCGACCTCTACGGCGCGACCGGCGACCACGACCACCTCGCGTTCGCGCTGGCGCTCGCCCGTGCCATCGAGGCGGAGTTCTGGGACGACGACGAGCGGACGCTGTATTTCACCCCGCAGAGCGGGGAGTCGCTGGTCGCGCGCCCGCAGGAACTGACCGATACCTCGACGCCCTCCAGCGCCGGGGTCGCCGTCGAACTCCTCGCGACACTCGCGCGCTTCAGCGAGGACGACGGGTTCGCGGCGGTCGCGGAGGGCGTCGTCGAGACCCACGCCGCCCGCATCGAGTCCGACCCGGTCCAGCACCCCTCGCTCGTGCTGGCCGCCGACACGCTCGCCAGCGGGGCCAGCGAACTCACGCTCGCCGGCGGCCGCCCCGACGAGTGGCGCGAGACGCTCGCCACGACCTACGTTCCACGCCGGGTGCTCGCGCCCCGCCCGGCGACCGACGACGAACTGGACGCGTGGCTCGACGCCCTCGAACTCGATTCGGCCCCGTCGATATGGGCCGGGAGAGAAGCCAGAGACGGCCGACCGACGGTCTACGCCTGTCAGAACCGGGCGTGCTCGCCGCCGACACACGACCTGGCGGAGGCGCTGGAGTGGTTCGCGGGCGAGGACCCCACACCCATCTGACGAATCGTCCGTTCGGACCGAACGCGTTCAGAGTTAAAACAACTTTCCGGAACTATGGACAGACTATCGCTTCGGCGTATTTGAAATCAGGTTCAAGGCTCTTTGTGTATCCCGTATCACGCCCATCGCGCAGAACAAAGTCCTCGTCAAAATAAAACCAGGTTACAAAAGGTATTCTACCGCTTGGATACGGAGTTGCTGTAGATTTGGTTGGCTGTTTCTCATCAGAAAACAAGAGAATCCCCTCTATCCTCATTTGGTACCCTTGTTCGGTCTCAGAGATCTTTTCAATTCCGGATTGAATGGTTAACTCATCGTATTCTTGAGGATAGTTTGCGAGAAATTTATTATTCCGATAGGAATTCTCGAAAGAAATCGCGTAATCCTTGAGATCATCCTTTTCAAAACTATTAGGATATTCTGGATATGACTTGGGCTGTAGATCCCCTTGGGTCTGAGATGACTGGGGTAATTCTGAAGGTTCACAGTCTGTCAGAGTTGGTTCATTCACTGTCCCCTCGGCGTCTGTCTCTGTATTTATCGATTCAACTGTAGTAATTGTATTCCCTGATTGTGTCGGGGTGTCATCCCCATTGTTTCCACAGCCGGATACAACCGGGAGGGATGCTGCACTTATTATGTGGAGGACCTCTCTCCGCGAACATCTAACCACAAAAGTTAATTCTGCCAATACGACATATGTCTTTTGGATATATTTGAATGACCATCCATCTGCTTCCCCATCATTATCATCATCTGCTTTTGACTTGCTGTATTCAGTATCGTAATCCGCACCCATGCAGTTATTATGTGATGCATCTCCTGTGATACGGTCGGTTGTACCGATGTACCGGTATTTCGCCGACCGGTTCGACGAAATCCGGAACTGATTGACAAGTCTGACGAATCGTCCGTTCGGACTGAACGCGTTCACACCGAGGCCGCGAGGTCTTCCAGTCTGCGACCGAGATACACCGCGATGGGGACCGGTTCCTCCTCGACGAACCGCGCGATCTCCTCGCCGTCGCCGCTCGCGTCCGATGCGCTCCGCGCATCGCGTTCGACCACGACCGTCGGGATGCGCTCGATGTCGTACTCCTCGACCTTCGGGCCGGTCTTGGAGCCGTCCTCCTCCTTCTCGACGGGGTAGTGCTCGATCCGCGAGCCGGGGACCTCGGCGGCGTCGAGCGCCGCCGCGAAGTCCGGGAGCTGGGACCGGCAGTCGATACACCAGTCGCCGCCCCAGACCTTGTATGTCACCTCGTGTCGCAGCGTCGCGAGCACGTCCACCGTGTCGGCGTAGGCCTCCTCGGTCCACACCGGGTTCGGTTCCATCGTCTCCAGTTCCATACCGCTCCCTACCGCACCCTCGGGCTTAACGTATCCGTTCGTTCAGTTCCGACAGTGTGGCGGTGACGGCGTTCTGATACTGCCGGCTGTAACCTCGTACAGATATCCGTCGCCCCGGGGTGGCGAAATTCTCGACAGTTACAGCCGGCGGCATGACGACGCCGACACACCCTGCCGGTGCCAGCGGGGATTTAAGAGCGGGCGGCGTAAGGGGGGTAGTGAAATCGAGCATCCTGGAAACCGTCGGGTCGCCGCTGGTCGAGGTGGACGGCCCGGACGGCGCCACCGTAGCTGCCAAGGTCGAGTCGTTCAACCCCGGCGGCTCGGCGAAGGACCGCCCCGCCCGCTGGATGGTCGAGGCCGCCGAGGCCGAGGGTACGCTCACCGGGTCGGAGACCATCGTCGAACCCACCAGCGGGAACACCGGGATCGGGCTGGCGATGGTCGGCGCCGCCGAGGGCTACGACGTGCGGCTGATCATGCCGTCGTCCAAATCGCCCGAGCGCCGCCGGATCGTGTACGGATACGGCGCCGAGATCGAACTCGTCGACGGCGACATCTCCGACGCCCGCGAGCGCGCCGACGAACTCGAGGCCACCGGCGAGTTCGTCCAGATGCGCCAGTTCGAGAACCCCGCCAACCCGCAATCGCACTACGAAAGCACCGGCCCGGAGATACTGGAGCAGGTCGGCGACCGTACCGTCGACGCGCTCGTGGCCGGCATCGGCACCGGCGGCACCATCACCGGTATCGGTCGGCGCCTCCGCGAAGCGTTCCCCGACGTGGCGGTCGTCGGCGTCGAACCGGCGACCAACGCCGTCCTCTCGACGGGCGAGGCCGGCGAGGACGGCTTCCAGGGGATGGGCCCGGGGTTCGTCAGCGAGAACCTGGACCGGTCGCTGCTCGATGACGTGCTCACGGTCGAACTCGACGACGCCGAGGAGGAGTGTCGCCGCCTCGCCCGCGAGGAGGGCATCTTCGTCGGTCAGTCCTCGGGAGCGTCGAACCTCGCGGCGAAGCAGGTGGCCGAGCGGCTCGCGGCCGACGACGACGTCGCGGATCCGCTGGTCGTTACCGTCTACTGGGACAGCGGCGAACGGTACGTGTCGACCGGCATGTTCGACTGACCCTCTCTTTCGGCCGAGACCTCATCGCTCGCGCGGATGCTCGCTACAGAGAATCTATTTGACGTGAATTTCAATCAGTCTCGATACCGGCGGCTGACGGATCTGGAATTCCGTTCCTCGAAAGAGTCGCTGCGCTGCCCCAGCGGAGGACAGCGACGACCCCTATCCACACTGCGATAATTGAGCTCACATCTATCACCAAAGCCCACTGCGCCGCTGTGTCCTGCTGGATCGGAAGGAGGGACCCCGAGGTGTTTACCGCA
>PXRS01000005.1 GCA_003023785.1 Halobacteriales archaeon QS_5_68_33 | reverse complement strand
CTCAGACCGTTGAACCGGCTGAATCGGGCGGGACTGAAAGGGGCCGCTGGCTCCGGGAAGACGGACGACGTAAGCACCGCAACGCAGTGAGGAGCGCAGCGAGCCCCTCGACCGGAGCCAGTGGGGGCTTTCACGCTGTCTCGAAATATCGCTCTGATTCTGGCGGCTTATCTGAACACTACCGCCGAGATGGCACAAACACCCGTTTGAGCCTTCACGAAGCACTTATCTGTACGGATTGAACGGTGCGGTATGGCCACCGGTCCGGAGATCACCGACAGGGAGCGCGCCCGGGCCGCGCTCGAAGCCGCCGAACAGGTCCGTGCGACGCTCGCCCGCGACGGGCCGCCGCGGCCGCGTCGCCGCTGACTCGCGCCCGCCAGCGCCGCCCGCCGGAAAAGGTGGCCGTTTATGGTCCGGCGACACCGTGTCGCGAGTGATGACCGACCACGCGGCGCTGGTCCGGCGGGCGCTGTCGCCGGGGGCGGCCGAGGAGTTCGACCGCCGGGTCCGCGAACAGGGCGACCGCCTCGTCGGCGCCATCGAGGCCGGCGCCTTCGACAACGATGCCCTCACGCTGGGGATGGAACTCGAAGCCTACGCCGTCGACGACGAGTGTCGACTGGCCGAACTCCCCGAGGGCGTCTTCGACCCCGCCGCGAAGGAACTCGGTCTGCACAACGCCGAGATCAACGCCGCCCCGACGCCGCTCTCGACCGCGGGCATCGCGGCCCAGGCCGAGACGCTCGCCGCCGACCTCGCCGAGACGCGGGAGCGAGCGCGCGAGCACGGACTCTCGGTCGTCCTCGACGCGATGTGGACCGTCCCGCCCGCCGAGGGCACGCTCGCCTACCTGAACGACGTCGAGATCGACGTGGGCGAGGGGACCGACGCCGTCGACGCGCCGGTCGTGCCCGGCCCCGACCCCGACGACCCGGTCGTGGTCGCGCGGAACATGCGCCGCGACCCCAGGTACGGCGCGCTCGACAACGAGGCGCTGCGCCGGGCCGGGGGCGTCCTCCCCTTCGAGGTACCCGGCGCCTCGGTCGCGTTTCACAGCGTCCTCTTCGAGTCGTTCGCGACGTCGATCCAGCCCCACGTGCAGGTGCCCGAGGCCGACGCGTTCCCGCGGTATCACAATCTCGCGACGCGGACGCTCGGACCGCTGCTCGCCCTGTCGACCAACTCGCCGTTCCTGCCCGCCGACTGCTACGCCGACGCCGACCCCGAACGCATCGTCGATGGGACCCACCACGAACTCCGGATCGCCGCGTTCGAGCAGTCGATGAACCGGGCCTGCGAGAAGGTGCGGGTGCCTGCGGACCTCGAGGACCCCGCAGACATCGTCGACCACGTCGTCGCCGACGACACCTACGCCCCGTTCCTGGAGGAGTGGGTCGCCGAGGAGGCCACGGACCACGACGGCGGGCCGGTCGACATCGGGTCGTGCTGGGAGTTCGACTACAAGCGGGGCACGTTCTGGCGGTGGGTCCGCGGCGTGGTGTGTGGCGACGCCGTCGCCGGCGCCTGCGACGAGCGGTCGCTTCGCGTCGAGTACCGCCCGATCCCGACCCAGCCGACGGTCCGGGACATCGTCGGGATGCAGGTGCTCACCGCGGGCCTCCTCCACGGCCTCGCGACGAGCGACCACCCCCTCCGCGAGCTGCCCAACGAGGCCGCCGAACGGGCGTTCTACGCGGCGGTCGAGGACGGACTCGACGCCGACCTCGCGTGGGTCGCGGCCGACGGCGAGCCCACCGGGGACAGCGACGCGATCTTCGACGAGGTGTTCGAGTACGCCCGCCAGGGGCTCGCCGAACAGGACGTCGACGCGGCGACGCGCGACCGGTATCTCGACCCCATCGAGGCCCGCGTCGAGCGCGGCGTGACTCCGAGCGTCTGGAAGAAGCGGCGGGTCCGCGAGGCGCTGGACGGGGGGGCGTCCCTCGACGAGGCGCTGACCGCGATGCAGCGCGAATACGTCGAGCGGAGCCGCGAACACGAGACGTTCGCCGACTGGGTCTGATACGCGACGGGTGACTTCACCACGGTCGTGCGATCTGACGCCACAACCACACGGCCGCGCCGACTATTTCCGGCCCCGCCACGCCTCTCCGATATGTCGACTGCGACAGAACGGACAGAACCCGCACAGTCGGTGACCGGTTCCTGGCAGGCTGGCGTCCTCGGCGGGGTCGTCGGGGCACTGGCGATGGGCGGGCTGATGCTCGCGATGAACGAACCGACGCTCGCAGTGGCGATCCCCTCGCTGTACGCGCTCGCGCCGCCCCCGAACGTCGCGGCGGGACTGTTCGTCCACCTCTCGCAGGGCGCCGTCCTCGGCGTCGGCTTCGCCGCGCTCGTCGGCGTCCTCGAGTTGGACTCGACGGGGAAACTTCTCGCTGGGGGGATCGCCTGGGGCGTCGTCACGTGGGCGGTCTTCGCCGCGCTCGTCATGCCGCTCTGGCTCTCCGCCGTCGGGTCGCCCGCCTCCCCGCCGTTCCCCAACTTCGCCGTGCCGTCGCTGCTGTGGCACGTCGTCTACGGCGTGGTCCTCGGCGGCGTCTACGCGGCGACCGTCGAGCGGCTCTGACTCAACCGCTCCCGCCGTTCGACGTGCCCGCGTCGGCGATAGCGCCGGTCCCCGGCCGGTCCAGCGCCGCGAAGTCGGCCGCGTTCCCGTCCATCGGGACGCCGTCGACGGGGTCGTCGGCGAGCAGCAGCGCCCCGTCGAGGTCGGCGTACTCGAACAGCGGCGCGCAGTGCCACGCCGCGGCGATCGAGGCGTTGGACTCGACCATACACCCGAGCATCGCCTCGCAGTCGTGGGCGTGAGCGACGTGTGCGACCCGGCGCGTCTCCCGCAGGCTCCCGCATTTCATGGCCTTTGCGACGACGACGTCGACGGCGTCGGCGACCCGGGGGACGTCACTCGCCGTCTCGACCGACTCGTCGGCCGCCACCGGTACCGCGCCGCGCTCGCGGACGAAGCGCAGTCCCGTCACGTCGGTCGCCGCCACGGGCTGTTCGAGGAACTCGACGCCGTGTTCGGCCAGCGTCTCCGACATCGTGACCGCCTCTTTCGGCGTCCACGCCGCGTTGGCGTCCACGCGAACGCGAGCGTCCGGCGCCGCCTCCCGCACCGCCGCGACCCGCCCGCCGTCGCGGCCGTCCTCGCTGCCCAGTTTCACCTTCAGCACGTCGAATCCCCGCTCGACCGCCTCGCTCGCCTTCGTGCGCATTTCGTCGGGGTTGCCGATGCTGACGGTGAAGGAGGTGACCGGCGCTGCCGCGGGGTCGAGCCCCCACGCCCGGTAGAGGGAGGTGTCGAGGCGCTTCCCGGCGAGGTCGGCGAGCGCGACGGAGACGGCGGCCCGCGCCGCGGGGTTGCCGCCAACTCGCTCGCGCATCAGTCGCTCCGTTCGCTCGCGGGCGTGGGGGTCGTCGACCTCCTCGACGACCGCCAGCAGGTCGGGGAGGACGGCCGCGACGGTATCGGCCGTCTCGCCGTAGTACGCCGAGGGGGCGGCGTTGCCCAGTCCGACGCGGCCCTCGTCGTCGCGCACTCGGACGAGGACGTTCTCGGCCGTCTCGGTGGTGCCGCGAGCGATGGTGAACGCGTCGGACAACGGGAGGGCGACCCGCTCGAACTCCGTCGCGAGGCTCATCCGGCCACCGACTTCAACACCGCGTCGAGGACCGGGTCGACGCCGAACCGGACGGAGTCGGTCGCCGGCGCGTCGATGGCATCGCCGTACTCCTCGACTCGCTCCCGGGCGCGCTCGTCGCTGTCGACTCGTCTGGTGTTGAGCGCGCCGCCCGCGATGCGAGTCGGCGAGACGGGGTCGGCGACGGACTCGTAGACGTCGGCGTACTCGCCGGGCGACGGGACGGCGACGTGCTCGTAGCCGTGGACGGTCTCGCGGCCGGCGGCGTGACATAGCACCAGCGCGTCGGGCATCGCCCCGTGGAGGATCGAGGTCGTGACGCCCGAGTAGGCGGGGTGACAGAGCGCGCCCTGCCCCTCGACGACGAGGAGGTCGTGGTCGGCGGCGCGCTCCTCGACCATCCGCTCGACCACACCGGCAGCGAAGTCGGCGACGACGCGGTCGACGGCGATGCCGTAGTCGGCGACGAGAACGCCCGTCTGGCCGGTCGGGACGGCGGCGGCGTCGATGCCGCGCTCGCGGGCCCGCTCGACGAGTTCGAACGTCGTGGTCATCTTCCCGACCGAGCAGTCGGTGCCGACCGTGAGGACGACGTCGGCGTCGACATCGCTCGCGGTGCCGTCGCTGACGGTCAGGTCTTCGGGCGGGCGGCGCAGGTCGCGCAACTCGGCGCCGTGCTCGTCGGCGAGGCGGGCGAACTCGTCGTCCTCGGCGAGGAAGCAGTGGAGGCCGGCGACGACGTCACAGCCCCGTTCGAGCGCGCCCCGGACATCGGGGCGCCACGTCTCGTCGAAGTCCCCGCCGATGGGAGCGATACCGACCAGGAGGGCGTCGATGTCGTCGACCTCGTCGATAGAGGTGACGATGGGGGCGTCCTGAATGTCGGGGACGTGGTCGTTGACTCGGTCGCCCGCGAGCGTCCGGTCGAGGACCGCGACCACCTCGCGGTCGCCGTACCGGAGCACCCCGACAGCCGTCTTCGCCCGGTCGGGGAACCGCTCGTGGGCCAGGATTGCAACGCGCATATGCCCCCGTCTCGCCGAGGCGGGTTTATTGTCACGGACGCGGCACCCCCGGCAGCGATACCGACCCGGCGACCGCCCCCGCTATGGCACGCGCAACTGGACGGTCCAGAACTCGCGGAAGGCGTCGCCGAGTGCCTCCTCGGGATCGCCCGTCGCGTCCACCGTCGCCGTCGCGTCGGCCCGCGCGTCGAACGCGTCCAACACTGTGCGCTCGCCGACGACGTACAGGCGGTCGGCGTCGACGCCTTCGAGCGCCGCCTGACACCGCTCGACGTGGTCGTCGATCTGTGCGTCGCGCAGGCGCTCGAAGCGGGCCTGCGAGAACCCACCCTTGGAGTGCTGGCTCCGCAACTCGGAGTCGAACCCCTGGAAGGCGACGCGCTCGTCGCCCTCATAGACGCCCAGCGCGAACAGGTCCGACCGGACCAGCGCGAGCGCGAACCGCCCGCGGGGTTCGAGGCGCTCGCGCTCGATAGCGAACCCCTCGCCCCACTCGGTGAAGGACTCGGGCGGGTCCGGCACGGAGAGACAGGCGCTCGCGAGGCCGGCGTCGTCGGTGAGAGCGAGACAGGGGGCGGCTCGCCCGACCAGCGCCGCGCGGTCGCCGAACGCCGCCCGCACCGCCTCGGGGAGGTCGTTCCCGTCGGCGACGTAGGCGGTCAGCGCCCCCTCTGGGTCGGTCGCGACCGCCGCCCGCCTCCGCCCGGAGGCGCTCGACCGCCCCCTCCAGGTCGGCGATGCGGTCCTCCAGCCTGTTCGCGCGCTCCTCGGCGGCCTGCCTGTCGCTGACCGCGTCGGACCGGCGCTCGCGCTCGGCATCGAGTTCGCGCTCGCGGTGGCGGAGTTCCTCCTCCAGTTCCGCGACCCGGTCTTTGAGTTCGGCGCGGCCGAGCAACTCGTCGAGCATCACTCGACGTGGGGGGCGCCGGCGGGCTTAAATCCCCGTGGGTCCGCCGCCCCCGCCGAAGCGGAAGCCGCCAGCACCGCCGTCGCCTCGGCTCCCGTCGTCGTCTCGCTCTCTCCCGTCCCCGTTCTCACCCGCCCCCGTCCCGGTCTGGACGCCCGCTTCGGTGTCGCTCCCGACGGCGGGGAGCCCCTCCACCACGGAGAGCAACTGGCGCGCGCGGCCGGCCTTCGCGAGGAACACCTCGCGCAACGCCGGCGGGTTCCGGATGTCCGTCTCTCCGAGGAGTTCCTCGGGGACGACCAGCGTGTCGGCGGGGACGTTCGCCCCGCCGCCGACCGTGAAGTGTGTGTTCCCGAGTTTCATCACCAGCGGGAGGTCCGTCCGCGCGACCCCGTCGCCGGTGTAGAGCGCTTCGTTGACCCGCTCGTGCTGGGTGCGCGCGATGGCCGCGCGTTCCCCCTCGCCCGGCTCGACGTAGAGCCGACCCAGGTAGTACCCGCTCGAGAACTCCTCGAACATGCTGTGCGTGTCAATATCTGTCACGACTATTGATAAGTCTTCGCCGGAATCCTTTTGCCGTCGTGCATTCAGACCGTAATCCGGGGGTCGACACGGCTTAGTGGGCGGGTCGCCGTGTGCCGGTATGGACCCGTTTGGCGACGGGCGACGGAGCCCCGTTCCCCGCGAGTGGGCGCGCTACTACCTGGAGAACGCCCCCAGTCTGGTGTGGCTCCTCGTCGCCAATGTCGCCGCCGTCTTCGTCGGCATCCACTTCTACCTCCCGGACCTGCCGGCCATCGACACGCTCCTGTGGCCGTTGCACATGGACTCGCCGGTCGCCGTCGGCCTGATGGCGCTGTCCGTCGCGACGCTCCTGGCGAACCTCGGCCGCTCGCTCGACGACGCGCCCCGGAACCTGGTGCTCGCGTACCTCCACACCATCGCGTTCGTCTGGCTCGTCAAGTCGGCACTGTGGACCGCGCTCGCGCTGAACCTCCACGTCTCGCTGTACTTTCCCGACACGTGGAACTACTTCGGCGTGCTCGTCACGCATCTCCTGTTCATCCCGGAGGCGTACCTCGCGCCCCACTACGGCGCGACGACGCGGGGGGCGCTCGCGACGGCGCTGGTCCTCGTGCTCGGTAACGACGCCTTCGACTACGCCGGCCTGTACCTGACGGGCGTCCGACCCTACCACCCACGGCTCCTGTACGAACCCGGGCCAGTGCTGGTGGTCGGCACTGTCGTGGTCTCGCTGCTGTCGGTGGCGCTCGCCGCCCGCGCGTTCCCGCGACTGGACGCGTGACCCCGGAGGTTTCTCACGAGTTCTTCTCTGATACGGTCGGTTGTACCGATGTACCGGTATTTCGCCACCCCGGGGCGGCGAAATCCGGAACTGATTGACAACCGACCGTATCAGCCAGGTGTCCAGCCGAAAAAAGGGTCGGTCGCCGACGCCGTCCAGTCGCGCTTCTTCGAGGTCATCGCGGAGCGCCCCGCCGAATACGAGGGGTGGTTCACCGACGTGTGACGGACGCCGAGACGCGCAGGCCAGTCACGCCGCTCAGTTCCCGGACACTGGAACCGTGGGTGGGAGGCTTCGCCGTTCGAATGGGACTGGTTCCCAACGATTACGGGCAGTACACAGCAGCCGCATCGTTAAACGAAGGCGGTTTTTTTGGGGTACCGAAGCTGTCACCGGCATTAACACGTTTCACGATATCTTCCGACACGAGATACCACGTCGCGAACTCGATTTCCAAGGACGGTATCGGAGTGGGGGTATCCGACGAGGTCGTGACTTCAGAGATAGTCCCACTTGTCCTCAGCATCCCGCTAACTGGTACGGCAAACCCACAGTCGAGTGTCTGTGCTGTGTCGGTTCCGACCCTGATGGAGAGTGACGGGGTTTCTCGATGGCCTGCATCATCGACGAACCGGTTCCTTCTCAGTGCTTTCTCAAACGACGCTGCATAGGTTCCGCTGGTTTCCGCCGAGAGATCATTCGGAAACTCCGGGTAGGAGGTCGGTTTTACTACATCCCGCACATACAGTTATGATTGCTACTGAAATAGATGATAATAAATCTCTCCTCGAATATGGATTCATGATGCCTGGCAAAACCCCCATTCAAAAAAATCTTGGCCGTTGTGTGATTGAAAGAAATATCCCAGACAAAGACGATAGCAAGGCTGGAGACCACGATATAAGCGAAGTAAAAAGGAACAGCGGCCAATGTTGCTTATACTGCCGGCTGTAAGTCTGTCGAGAATTTCGCCGCTTCGGGGCGGCGAACATCTTCACGAAGGTACAGCCGGCAGTATCAGTTCCGGATTTCGTCGAACCGGTCGACGAAATACCGGTAAATCGGTACAACCGACCGTATCACAGTCCATCCCGACAATCGGCCCCGTCTACGGTCGGATGCGCGGGGCCAGGCGTGTGGGCTTTTACCGCTTACCCGCGAAACCGGTGATATGCCCGGGGAACTCCCGCGCCAGCAGTTCGTCCTCGACACGTCGCTTTTCATTACAGAGGGGATCCGCAGGGACGAGGAGTCGCTGGAGGACGCGGTCCTCCGGCTGCTGGACCTGGTCGCGACCGCACGGCTCGAACTCAACATCTCCTGTTACGTGCCCCCGACCGTCCACGACGAACTGACGACGATGCTCCGGGACCGGGACGTCTCGCCGGAGGTGTTCGAGCGACTGGACACGTGGGTCGTCCGGAAGAGCCCCGACCGCTACGGCGTCACCATCCCCGCCGACATCGTCTACGAGTTCATCGACGAGATGAGCGACCGGGTCGACCGCGGGTTGCGCGTCTCCGAGCAGGCGCTCCGGGAGGTCGAACAGCTGGACCCCGACGAACTCGCCGGTGGCGACGGCGAGTACATGACCGAGGCCGACCGGATCCTCTCGGACATGCGCGACGAGTACCGCCGGGCGCTCCGCCGGGGCGTGCTCGACTCCCGCGAGGACTTCGACCTGCTCGTCCTGGCGCGGGAACTCGACGCCGGCGTCGTCACCGAGGACCGCGGGATCATCTCCTGGGCCGACGAGTTCGGCCTCCGGTACGTCCGGGGCGGGCGGTTCCCCACCCTGCTGGCGGAGTACCTGCGCGCGACCGGCGTCGACGGCTACGGCGACAGAGACGAGTGATACGGTCGGTTGTCAGTCAGTTCCGGATTTCGTCGGACCGGTCGGCGAAATACCGGTAAAAAGTTACAGCCGGCCGTATGAGCGGTGGTCCTGTCCACTGTGAACGGTGAGGGCGGAACTGACGGGGACGGCGCCCCGCTGACACGGCATCGGCGTCCGACCCTTCTTTCTTCCCGCCAGCGGGCGTAGGCCCGGCCATGCCCAGCGACGCCGGGGAGACGGTCCGGGTCTGGCTCGTCGAGCGGACCTACTCGGACGACGAACAGAACATCATCATCCTGGTCTACGCCACGCCGGACGGCGAGCGCTACTACCGGAAAGAGCGGGCGCTCACGTCGTTCACCGACCGGCGGGACACGACCGCCGCCGTCGACGTCGACCCCGACAACCTCGGGACGGTCGAACCCGGAAAGCGCGAGCGGTACGCCGCCGAGGCCGAGCGCATAGCCGAGGTGCACGACCCCGACGACGTCGTCTGATACTGTCGGATACAAGTGATGCCACCGCTCCGGTGACTGTTTCGGGGTCTTCGAGATGCATATCCCCGAACGTCGATGAGCACGTTCACGTACTTGTGTCCGACAGTATGACTTTCGGCCGGTACGGACCGGGCGCGCCGGGACTGTCCCGGCCGGTCGCCGCTCGTTTGGGGGCGAACGGGGGAAGGCCACGGCAGGCGAACGCACCTGGTCGATAGACGGCGGATCGTTCGGCATCACGCGCACGCGCGAGCCCAGAAGGGACGTTTTTTAACGGATGGGGGCGTAGCCGCGGGCAACATGTTCAACGCCATCGTGAGCGCGGATACGCTCCGGACGGCGCTCGATTCCGTGAGCGTGCTGGTGGACGAGTGCAAGATCCACCTCGAGGCGGACGGGTTGGCGATACAGGCCGTGGACCCGGCCAACGTCGGGATGGTCGACCTCTCGCTGTCGGCCGCCGCGTTCGAGTCCTACGAGGCCGATGGCGGCGTCATCGGCGTCAACCTCTCGCGCCTGGAGGACATCGCCGGCATGGCCGAGGCCGGCCAACTCGTCCACCTCGAGCTCGACGAGGAGACGCGCAAGCTTCACATCGCCATCGACGGCCTGGAGTACACGTTGGCGCTCATCGACCCCGACTCCATCCGGCAGGAACCGGACCTGCCCGACCTGGACCTGCCCGCCGAGATCGTCATCGAGGGCCGGGACATCGACCGGGCCGTGACCGCGGCCGACATGGTCTCGGACCACATCGCGCTGGGCGTCGACGCCGACGCCGAACACTTCTACGTCGACGCCGAGGGCGACACCGACGACGTCCACCTCGAACTCGACCGCGAGGACCTCATCGACCTCCAGGCGGGCGACGCCCACTCGCTGTTCTCGCTCGACTACCTCCAGGACATGAACCGCGCCATCCCCAAGGACGCCGAGGTCACGATGGAACTCGGCGAGGAGTTCCCCATCAAGATGCACTTCGACATCGCCGAGGGCGAGGGCGCCGCGACGTACCTCCTCGCGCCGCGCATCCAGAGCGACTGATACGGTCGGTTGTCACTGTTCGTACCGTCGGACACGCGGACGTGAACGTGCTCGTCGACGGTCCGGGACGTGCATCTCGAAGACCCCGAAACAGTCACCGGAGCGATGGCATCACGTGTGTCCGACCGGCCGGCCACCGGTCCGAGCGAACCCGCAAATACCCGGGTCGTAACCGGGATGTAGAGTCATTGTGGCGGCGGGCGTCCGGGGCAGTGTGCGCCGGCCCACGAGAGAGCACGGGCCGACGGGGTTCCCGCGACCCCGCGGTCCAGGTCACCCCGCGGCGTTCCCGGTCCCGCCCCGGCACCGAACACGTCGCCGCTCCGGACAGCCGTGAGCCGAGCGTCCGTCGAACGGCGGGTCCAGGTGGGCTTTTTCGTCGTCCTGCTGGCGGTGTTCGCGTACCTGACGTGGCTGATCGTCCGGCCGTTCGCGACGTACCTGCTGGCGGCGGTGCTGCTGGCGTTTCTCCTGCGCCCGGCACAGCGGCGCCTGGCCTCCCGGGTCGGACCGCGGGTCTCGGCACTGGCGCTGGTGGCGGTCGCCGTCGCCGCGACGGGGGCGACGATGGCGACGGTCGTCCTCCTGGTGCCGACCACCGTCTCGGAGGTCGCCGAGGCCGTCAGGACCATGCCGGGGGCCGCCGAGATCGAACGGCGCGTCGAGGCGTTCATCGGGACGGAGGTCCCCATCGAACCGGTGCTCGCGGACCTCCCGCGGCGGCTGACGGAACTTCTCGTCGGCGACGTCACCGGCCTTCTCGAAACGACGACGGACTTCTTCCTGGGACTCGTGCTCCTGGTCTTCGTCCTCTACCATCTCCTGCAGGAGGGCGACGCGCTGGTCGACTGGGTCCGGGCGCGCATGCCGCTCGACGAGGACACCACCGCGGCGCTCGTGTCCGACGCTCACGACACGACCTGGGCGGTCCTGAAGGGACACGTCTTCATCGCGGTCGCGCAGGGCCTGATCGCCGGCGCCGGTCTCTTCGTCGTGGGGATCCCGTACGTCCCGTTCTGGACGCTCGCGATGATGCTGCTGAGCCTGCTGCCCGTCATCGGCGTCACAGCGGTGCTGGTCCCGGCGGCGGTCTATCTCGTGACCGCCGACCGGATCCTGGCGGCCCTGTTTCTCTTCGGGTACTCCATGACTGTCGTCGCCCTCGTCGACGACTACCTGCGGGCGTACGTCGTCGACCGCGAGTCCTCGCTGCACTCGGCGACGATCCTCGTCGGCGTCCTCGGCGGCGTCTACGCCTTCGGTTTCATGGGCCTGTTCTTCGGGCCGGTCGTCGTGGGGCTGTTCCGGACGCTCGTCCGACTGTTCGACGAGAACGTCGTCCACGGGGACGGGGACGGAGACGGGCCCGAGGCCGAGAGGGAGACCCCACGGAACGGCGACGGCGAACCGGGGGGCGAGCCATCCCGACAAGGGTAAACCGGACCGTCCGCAAGGGCAGGTGAATGACCGACCGCGTCGCCGGCGAGGACCTCGAGGACGCCGCGGGGGAGTTGCCGATGCCCCCCACCCGGCCGGAGGGCGAGGGCGAGGTCACCGTCGTCGGGACCGCACACGTCTCCCACGAGAGCGTCGACCGCGTCGAGCGGACCATCGAGGAGAAGCGCCCGGACGTCGTCGCGGTCGAACTCGACGAGGGGCGCTACCGCCAGATGCAGGGCGAGACCCCCGACGAACTCGACCCGAGCGACCTGCTCGGGGGCAACACCGTCTTCCAGTTTCTCGCCTACTGGATGCTGTCCTACGTCCAGACACGGCTGGGCGACCGGTTCGACATCGACCCCGGGGCCGACATGATGGCCGCCGTCGACACCGCCGAGGAGCTGGGGCTCGGCATCGCGCTGGCCGACCGCGACATCCAGACGACCATCCAGCGCTTCTGGACGCGGCTCACCCCCATAGAGAAGCTCAAGCTCGTCGCACAGCTCTCGCTCGCGGCGGGCCCACCCGCCATCGTCGGCGCGAGCCTCGGCGGCATGCTGGGCCTGTTTTTCGGGTTCGCCGCCGCGAGCGTCGCCGCCGGCTCGTTCGGCGTCGCCAGCGCCGACTTCGTCGCCATGCTCGGGGCCGACGCCGTGGGACTGGTCGGCGGCCTCGTCGGCGGGAGCGTCGCCGGCCTCGCCCTCTGGGCGGCCTTCGCCCGGTCTTTCGCCCGCGCCCTCGCGCCGTTGCCCGTCCCGAACACGACGCCCGTCCGCGCCGCCCTCGGGCTCGCGCTCGGCGCCGCCGCCGGCGTCGGCGTCGCGCTCGTCGGCGGCGTCGGGCTCGGCCCGGTCGCGCCGTCGAGCGACCGCCTGGTCTCGCTGGGCGGGTTCGCGCTCCAGTCGGGGGCCGGCATGGCCGCGGGGTCGTTCGTCCTCGGGTCGCTGGGCGGGCTCGCCGGCTTCCTCGTCGACCGGTCGATCCCCGAGGCCGACGAGGAACTCGACGAGTTCGACATCGAGGCGATGACCGACGCCGACGTCGTGACGGCGATGATGGAGGAGTTCCGCCGCTTCTCGCCGGGCGGCGCCGAGGCGCTCATCGACGAGCGCGACGCGTTCATCGCCCACCGCCTCGTCGCGCTTCGGGAGGCGGGCTACCGCGTCGTCGCCGTCGTCGGCGCCGGCCACCGCGAGGGGATCGAGCGCCACCTCGACGACCCCGCGTCGCTCCCGCCGATGGGATCGCTCGTCGGGACCGCCGAGAGCAGCGGGCTCTCCCGGCTCCTCTACAGGGCCGTCGGCTACGCCATCACGCTCGGGTTCGTCGCCTTCTTCGCCTTGCTGGCGCTTGGCGGCGCCGACCAGGCCTACCTGGTCGAGGTGTTCGTCGCGTGGTTCGCCGTGAACGCGGTGCTGGCCGGCGGGATGGCGCGCCTGGCCGGCGCCCGCTGGCCGAGCGCGCTGGTCGGCGGCGGCGTCGCCTGGCTGACGAGCGTCAACCCGCTGCTCGCGCCGGGGTGGTTCGCCGGCTACGTCGAGTTGCGCTACCGGGCCGTCAGCGTCGCCGACATCGACGAACTCAACCGGGTCCTCGACGACGAGTCGGCGCCGATCGCCGAGATCGTCACCCGCCTCCGGGAGGTGCCCCTCTTTCGGCTGATCCTCGTGGTCGCGCTGACCAACGTCGGGAGCATGCTCGCGAGCCTCGTCGTCTTTCCCGCCATCCTGCCGTGGCTCTCGGCCGACATCGGCGGCGTCGCTGCCGTCGGCGACCTGCTCGTCGGGGGGGCGCGAAACGGCGCCGAGACCCTCTGGGGGGTCCTCGCGTGAGTCGCGGCGGCCGGCGAACCGCCCGGGCCGACCGGAGCGCCGGCGGGCTGACCTTCAGCGCGCGGGAGTTGCGTGACCTGGCGGTGGCCTGGGTGGCGCTGGGCGTCGCCTTTGCGGTCTTTCTCAACCGCGGCGTCTTGCGGGCGATCCTGGCGGGGTCGGCCCCGCCGGAGGCCGCGCTCCTCGCGCTCGCGCTCGCGCTGTCGACGGCGGGCCTGGGCTTCCTGTTGCACGAACTCGCCCACAAGGTGGTCGCCGTCCGGTTCGGCCAGGTCGCCGCCTTCCGTGCGGAGTACGGCCTGCTCTTTCTGACGGTCGTCAGCGCGTTCGCGGGCTTCCTGTTCGCCGCGCCGGGCGCCGTCGTCCACCGCGGGCGGATCACCGACCGCGAGAACGGCCTCGTCGCGCTGGCCGGCCCCGTCACGAACCTGCTGCTCGTGGCGCTGTTCCTGCCGCTGGCGGTGGCCGGCCCCGGCCTCCTCGGGACCGTCGGCACACAGGGCCTGTTCATCAACCTCCTGCTCGCCGGGTTCAACATGATACCGTTCGGCCCGCTGGACGGCCGGAAAGTCCTGGCGTGGAGCCTCCCCGTCTACCTGCTCGTCGCCGTTCCCAGTATCGGCCTCGCCGCCTTCGTCTTCTTCCTCTGAGCGGCCGGCGCCGCCGGTGACCGTCCTCCCGGCGCCCGTCGCGCTCGGGCGTCATACTGTCGGACACAAGTGATGCCACCGCTCCGGTGGCTGTCTGGGCGCCGTCGAGATGCCTGTCCCCGAACGTCGACGAGCACGTTCACGTACTTGTGTCCGACAGTATCAGCCCCCGCGTGTGCTGTCACACCGCGCGAGTGGGGAAGGCATATGCCGGGGCGAGTCCCCGGACGCGGTATGACCGACGAACTGGCGTTTCGCCCGGTGGGTCCCGACCACTACGACGCCTTCCGGGAGCGGGTCGACTACGCGTTCGAACCGACCGAGGGTCCCCGGGACCACGACGACGAGTTCGACCGCATTGCCGACCCGTTCGGTATCTTCGCCGGCGACGACCTCCGCAGTATCTGCGCCCACTACAGCTTCGAGGCCCACCTGCGCGGGGAGCGGGTCCCCCTCGCGGGGCTCGCAGCGGTCGCGACGCCGCCCGAACACCGCCGCGAGGGTTACGTCCGTCACATGGTCGAGGCGAGCCTCGCCCGCTGGCGCGGCGAGTTCCCGCTGGCGGCGCTGTGGCCGTTCTCGCGGTCGTATTACGAACAGTTCGGCTGGGCCACCGCGAACACGGTCTGCGAGTACCGGATCCCGCTCGACCAGCTGTCGTTCGCCCGCGGGAGCGCCGACGGTCGCCCGAGGCGGGTCTCGGCCGACGACTGGGCCGCGCTCGACGACGCCTACGAGGCGCGGGCCGCCGACGAGACCCTCGGACTCCGCCGCGACGAGCGGTGGTGGCGCGAGCGGGTCCTCGACGACGATACCTACGTCTACGCCTGGGAGCGCGACGGCGAGACCCGCGGCTACGTCGTCTACACCTTCGAGTCATCGGGCGAGGGAATTGACGACCGGCGGATCGCGGTGTCGGACCTGGCCGCCGCCGACGACGACACCCTGCGTGGCCTGCTGGGTTTTCTCGCCGACCACGACTCCCAGGCGACCGAGGTGAAACTCTATGCCCCCGACGACACTCTGCTGGACCGCGTGCCGACGCCCGGGGACGTCGAGTGTACGGTCCACACGGGACCGATGGTGCGGGCCGTCGACGTGACCGACGCGCTCGAGGCGGTACCCTACCCCGAGGGCGCGAGCGCCGAGCTCACGCTCGGCGTCACCGACGACACCGTCGCCTGGAACGACGATGTATTCGAACTCGCCGTCGCCGCGAGCGGGGCGACCTGCGAGCGCATCGAGGGCGACGCGTCAATCAGCCCGCGGGCCGGGAGCCGGTCGCCGGCGGGCGACCCCGACGTCACGGTCGACATCGGGACGCTCTCGCAACTGGTCGTCGGCTACCGTGACGCCGCCGACCTGCGGCGGGTCGGCGACCTCTCGGCCGACGGGGACGCTCTCGACGACCTCGCAGCGTTGTTCCCGCCCGAGCGAGTCGCCCTCCGGGACTTCTTCTGACTCGGGGGCCGTTCCACCCGAAACGGTGGCCTTTTGCGCACGCTCCGCGGGCTATCGGACATGAGCGACGACGCGGACGACGATGCGAGCGGAGACGCCGACGCGACCGGCGGTAACCCCGGGAGCGGCGACCCGGAGGGCGAGGGGGGACTGACCTACGCCGAGGCGGGCGTCGACATCGCGGGCCAGGAGGCGGCGACGGCGGCGCTGGTCGGCGCCGCCGGCGAGTTCGATGGCGACTTCGCGGGCCTGCTCGACATCGGCGACCGCTACCTGGCGCTGGCCGCCGACGGCGTCGGCACCAAACTGCTCGTCGCCGAGGCCGTCGACGACCACTCGACGGTCGGCATCGACTGCATCGCGATGAACGCCAACGACCTCGTCGCGGCCGGCGTCGACCCCGTGGCGTTCGTCGATTACCTCGCCGTCGAACAGCCCGACGACGCCACCGCGGAACAGATCGGCGAGGGCCTCCGCGTCGGCGCCGAGCGGGCGGGCGTCGCCCTCGTCGGCGGCGAGACGGCCGTGATGCCCGACGTGATCCGGGGACTGGACATCGCGGGGACGTGTGCGGGCCTGGCACCCAAGGACGGCGTCTTCCCCGGCGAGGCCGAGACCGGCGACGCGCTCGTGGGCTGGCCCTCCTCGGGCATCCACTCCAACGGCCTGACGCTGGCCCGCGAGGCAGTCACGCGCGACCACGAGTACACGGACCCCTTCCCGCCGAACCCCGACCGGACCATCGCCGAGGAACTGCTGGAACCGACGCGCATCTACGCCGACGTGCTGGAGCCGTTACGAAACCACGAGACCCACGCTGCCGCCCACGTCACCGGCGGCGGGTGGACGAACCTCGCCCGGATGGGCGAGCACCGCTACGCGGTCGGCGAGCCCTTCGACGCCCAGCCGGTCTTCGGGTTCGTCCAGCGGGCGGGCGACGTCTCCGACGCCGAGATGCACCGCACGTTCAACACGGGCACCGGGTTCGTCGCCGCGCTCCCCGGGAGCGACGCCGAATCCGTGGTCGAAGCGAGCGAGGACGCTCGCGTGGTCGGACGCGTCGAAGAAGGTGACGGTACCGTCGTCGTCCGGGGGTTGGAACTGTAGAATCGAGCGGGTTCACTCCGGCGGCGCGTCCGGGTCCCCGTCGGCGTCGGTTCCCGTCTCGCCCGCCGAGAGCAGGTCCATGGGCGGCACCGAACCGGGGTCACGGAGCGCGACTTCGAACAGCGACGGGGCATCGAGGTCGGCCGCGGCCTCGTCGAGGCGGTCGCGGACGGATTCGATCCGGTCGTCCGGAGCGTCGTCAGTCGAGGCGCCCGCTGCGAGCGCGAAGTACTCGTCGAGCGCCCGGCGGTACTGCGCCAGCGCCGCGAGGCGCTCGACGGCGTCGAGGACCGCTCCGGAGTCGGTCGGGTCCACCGACACAGCGTCGCGGCCGCCAGCCTCGCCGGGCTGGTCGCTCGGTCCGTCGACGAGCGAAACGACGCGACAGGGGAGGGCCTGCTCGTCGACGGCGCGACGAACGTCGGCCGCCGCGTCCGAGTCGAGTTCGGGGCCGAGAACCACCACGTCGACGCGTTCATCGAGACGGGCGAACGTCTCGGCAGTGTCATGCGCGATCCGGACGGTACAGGTCTCGCGCAACCGGTCGGCCAGGCCGTCGACCGCCTCCGGTGTGCCACCGGCGAGGACGACGAGCGGCTGAGCCGCGACCATACCGGTACGTCAACCCCCTCGTATAAAACCCTCCGGTGTCCCGGGCTTTCACGTTGGCCTACTCCGCAGATGTCGACTATACATGACAAAAGCTTCAAATTAGCGGAAAATATCGTTGGTAATTTATCCCGAAAATTTAGATAAATACAATCACAAACCTGCAAAATTAACGGGTGGCTATGAGCCAAGAAAGCTCGCGACTCCGGACGTACCTCGAAGAGAACCCCAAATGGATCGGTATCCTGTTCGCCGCGATGATGCTGCTGTCCCAGGTCGGGATGGTGGCCGCGAACAACGGAACGTCGACGGCAGGCCCGTAATTTTACAAGAAGTAGACATTTCACTGGTCAGCGGTCAGGTCGTAACTCCACAGTAACTCGTCGCCTCTGACCACCGGTACGTTCTGTTTCGAGAGGAACTCGAACAGTTCGGCCCGTGAAACCTCGACGGAGCACATCTTCCCGGCGTTGAGGTGATGTCGTGAGTGGTCGTCGATGTGCGGCCGGAATATCGTTCCGAGCGTCATGTCCAGACGCGGATAGCCGTACAGTTCAAGTTCGTACTGGTCGTCGCCGACCTCCTCGATTTCGGCCCGGTTCGGCGTCCCGGATTCGTTCGTGACGATGGACGTGGAACTGTCGCCGACGACGATGTAGTGGTAACCGATCTGTTCGTACTGCTTGATTATCTCGACGGTCGCGGCCAGCGAGAAGCCCTGGTTGAGGAGGCGAGCAACGGTCCGGCCGACGGAGGTGGCGGCCTCGTTGACCACGTCGGTAACCGTGGCGATGCCGGCCATCGCACCGTTGTCGACGAGGGCGTATCCCTGGTCGTAGGAGTCACACGCGTTCAGCACGAACGCGTTCACGCCGACGTCACTCACTTCCTTCGTGTCGAGATAGCCGTCGGGACAGCGGATCCCCTCCTTGTCGACGTGCCCGATGTAGTGGAGGAAGTCGATGTCCGACTGGAGGAGCGTCCGCATCTCGTCGGTCGCGAGCGCCTCGTCGAAGGAGATGTCGAACTCGATCCAGTCACGCGTGCCGTAGATGTTCGAGACGGCGTTCTCGTCGGCCATCCGCTCGTCGTTGTTGACGACGGCGACCCGGATCTGCGGGTCGTTCGACGGCTCATAGGAGAGGCGCCGCCGGAACGCGTCGACGGTCATCTTGCTCGCGCCGACGGGGATGCCCTCGCCGACGTAAGTCTGTTCGATGCTGTCGGCCCCGGCCGGGCGGAAGACCCGGTCCGCGACCGTCGGCGACGACGAGGAGGTCTCGTTGCGGGTCGACCGCGTCAGCGTCGCCGTCCCGCGGGTCGCGTCGGCGCCGCCCCGGAATATCGACTGGACCCGGTCCGCGACCTCGTCGCTCGTCCGTCCCGCGCCGGGTGCTTCGGGACACCTGACGACGGCCAGTTCGTCGGCCAGGAAGGGGAGCGTCCCGACGTAGTCCGGTTTCGGACGGACGTCGGCCGTCAGTTTCCAGGTCGGCATCGCCCCCGTCAGCGCCTCGGCCGGCACTCCCATGTACGCCCGGACCTGTTCGGCGGTCGAGCGCTCGTACAGCGCCGCGAAGTCGAGGTCGACCTGCTCTGCGACGAGCGACCGCTCCGCGAGGTCGACCTCGTAGTAGCCCTCGGTGCGGGTCACACAGTCCAGCAGGAACGACTGTTTCAGGACTCGCGCGACGGACGCCTCGAACCCGCTGCCGGGCGCGAACGGACAGTCCGCCTCACCGTCCAGCGGGTAGGCCCAGTCGTCGGTGACGAGGCGCGGTTCCGGCCCCGGTCGCACCGTCGCCCCGAAGTAGTACGCCAGCGGTGCGACCGGGTAGACGTGCTCCAGGCGGGGCGGGACCTCGATCGTGATCTCGGTGTCGGGGGTGGAGATGCTGTCGGGGACCGACAGTTCGTCGTCGCGCTCTACGAGGGGAGGGTGTCCCCGGAGCGTGGGAAACGACCGCTCACAGGTAGTGGTCTTCAGCGCCGACCCGAGCGTCGAGACGGCACGCATCACGTCCGCGGGGTCGCCGGTCGTCGTCACCGTCGCCGCGGGCTGTTCGTGGTACGACCGGGCACCGACGTGAACCGTCTCGCAGTCGAACGCAAAGCTGAGCGACTCCTCGTCGACTTCCGCGACGACTGCCCCCTCGACCGAGAGGTAGAGTTTCATCTGCGTCGTCGACAGCTCGACGTGGTATCGCGCCGGGGGGAGGGACAGCGAACCCTCGCTGTCGATCTCGGTGACGGTGTTCCCCGACGAGTCTCTTACCCACGTATCGACCACGTAGGGGATGGCGACCGCGTCCGTATCGACCGTCACCGCCGCGTCTACGGGGAAGTAGAACCGGTCGGTATCACACGGGGAGACACCGACCGGGTCGGGCGTCAACAGCGTGAACTGGGCGTCCTGGATCGGGTCGAGGGCCTGTAACCCGTCGCGGTCGGGATGGGGGCGGATACGGGGTCGTGTGGCGTCCAAGCCGTCGTACATGGTGAACCCGTCGGGTGCGGGGACCCGGAGCCGACCTGTCGCGACCTCGGCTCCCACACCTGATAGATACAACCTGCGTATACTGCAAGAAAAGCCTGTTGGCGGGGGCACTGCCCCGGGCGAGCGCGCTCGGCGGATCACCGGTAGATCGGTACAACCGACCGTATCAGTCCGAGAACAGGCTGGTGTGCACGGGCGCGAACGACCGCCCGTCGTCTTCCGGTGGCTCGTCCGTATCGGAGACGGCCTTGCCCCCGACCCCGTCGGCGAGGAAATCCGCGAGCGGCGGGCCCACGCTCTCGGGATCGACGAGGAAGGCGTCGTGGCCGTGGTCGGAGTCGACGACGTGGTGGGCCGTCTCGACGCCCGACTCGCGGAAGGCGTCGGCCAGTCCCTCCGCCCGGGCGGGGGTGAAATGCCAGTCCGCGGTGAACGAGAGGACCAGCGCCTCCCCATCGAAGGCCGCCAGCGCGTCCTCGTCGGAGTCGAACCCGGCCGAGAGGTCGTAGTTGTCCATCGCCCGGGTCAGGTAGAGATAGGAGTTGGCGTCGAACCGCTCGACGAACTTCTCGGCCTGGTAGTCGAGGTAGGACTCGACGTCGCGGTAGGGGAAGAAACCGGCGGCCGGGTCCGCAGGGAACGACCGGGCAGCGTCGCGGCCGGCGGCGCGGCGGCCGAACTTGCGCTCCATCGAGGCCTTCGAGAGGTACATCACGTGGCCGATCTGGCGGGCCAGCGCGAGGCCGTCGTCCGGGTGGGTGCCGGAATCGGGGTCGTCCGGGTCGCCGTAGTAGTCCCCGCCCTGCCAGTCGTCGTCGGTGGTGATCGCCCGGCGGGCGATGGCGTCCAGCGCGAGACACTGGGTGTCGAGGCGGGCCGCCGCGGCGGTCGGGATCACCCGCTCGACGTGGTCGGGGTGGCGTTTCGCCCACTCCAGGACGTTCATCCCGCCGACGCTCCCGCCGACGACCGCGTGGAGGTGCGGGACGCCGAGTTCGTCCAGCAGGCGGCGCTGGGCCTCGGTCCAGTCGGTGACCGTCACCGCCGGGAAATCCGTCCCGTAGGGTTCGCCCGTTTCCGGGTCGACGCTCGCGGGCCCGGTCGTCCCGTAACAGGACCCGGGGACGTTGGCACAGAGGACGTAGTACTCGCGGGTGTCGATGGCCTTCCCGGGACCGACGAAGTCGTCCCACCAGGCGCGGGCCTGGTCGGTCCGGTCGACGTCCTCGCGGTGGCCGGCGACGTGGGCGCTGCCCGTCAGCGCGTGGCAGACGAGGACGGCGTCGTCGCCCGTGAACTCCCCGTAGGCCTCGTAGGCGACCTCCAGTTCGGGGATCGAGCGACCGCACTCGAACTCGAACTCGCCCAGCGAGACGGTGTCGCGTTCGACCTCCATGCTACTCGCTCCCGGACCCTCCGTCCGTGTCGGCGCTCGCCCCGCCCGCACCGGCGGCCGTCCCGCCGTCAGTCGCGACGCCAGCGCGCTCGTTGGCCCGTTCGATGGCCGCGTCCAGGTCGGCGATGACGTCGCCGACGTCCTCGATGCCGACCGAGAGGCGCACGAGGTCGGGCGTGACGCCGCTGGCGCGCTGCTCCGCCTCGGAGAGTTGTGCGTGCGTGGTCGAGGCGGGGTGGATGATCAGCGTCTTCGCGTCGCCGATGTTGGCGAGGAACTGCGCGAGGTCGGCCTCCTCGCAGACGGTCTTGCCGGCCTCGAAGCCGCCGGCGAGGCCGAAGGCGACCATGCCGCCGAAGCCGCCCTCCAGGTACTCGGCGGCCAGGTCGTGGGTCTCGTGGCTCTCCAGGCCGGGGTATGTAACCCATTCGACACCGGGGTGGTCCTCGAGGTGCCCGGCGACGGCGCTGGCGTTCTCGCAGTGGCGCTCCATCCGCAGCGAGAGCGTCTCGCATCCCTGCAGGGTCGCCCAGGCGTCGAACGGTTTCTGCCCGTCGCCCAGGGAGCGGACGGCGCGCTGGCGGGCGGCGACGGCGAAGGCCCGGTCGCCGAACCGGTCGGCGAACGTCACGCCGTCGAAGGCGGGGTTCTCGCCGCCGAGTTCGGGGAACTTCTCGGGGTACTCGCCCCAGGGGAAGGACCCGCCGTCGACGAGGACGCCCCCGACGGTCGTCCCGGAGCCGTGGATCCACTTGGTGGTGGACTCCCAGACGACGTCGGCGCCGTGGTCCAGCGGCGTGCAGAGCGCCGGCGTCGCGAACGTGTTGTCGACGAAGACCGGTACCCCGCGGTCGCGGGCGACGTCCGCGATTTCTTCCATCGGCGGGGTGACCAGCGCGGGGTTGCCGATGGTCTCGTAGTGGACGTAGGCGGTGTCCTCGTCGATGGCCGCGGCGTAGGCGTCGGGGTCCAGCGTGTCGACGAAGCGGGGTTCGACGCCGCGGCGGGCCGCCATATGCGAGAGATAGGAGTGGGTCCCCCCGTAGATCGAGGAGGCGGTGACGACGTTGTCGCCGGCGCTGGCCAGGACGGACGTCGCGGCGTCGAGCGCGGCCATGCCCGAGGCGGTGGCGACGGCCGCGGTGCCGTTCTCCAGCGAGGCGAGGCGCCGTTCGAGTATCGAGACGGTCGGGTTGTCGAACCGCGAGTAGACGTTGCCCTCCGCGTCGAGGGCGTAGAGGTCCGCGGCGTGGTCGGCGTCCTCGAAGACGTACGACGTGGTCTGGTAGATGGGCGGGGCGCGCGCCCCTGTCCCCTCGTCCGGCTCCGCCTGGCCGGCGTGGACGCAGCGCGTCCCGAACCCGCGTGGATCGGTCATGTGCTACATGCATATTTCCGAAAAATCTTATAACCACGAGTTACGGCAACATTCTCGGCGTGTGAGAGTGACAGGCACGGGGCGGTCGCCACCGGCAGGCAGAGGGAGGGAGCTACGACCCGGCCCTACCGGGTGATACGGTCGGTTGTACCGATGTACCGGTATTTCGCCGACCGATCTGACGAAATCCGGACATGACTTACGACCGACCGCATCACTCGCCGTCGCGGGGTCGACTGTCGTACTGCCGGCTGTAACTTCGTGAGGATATCCGCCGCCCCGGGGCGGCGAGCGTGACGAAACGTCGGATCCGGAAGCGACGAGACGCCGGGGCCGGGAGCCGGCGGCACCGAACCTGTTTTGACGGGGCGGGCGCTACCTTCCGGGAACCAGTGAGCGCGGTCGAAGAGTGGGAAGCGGCGCTCGCGGAGGCCGGCGAACTCACGCCGGCGGTAGTCGACGCCATCCTCGACGCCCACGGGGAACGGGGGGCGCGCGCCATCGAGGCCGTCGCCGAGGAGCGGGTCAAGGAGTACCGCGACTTCACCGTCGTCGTCGGCCACGAGGGCGAGTACGTCGTCGAGGACGACTCCTGTGAGTGTGCCGACGCCACCTACAACCTGGACGACGACGACCCCGACCAGCTGTGCTGGCACGCCATCGCTGTCCGGATCGCCCGCCACGTCGACGCCGTCGACCACCACGACATGTGGTACGCCGAGGTCCGCGAGTTCCTGTAGGCGTGACAGCCAGTTGCCCCCCGCCTTTTATATCAGTCTCGATAGGAGTCACGAGGCAAACGAGGGGAGCCACGGGGCCTGCAGGGAACCGGCGAGCGGGGCGGCGGCCGACGGCGGCGAGGCCGCCAACCAGCACCTCACCGACGAGGACGGCCTCCTGGAGGACGGCTTCGACCTCGTCCGGTGGGTCGGCGCCGACGCCTTTCGCCTCCAGCCTCATCGTTGCCGTCGACGACGCCTGACCACCGCAATCAGCAAGTAGGAGCAGCCCCAGTGAGTGGTATGGCTCCGGTCCCGTGGCCCGTCCTCGGCTCCGCTCTCTCGGCGCTCGGGACCGCGCTCCTCGTCGCGTACCTCCGGCGCTACCGGGGCAAGCCCGGCGCGAACTGGTTTCTCGCGAGCCTCACCTCCCAGGCGCTTTTGAGCCTCGCCTACGGCGTCGCGCTGCTCGTCTCGGACCCCGCGCTACGCTGGGCGCTGGAGGTCGTCGTCTGGACGACCATCGCCGGCACCGGCGTCTACTTCGTCTGCTTCGCGGTCGCCTACACGGGGCGGGCACACCTCTTCCAGGGGAAACAGGCGGTGATCGCCGCGCTGCCGGCGGTCGTGGCCGCCATCGTCGTCACGAACCCCTTCCATCACATCGCCTGGCGCGGGTTCCGGATCGACCCAGTCGCCGGGATGACGACCGTCTCCTACACCATCCAGCCCGTGGCGCTGGCGCTCATGACCGCCGGAATCGCCGCCATCGGGGTGGGGAGCCTCCTGCTTTTCGACACCGTCGTCAGCTACGGCCCGCTCTACCGCGGGGAGGCCGTCGCCGTCGGCCTGAGCACCATCCCGCCGCTTGCGGCGCTGCTCGTGTGGGCCTACGGCCTCGGCCCCGTCCCCGAGCTGAACCTCACGACGACGCTGTTTCTGCCCCACGTCGCGCTGGACGCCTACGCGTTCGTCGGGTCGGGCATGTTCGAGTTCCACCCGGCGACCCGCCGGGTCGGCGAGCGGGCGGCCATCGACGACCTCGGGACGCCGGTGGTCATCGTCGACGAGCGCGGCCGGGTCGTGACGCTCAACGCCGCCGCCGAGGACGCCTTCGACGTCGAGAAGTCGGCGGCGCTGACCCGGCCGCTCGACGCGCTGCTCGACGAGGGGACGGTCGCCCTCGCCGGCGCGAAGACGCCCGACGGCGGGGACACGGTCACGGTCAGGCGCGAGGTGGGCCAGTCGGTCTACGCGGTCACGTCGACGCCGCTGGTCGACGGGCGCGACAGGCACGTCGGCCACACCGTCGCCTTCCAGGACGTGACGGCCGAGCGCCGGCGCGAACAGCGCCTGAACGTGCTCAACCGCGTCCTCCGGCACAACCTCCGCAACGAGATGACCGTCATCAGGGGGTTCACCGAGATGGCCGCCGACCGCGTCGAGAACGACGACGCCGCGGCGATGCTCGACCGGGCGCTGGGCGCCGCCGACGACCTGTCGAGCCTGGGGGAGAAAGCCCGGGAGGTCGAGCGCGTCCTCGACCGCGACGGGCGGGCCGAACAGGCCGCGCTCGCGCCCCTGCTGGAGCGGGTCCGCGAGGACCGCCGCGAGGCAAACCCCGAGGCGACGGTGACCGTCAACGCGGGCGACGTCTCGGTGACGACCGACCCGCCGACCCTGGAGACGGTCGTCGGCGAACTGCTGGAGAACGCGCTCGTCCACGGCGGGGCGGCGCCGACGGTCGCGCTCGGGGCCGAGCGCCGCGAGGAGGGCGTCGCGGTCACGGTCACCGACGACGGGCCGGGCGTACCAGAACACGAGCGGGCAGCCATCGACGCCGGCGCCGAGTCGCCGCTCGAACACGGGAGCGGCCTCGGCCTCTGGCTGGCCAACTGGGGCGCGATGTCGCTGGGGGGCCGCCTCGCGCTCGCGGACGACGACGGCGGCATGACCGCGACGGTCGAATTTCCCGCCGCGGGCGACGGGGAGTCCGGGTAGCTTGCGCGCCGGCGTGACCGGACGCGGGCCCGCTCCCGGGTCGCTACCGGCAGAGGTCGACGAAGTTCCGGAGGATCCGGAGGCCGGTCTCGCCGGACTTCTCGGGGTGGAACTGGGTGCCGAAGACGTTCCCGCGGTCGTTGGCGACGACGGAGGCGAAGTCGGTGCCGTGCTCGGAGGTGGCGACGACCGCGTCGGGGTCGTCGGGGACCGCGTAGTAGGAGTGGACGAAGTAGACGTGCTCGCCGTCGACGGAGCCGCGGTCGGCGGTTCCGTCCGCTCGTGGGACCGCCGGCCCCACGCTGTCGACCCCCTCGACGAGCGGGTGGTCCCGCCGGACGTCGAGTTCGTTCCAGCCCATGTGGGGGACGGTCAACTCGCTCCCGAACCGGACGTTCTCGCCCGGGACGAGGTCCAGCCCCTCGGCGTCGCCCTGGCCGGCGTGGTCGGCCTCCTCGCTCGTGGTCAGGAGCATCTGCATTCCGAGACAGATGCCCAAAAGCGGTTTGCCGGCCTCGGCGGCGTCGACGAGTGCCTCGCGGAACGGCCCGGCGTTGTCCATCCCCTCGGAGAAGGCGCCCACGCCGGGAAGGACGACGCCGTCGGCGGCGTCGACGGCCCCGGGGTCGTCGACGAGGTCGACGGTCGCGCCGGCGCGTTCGAGACCGCGGGTCACGCTCCGGAGGTTTCCCAGGCCGTAGTCGACCACGACCACCTCGGCCGCGGCCCGTCGCGCGCTCATACTTGCCCTTCGTGGACCCCGGACAAGTCCCTTTCTCTCGGCGCCAGTGCTGCGACCCGGACGGTCCGGTGCCGGTTTCGATTCTCGCGACCCGGACGTTTCGGCCCCGATCCGGGTCCGGGTCCGCTTTTACGACCGGGTTCGACTCGTTTCGCCTCCGCGACCGCTCGCCGTCTCGCGGGAACACTACACCGGTGCTATCTTTCACGTGGGTTTACAGCAGGGGGGCGCGTGCGGCGGGGGATGGAGTTGCGTTCGCTCCTCCCGCGGCCGTTCCCCGAACGGGGCGGGGACGGGGCGGGAGACGGAGACGAGGGCAGGGACGGGGAGACGAGCGTCGACACCGCGAAGGAGGAGACGAACGCCGACGGGACGGGAACGACCCGGACCTGACCGGGGCGGGCCCGGTCACTCACTCGCGGGCGTCCTCGACAGCGCGGGCGGCGGCCAGCACCTCGTCGTGTCGGCGGCCGTTCGAGGCGACGAGGCCGCGGCTGTCGTGGCGCCAGGGGTCGCCGTCGAGGTCGGTGACGGTGCCGCCGGCCTCGCGCACGAGGAACGCCCCCGCGACCGAGTCCCAGGGGTTGGGCGTGCGGTTGGTGAACGTCGCGTCGAGCGCGCCCGAGGCGACCATCGCGAGCGTGGCCTGCGCCGAGCGAAAGCGCACCAGGTCGCCGAAGCGGTGGACGATCTCCCCGGTCGCGGCCGCGTACTCCCCGCGGCGGGTCCGGTCCCACCACACGGTCGGTGTCACCGAGAACGTGTCCGGGTCCGCGCGGTCGCTGACGCCGACCGGGTCGCCGTTCAGTCGCGTCCCGGTCCCGTCCGCGACGTAGGCGTCGCCGAGGGCGGGCAGGACCACCGCGGCGGCGACGGCCTCGCCGTCGACGAGGGCCGCGACCGCCGTCGCCCAGACGGGGA
>PXRS01000004.1 GCA_003023785.1 Halobacteriales archaeon QS_5_68_33 | reverse complement strand
GTCCCTGCTCGGTCTCGCGACGCTGTGGGCCGTCGTCGAGTTCCGCTGGTCGGACTACTACCTCCGGTCGCCGCTCGACCGCCGGGAGTGACTCGCGGAGACGGACCGACCGCGAGACCGCCCCTGCGAACCGGACGGCCGTCAGTCGCCGTACCGTTTCTCGGCGAGGATGTTGGGGTCGGCGAGAAGTTTGAACGCCGCGACGACCGGGCCGCCGACGAAGACGGTCGCGCCGACCAGCGCGACGACCAGGCCGATGAGCCGGCGCATCTCCGGTGGAACGCGTACGCCACGGCCGAGTCGAAATCGACCGGCGAGTCACGGCGCGTGTGCTCGGGATCGTGTTCGGGTCCGAGAGGGGCGGGTCGCGATCCGCGCCCCGCCGGCCCTGACAGGAAGCGGCCGGTCGGCGGTCCGTCCCGACGTCGGGAGAGCGGGAATCGACGAAATCCGGAACTGATCGACAACTGACCGTATCAAAAGATGTTGGCCTGCTCGTAGACGGAGATGCCATCCAGGGTGATCTCGTAGGGCTTGGTCTCGCGGGAGTGGTTGGCGTTGCGTATCTTCTGGATCTCGACGGCGAGGCGGGTCTCCTGGGTCTCCGAGCGGACGTACCGCAGGAGGAAGACGGCGTCGGTGAGGTACTCGATGATGCCGTGCCGGGAGGCGTAGGGGTTTTCCTCGCTGGCCTCGCTGGTGAAGACGGTGGTGACGCCGGCGTCCTTCAGACTCTGCGTGAAGTCGAAGACCTCGGTGCGGCGCTGAGCCTGCCTGTCGTACATCATCTCCAGCAGCGAGACGGAGTCGAGGACGAACCGGTCGGCGCCGAAGTCCTCGATGAGTTCGGGGAGCTCGCCGCGGATGTTGTCGAGGCTGTTGGCCATCTCGACGGGGTCCAGGTCGACGATTGCGAGATTACCCTCGCGTTCGTGGCGGCGGAACTCCCAGCCACGCTCGTCGGCGGTCGCCATGATGTCATCGTAGGTCTGTTCGAGCGTGATGAACACGCCCTTTTCGGGGTCATCCCGCGCGAGGCCGTGCTTGAGGAACTGCAGCCCGAACGTGGTCTTGCCCGTGCCGGCGCCGCCGATGATGACCACCAGGTGTCGCCGGGGGACGCCACCCTGGATCATGTTGTCCAGCCCCTCGATGCCCAGGTCGAGCCGGGGGATGTCCGAGTCGAGGTCCGCGTCCTCGAAGCCCGAGGAGCCCTCGCTCGTCGACCCCATCGCGTCGCCGAACCCCTCGTCGAAGAGTTCCCCGTCGCCGCCCGCGGCGAACGAATCCGACCCGCCGCCGAACGCGTCGCCCTCGATGCCGGTGTCGCCGAACGGCGACTCGCTCGCGCCGCCGAACGCCTCACCGTCGCCCCCGAAATCACTCGCGTCGTCGTCTCCCCCGAACGCGTCGTCTGCGTCGGCGTCGCCGGGACCCGGGCCATCGTCGGGCGCGGGGATTTCGCCGGCCTCGTCCGTGACGCCGCCGGAGTCGTGGCCGTCGCTCCCGTCCGGACGGTCCCCGTCGGCCCCGTCTTCGAACGCGCTCTCGAACCAGTCGTCCTCGGTGTCGTTATCGCTCATCGGCGTTACCGGAGCCCTGTCCGATGACGGGCATCGACCGAATTAAGGCTGTCCGTCAGGGATCCAGCGTTGATACTGGTCCCGCTCGACCGCGGAGGTTATACTGGTCGACAGAACGGTTGATAGAATTCGCCCCCGCCACGTCTCGGCGAATATCTATCAGGGCCTCTGTCGACCAGTATAGGTCCGGCAGTCTGACCGCGGTCCGTCGGGGACCGACCGCCGAAGCGGTCGCTTATTTGGGTGGGGGGCCAACGCCGACTCGATGCGAGTCGGGATCGTCGGTCAGAAGGACAACGAGCGCGCGGCGGCGACGGTGGCGACGGTCGCCGCCCACCTCGGCGGGATGGGCGTCGAACCGGCGGTCGACGAGGTGACCGCGAGCCAGGTCGGCGGCGACTGGCCGGCCGAGGCACCCCCGGTCGACCGCGTCTCGGCGCCCGTCGAAGCCATGTCCGAGACCGACCTCGTCGTCAGCGTCGGCGGCGACGGCACGTTCCTGTTCGCCGCCCGCAGCGCCGGTTCGACGCCGATCATGGGGATCAACCTCGGGGAAGTGGGCTTTCTCAACGCCGTCGCGCCCGAGGACGCGGTCGCGGCCGTCGAACGCGAGGTCCGCGACCACCGGGCGGGCGGGATCGAGACGCGCGACGTGCCGCGACTCGGGGCCAGCGGCGAGGAGTGGGCGCTCCCGGCGGCGCTCAACGAGGTGGTCGTCCAGGGACCGCGCCGCGGCCACGGCGGCGGCGCGTCGGTCGAGGTGACCGTCGACGGGTCGGTCTACACGAGCGGGCACGCCGACGGCGTCCTCGTGGCGACGCCCGCGGGGAGTACCGCCTACAACCTCAGCGAGCGTGGCCCGCTGGTCCACCCGGATGTCCCCGGGTTCGTCGTCAACGAAATGAGCGCCGCCGAGTCGATGCCGCCGCTGGCCGTCGGGACGGACGCGACGGTCACGGTGCGCGTCGAGAACGCCGACGGCGGCTACGCCGTCAGCGACGGGCGGGTCCGGCAGGCCGTCGACCCGCCGACCCGGGTGACGATAGAACGCGCCGCCGACCCGGTCCGGATCGCGGGGCCGCCCCTGGATTTCTTCGCGGCGCTGGACAAACTCGAGTGATATCGTCGAATCTCTCGTGAGAAACACTATGAGACGGCGGCGGCCGGCCACCGGGCCAGCCGTTAGCTGTCGGCGGTCGCGTAGAGAACCGGCGAGACGACGAGCAACACGAGGCCGACCAGTTTGTACTGGAGGATGCTGTCGAGGAGGCTCAGCTCCGCGGGTTCGTACATACTCCCCGGCCCCATCAACAGGAGCGCACCGAAGAGCATGATGTGCAGCGTCAGGAGTTTCCGTGACCGCTTGAGCGCAACTGCGCCCAGCCCGAGGACAAACCCGACGAGGAGCGCGTCGCCGAGGTTGACGTTCAGCAGGAACCCGTCGACGACCTGCAGAGGGACGAGCATTCTTGTCCCGAAACTGGCCCTGACGCGGCCTTTAAACTTCCGTTCGACGGGCGGGGGCCAGCCCCGACGACGGCCCGGACGGGAACGGTCGCCGCCGACGGCCGCCCGACCGGGAACAGCGGCGGGCGTCCTCGACGGCGGTCACCCCGTGTCGTACTTGTAGGTGGCCTCGTCGGGGTCGATGCCGAAGTCCTCGGGGCCCTCCTGGGGTTCCTCGGTCCCGTCGTCGGCGGTGGCGCCCTTGAACGCCTCGCGCAGGTGGGACAGCATCCGGAACGCCTCGGGGTCGACCCGCACCGGGACCGCCCCGGAGACGACGCTCTCCTGTTTCTCGGCGAGGCGGTCCCGGAGGCGGTCGGGGAGCTGGGCCACGTCGATGCGCTCGAACCCGAACTGCGCGAGGTAGTCCGGTTCGTCCGTCAGCGCGTACACCGTTTCGAACCCCTCATCCGCGGCGGTCCGGACGAGTCGCTCGACGACGTGTGCCCCCACGCCCTGCCCCCGCCAGTCCTCGAGGACGCCGATGCTCGTGAGTTCACAGAGTTCCCCGTCGTCCGTCTTGTGCACGCGGTATCGGCCGAAGCCGGCCTTGCGGTTTTCCTCCTCGTCGATGGCAACCACGTAGTCGCGCGAACGGAACGCGGTTTCGTCCAGCCCCATCGCCTCGATGTGGTCCAGTAACCAGGCCTCGTCCCGGTTTTTTGCGTCCCGTACGTACATACCTCGACGTTGGTGACCCCCGGTCAAAAGGGTTCCTCAGACGCGACGAACGGTGGAACGCACCCGTCCGTCGGGCCGCTCGCCCGCCGCGGCCGGGGCAAATATTACCAGCGCTCCGGCCGAAGCGCCGGTATGCCGAGTCTCGACGACATCGATAGGGTGGTCCACCGGCCGGACCCCGAGTTCGTCGAATCGACGAACGTTCGGGCGTTCATGCGGGCGTTCGACATCGACGACTACGACGAACTGATACGGCGGACGACGACGGCCGACCCCGGGAACCCCGCGTCGGGCGTCGACTGGTTCTGGGACACCGCCGTCGACTACCTCGACGTCGAGTTCTTCGAGCCCTACGACCGCGTCCGCGACGACAGCGAGGGCCCGCAGTTCACCGAGTGGTATCCCGGCGGCACGACCAATCTCGCGCACAACGTCCTCGACAGACACGCCCGGGTGGACGTCGAGACCCGAAACAAGGTCGCCGTCATCTGGGAGGGCGAACCCCACGCGGCGGCTTCGCCGCCGCGACCTGACGAGGTCGGTGAAGCCGACCTCGCTGTCGACGAGAGCGGCACGGCGACCGAAATCCGGGAGGTGACCTTCCACGAACTCCACCGCCAGTCGAACGAGGTGGCGAACTACCTCGAATCGCGAGGCGTCGGGACGGGTGACACCGTCGGCCTCTACATGCCGATGGTCCCCGAGGTGGTTTCGATCCTCTATGGCTGTTTCAAGACCGGCGCCATCGCGGTCCCCATCTTCTCGGGGTTCGGCGTGGACGCCACCGCGACCCGCATCGACGACGCCGCCTGCAGCGTGCTGTTCACCGGCGACGGCTTCTACCGACGCGGGAGCGAGGTCCGTCTCAAGGGGACCGCCGACGAGGCCATCGCACAGGCCGGCCACGTCGAGAGCGTCGTCGTCTACGACAGGCTGGGTTCCCGCGCCGACGGCGCTGGGGCGGGGGAGGGCGATGGGAGCACCCGCGACCTGCCCTGGACCGACGGCCGGGACCAGTGGTGGGCCGACGCGGTCGGAACCCGCGACGACGAGTACGACACGAAGGAACTCGACGCGAACCGGGAGTCGATGCTGCTGTACTCCTCCGGGACGACCGGCGAACCCAAGGGCATCGTCCACACGCACGCCGGCGTGAACGTCCAGTGTGCGAAGGAACTGTACTTCGGGTTCGACCTGAAGCCCGCCGACCGCTTTTTCTGGGTGTCGGACATCGGCTGGATGATGGGGCCCTGGACGCTCGTCGGCAACCATCACTTCGGCAACACCGTCTTCGTGTACGAGGGCGCGCCGGACCACCCCGAGCCGGACCGCTACTGGGAGATGATAGACCGCCACGGCATCACCCAGTTCGGCGTCTCGCCGACGGCGGTCCGGGCGCTGCGCGAACACGGCGACGAGTACGTCGAGCGCCACGACCTCTCGTCGCTGCGGCTGCTCGGGTCGACGGGGGGACCGTGGGACCCCGAGTCCTGGCTGTGGTTCTACGAGACGGTCGGCGGCGGCGAGACCCCCATCATCAACATCTCCGGCGGGACGGAGATCTGTGGCTGCTTCCTGATGCCGATGCCGGTCCAGGACCTCAAGCCCTGTACCCTCGGCGGGCCGGGACTGGGCATGGACATCGACATCGTCGACAGCGAGGGCGAGAGCGTCGCCGACGCGGGCGACCGCGGCTTCCTGGTGGCGCGGGACTCCTGTCCGTCGATGACCAGATCGCTCTGGAGCGGCGACGACCGCTACCTGCGTGAGTACTGGTCGACCTGGGAGGACCTGTGGGACCACGGCGACTGGGCACAGCGCGACGCGGACGGCTTCTGGTTCCTCCACGGTCGGGCCGACGACGCCCTCAACGTCGCGGGCCGGAAGGTCGGCCCCGCCGAGGTCGAGGGCGCGGCCATCGAACACCGACGAGTTCCCCAAGACCCAGAGCGGGAAGGTCGTCCGGCGGGCCATCGGCGCGACCTACACCGGCGAGGACCCCGGAGACATGTCCAGCATCGAAAATCCCGGCGCGCTGGACGGCATCGCCGCCGCTCGCTGATTCGCGTTCGCGCCCACGCCGGCATCGGTCGGCGAAATACCGATACATCGGTACAACCGACCGTATCAGTCCGACTCGATGACCGCGTTGCAGTTCGGACAGTTGGTGTGGCCGGCGTCGGCAGCGTAGGTCTCCCTGCAGATCGGACAGAGTTCGCTCTTGACCGTCCCGCTGTCCTCGGGCGGCGTGTAGACACGGGTCTCCCCGAAGCGGTGGTCCTCGCCGCCGGTGCCGGCCGTCTCGGCCGCGGGGGCACCCGGGCCGCCCGCGTGACTGCCGCTCGACCCGGACTCCGATTCGAACCTCGAAGCGGTCCCGGACTCCCCCGTCCCGTCGCCCTCCTCGGGGACCGTCCCCATCGTCAGGCGGCGGTCGGTGCCGGGCCGGACGACCTGCGGGTATCGCTGGCCGGCCCGGATGGTCGACCGCGGGACGTCCGGCCGGCGGATCCGCACGATCAGCGAGGCGAAGACCTGGACCCAGACGTAGGAGACGGCGACGATGCCGGGTGCGGTCGCGGCGACCAGTCCCAGGAGCGGGACCGACACCGACCCGAGGGCGACGTCTCCGCCGAGTCCGTAGCGGGAAGCGGTGCTCTCGACCAGCGCCTCCTGGCCGGCCAGCGAGGCCGTCCGGGAGACGACCCCGAGGCTCACGGCCACCGTAGCGAGAAAGAGCAGCGCCTGGAGCCCCCGGGGGACGGACAGCGAGTAGACGCGGTAGCCGTACGCCATCGTTCGCACGAGCAGGACGATGTTCGCGGCCCCGAGCGCGATGAGCGTGACCGGCCCGACCGGCCCCCGGACCGCCGCGACGCCGAGCGCCCCGAGGAGGAACACGGCCGGCGGTCCCAGGAGCACCAGCGGCCGTTCGAACCGGTAGCACTGTTCGACGTTCCCCCGGAGGTTCGTGAGATGGCCGACCACGTACCTGACGGCGACGACCGAGGGGAGGACCACCCAGAGGACGGCCAGCACCCACAGTTCGGTGGAGCCCCTGTCGACCGGGAGAGCGTCGGCGAGGGCGCGCACGAACTCCCCGACGGCGACGCCCGTGCCGGCGATCCAGATGAGGTAGCCGACGGCGCCGCCCCCGAGACCGGCGAACAGCCACAGCTCCTCGCGGCCGAGGAGACGAAAGGAGTCGACGAGTTCCCTGCGCGTCCGGCTCGGGGCCATGCTCGCCCGTCAGGCCTCTCTGATGCCGATATTCGCGACCCCCGAGAGGTCGATCCTGTCGCCCGGCGAGACCGGTACCCTGTCACCCTCTTCGAGTTCCTCCCCGTTGGCGGACGTGGGGTCCTCGCCCTGGTCGACCACGTAGAACCGGTCGTCGTCGGTCCCACACTCCGGGCAGGAGGTGAGCCGCCCCGTCTCGTCGATGCCCGCGACAGCTATCTCCGTCTCGCAGGCCGGACACGGCAGCGTATCAGCCCTCGGGTCGGTATCGTGTGACATCGGTATCGAGATATGCAGGTGACCCGTCAAAACTATTCCCCTCCGATGGGGCCGTCGCTGGTCGCACGGACGACGTCGCCCGCCTCGGCGCGGTCCCCGCCGGACGAACCGGCCGGGTCGCCGGGGTCGCAGGTGGTCACGTGCTCCGCTACTCTGCTCCGAACTCGAAGGTGACCCCGTGGCCCGGGTGGACCAGCGCCACGAGGTCGCCGTCCATCAGGCCGTACTCGGTGGGCGGTTCGTGGCCGTGGCGGTCGGTCGGGTCCTCGCCGCACTCGCGCAGGCGTTCGCGGCCCGCCCGACAGAGCACCCGCTGCCAGTTGTCCCCCGTCTTGACGTAGGTGCCGTTGAGGCTGCGGTCCCGGAGGAACCACTCCCCCTCGTCGTCGATGTCGAACCGGACCTGCACCGTCGAGACGTACCCCTCCTCGTCCTCGACGGTGATCGAGGACGGCGGGCCGTCGGGGAAGCACCGTCCGACCGTGTCGCCGGGGTAGATGGTGTACTCCGTGTCCGCCTGGACGTGCCTGAGCGTAGCCGTCGGCGGCGAACTCGGGTCCCGCCTCTCGAGGACGTGTTTCATCGCGGTCGCGTTGCGATACCGGCGCTCGTAGTCGGTCCGGGTGGCCTTCTCGACGGTCTCGGCGAGATACGGCTCGCAGTCGGCGCCGAAGTCCCGCGGGTCGACGCCGTCACGGCGGGGGACCGTCCCCGTGAGCAGATAGAGGAGGATCTTCCCGACGGAGTAGACGTCCGACCACGGTCCCTGGCGAACGTCGGTCCGGTCCGCCTCGGCGACCTCCCGGGGCTTGTACGGGCCGACGATGGTCGTCTCCTCGCCCCGTTCGGCGGTCGGGTCGAACCCCGTCGCGGTGTTGAAATCGATGAGAACGGGCGTGGCCTCGCCGCCGCGGTTCGTGACCATCACGTTGTCCGGTTTCAGGTCGCGGTAGACGATCTCGGTCTCGTGGAGGAACGACATCGCGTCACAGAGCGCAACCCCCACCTCGCGGACCTCGCCGGTCTCTTCGAGGGGGCCGGTCCGGTGGATCGCGTCGTCGAGTTCGAACCCGTCGACGTACTCGACGACGAGCACCGACATCCCCTCGTGGTCGCCACAGTCGACCAGCGACATGAGGTTGTCGTGGCCGCCGGCGTCGCGGATCCGGGCGAGCGTCTCCGCCTCCTTCCGGAAGTACTTGTCGATGACGTCGCGGTCGTTGCGGCTCCCCCCGTAGTTCGGATACTTGACGGCGACGTCCCCGCCGGTGTGGGTGTCGACCGCGCGGTAGACCTCCGCGAAGCCACCCTCGCCGACGCGCTCGGCCAGTTCGTGCCGCCCGAGGACCAGATCACCGGTCGCCGGTTGCTGGCTCACGGTCGCTCGCCCCTGTACTGCCCGGTGACCGTACCAGCGACGCCGCTCGCGGCCGGTCGACCGGCCCCGCGAGCGAGCGCCCGGAGTGCCCGTTTACCCGACCCCACACGGGCGACGACGCGGCGAGCGGCCGCCGGGTCACCGGCGGGCCGCCCCGACACGGGTCGCGCCATTACCCCAGTCGTCGCTCTCGACCATTATAAGTCGTTCTCCGTTCGACCTCGCCCGCGCCGCGACCGGCCCGTCCGGTGAATCACCGGCACACAGTTACAGCCGACCGTCTCAGAACACGCCCAGGAACGCGTCGCTGAACGTGACCAGCAGGACGCCCGCGACGAACATCCCCGCGAGCCACAGGAACGTGATGATGGCTGCCCAGCGTACGTCGGAGTTCTCGTCCTCCTCTGACGTCGACATTGTCGGCTCTACCATCCCCCCGCACTTAATTTGCGTCACTCGCGGCGAGTTCCCGAGCTTTGGGCCACAAAGTTACGATCTGGCGCTGTAGAGCGGATGCTCGGGGTCTCGAATCCCGATATCAACCCAAGGTCGGCTGGCACTGAAAAGCGAATATCAGGCAATACAGAGTGTGTGAAGGCTTCCACACCACCGCCTGTATCCCGAACAAAACAGGTGCAAACGAGGATGTACGAGCACCACCCTAACGGTCCCGCCGTGCCGGCCCGATGCGGCACGGAGCGGTCAGGGGCTCGGGGCGGCTTTCTGGAGGGCGCTCTCGGCGATGTTGCCGCCGTAGTCGGCGGTCCTGGACAGCGAGTCGACGACCAGCGCGAGCGACTGGGCGAGTTCCGCGTCCTCCAGGTCGCGGATGACGTCGCCGACCTCCCCCGCCCGGGCGTCGATGACCGGCAGGTCCGCGCGAGCGTCGCTGGCCAGGTCGACCGCCTCGTCGGAGTCCGCGCTCAGCAGGGCGTCCATCGCCGTCTCCGGGACGGCCTCGGCGGCCTTCTGGAGGTCCCGCAGGCCCTCGCTGACCGCCGAATCGACCGTCGCGACCTCCAGAGAGATGCTCGCGATCTTGGTGGCGTGGTCGGCGATGCGCTCTAACTGCCGGGCGGCCGACTGGTAGTCGAACACCGTCTCGCGCTGGAAGCCGATCTCGGTGGCCGCCGCGGGGTTGCGGAGGACGGTCCGGAACACCCGCGAGACCATATAATAGAGGCGGTCGACGTCGTCGTCGCGCTCGATGACGTCGTGGGCGAGCGCGTCGTCGTCCTCGACCAGCGCCGTGACGGCGTCGGCGAGCATCGTCAGCGCGACCAGCCGCATCCGGGTGACCGCGTTGTGCACCGACAGCTCCGAGGAGTCCAGGAGATCCTGGAGAACGACGCGGTCGCCGGTCTCCTCGATGACCTCGAGCCCGACGAGCCCCTGGGTCGCCTCCCGTATCGTCCGGCGCTGGCCCGCGGTCACCCGGGCGGCCTCGAACCGGATGACGTCGAACCCGCTGACGTACATCGTCATCACTGCCCGGGTCAACTGGTCGCCCTCCAGGCCGTCGATCGAGAGCCTGCCCTCCTCGCGGTCTTCCTCGCGCTGGGGCGACAACAAGAGCACGTCCTCCTCGGAGTGGAACCGGACGACGCTGCCCGCGCTCACGTCGTTGTCCGTCGCCCAGTCTTTCGGCAGCGACACGGTGTAGGTCGATCCACCCGTCACCTGGACCTTTCGCGTCTCCATGTGCTCACCGAGAGGGCCAGTATCATAAATCGTTCTATATCTATATATCTCATTTCCGGGCTCGGGCCGTCGCCGCGGAAACCGGATTCGCTTCCCCCGATCTGGGGGTGGGGCCGACCGTAATCGGCCGGTTTCGGTCCGTCTCCCGGCCCTGCGCTCGCCGCTCGCTCGTTCCGGAATTGCCGCTACCGGGGCCGGGATCGCCGTTATCGGCCCGTTCGGCTCCTATATTGTCGTGTATTGCCAGATGCGTGTCTATGATTTCCTATATAGAGAAATAGTGATATATACCCATCATAGAAGAATATCTATCCGTCCGTCCGAACGCTCGGGCGATGAGAGACGGACCGTCCGGAACGCCGTTTTAGCTATGCCGGGGATCCTCACCGGAACGATCCTCGCGCTCGGTCGCGATGGCCGGCGTCGCCATTCTCCTCCGGAACAAGCATCCCCTCGAAATCCCCGAGAAGCGCGTCACCGCCACGATCGGGCTATCCGGCTGTGGGAAGTCAACGTTCCTGCGATGCATCACCGGCAAGTTCGGGTGACACCGACCCCCCGGGAGTGGCGTTCGAAGACCGGTCCACCGTCCGACCAGCCCGCCGTCGTATCGCGCAACACTGCGTGTGAGGGAAAGGTACATGGACCCACCGGGGGACGGAACGAACATGCCACGCGAAGGATACCAGGAGCAACTCGACGGTCTGTGGGAGGACGTCCTCTACATGAGCGAGGTCGTCCTGGAGCGGTTGCGGATGGGCCTGGAGGCGCTGGCCCACAAGGACGAGGAACTCGCCTGGGAGGTCATCGAGGGCGACGACGAGATCAACCAGCTCTATCTCGAGCTGGAAGGCGACTGCATCGACCTGCTGGCGCTCCAGCAACCCGTCGCGAGCGACCTGCGCTTCATCGCGGCGTCGTTCAAGATCATCACCGACCTCGAACGGATCGCCGACCTCGCGACGAACCTCGGGGACTACACCCTGGAGGCGCGCCGGGACGTCTACCCGGACGTCGACGTCCAGTCCGTCGGCGAGACCGTCTCGACGATGGTCGAGGACGCGATGGTCGCCTACGAGACGGAAGACATCGAGGCCTGCCACGAGATCGCCGCCCGCGACGACGAGGTCGACGGCCAGTGCGAGGCGGCCTCGGAGGCCGTCGTCCGGGACCTCATCGAGCGCGAGGTCGACGCGGGGACCGACGAGGACGAGATCGAGCGGCTGATGGCCGACGTCTCCCGCCTCCTGTTGACGATCCGCGACCTCGAACGCGTCGGCGACCACGCCGTCAACATCGCCGCTCGCACGCTCTACATGGTCGAGAACGACGACGAGCTCATCTACTGAGACGGTAGGATAGGGTAGTTTACTGGCCCTCGGTGGCTGCGAGGCCCTCGTCGGTGATGCGAAACCGGGCCGACTCCCCGGCGGGACGGGCGCGATGCTTCTCGAGCGTGGCGCGGCGGTTCCCGCCGCGGAAGCGGTCGACCCGCAGGATGGCGCCCGACCAGTGGTCGAGCGTGTGCCCGCCCAGGGCTCGCGAGCGGTCGCCCTCGGGGTCCGAGAACACCTGGTTGGTGAACGCGATGGCGACGTCGTGCTGGCGGGCCAGCGAGACGAGGTGGGCGAGCTGCCGACCGACCGCTCGCAGCGTCTCGCCCTCGTCGCCTTCCGTGCGTTCGAGGCGGTAAAACCCCGTCGCACTGTCCAGGACGACGAGTTCGACCGCGTCGACGAGTTCCTCGGCGTCCTGGACCGCCTCCTCCTGTTCCTGGAAGGAGTGGGCCGCCGAGATGACGAGCCGCGAGGCGAGTTCGTCGACCGACTCGGCCTCGGTGTCGGGGTGGGTCGCGCGGGCGGCCGCGAGTTGCTCCATGCGTTCGACCGACAGTCCCTCGGTGTCGACGAACAGCGCCGACCCGCCGTCTGCAGCCACCTCGACCGCCGCCGAGAGGACGATGTTGGTCTTGCCGGCGGCCGGCGGGCCGTAGACCTGCGTGGCGGCACCGCGCTCGAACCCGCCGCCGAGCAGGTCGTCGACGGCGGCACAGCCCGTCGGAATCCGGTCGGTCACGCCATCGGGTTCGGCGGGCCCCGATAAAAGGCCTCGCACTCGCCCGGGCGGCAAACCCCGCCCGCGTTTCCGATACCACTACCCTCTTTCGTTCGGGAGCGCTTGCCCGGGACGTGAGCCGAGCCTCCGCGTCCCGACGCCGGGCCGGTACGCTCGGGCGGATCCGGCGCCGTCTCGCCCCCGTCGCCTTCCACCTGCTGGTCTGGTCGCTCGTCCTGGTCGTGCTCGTCCCGCTGCTCTGGCCGGTGATGATGACGCTGAACGAGGTGCGGATCGAGACGCTCATCAACCGCGGGGTCGTCTGGTGGCTGGAAGGGGTCGAGTTCGCCGCCTTCGTCGGGACGCTTCTCTTTACCGATATCCCGCGATATCTCGTCAACAGCGTGGTCGTCGCGACGGCCACCGGCGTCATCAGCGCCGCGCTCGCCGCCACCGCCGCATACGGCTACGACCGCTTCGAGTTCCCCGGCCGTCGAGTCGCCATCGGCTCCCTGCTTCTGTTCCCGATGGTCCCCCAGACCGTCGTCGCCATCCCGCTCTACCTGCTCTTTCTCGACACGCCGCTGTTCGACACCCGCCTCGGCCTCGTCATCGCCTACGTCGCGTTCACGCTCCCCTTCACCGTCTGGCTGCTGATCCCCTACTTCTCACGGATCCCGTCGTGGCTGGACGAGGCGGCGCTGGTCGACGGGGCGACCCGTTTCGGTGCGTTCGTCCGGATCGTCCTGCCCGTCGCCAAGCCCGGCCTCGCGGCGGCGTTCGTCCTCGCCTGGATCCTCTCGTACAACGAGTTCCTCTTCGCGGTGATGCTCATCGACTCCCCCGCCAAGCGGACCCTCCCCGTGGGGATCACCTACACCTTCGCCGACTCCGGCGTCATCTCGGTGGTCGCCTCGGCCCCGATGCTCCTGATCTTCGGCCTGCTCTGGTTTTTCTTCCTCCGCGGCGGGGTCAGGCAGTACGACAAGTGACTCCCTCGGTGAGACCGCCCGACCTCCGTTCGTTCGGTAGTGTTCAGATAAGCCGCCGGAATGAGAGCGATATTTCGAGACAGCGTGAAAGCCCCGAGCCGTTCGACTCGGGCGGTTCGCTGTCGCCGAAAATCGGAGATTTTCGGGATGACGAAAGAGCTACGCTCTTTCGAACC
>PXRS01000003.1 GCA_003023785.1 Halobacteriales archaeon QS_5_68_33 | reverse complement strand
CACCGTTCGCATCGAGGCGTTCCCCTCGGTCACGCTTCGCACCGCTCGACAGCGCGCGCCACTGCGATCGTGCAATCTCGTCCCGGAGGGACTACCACAGAAACCACCCCAAGTGTTTTCGCCGGCCGTGAGTGTGTGTGACGTATGAACGTGGAAGCCGACGACGTCGTGGTCGAGCGGCCGGTCGTCGCGACGGCGCTCGTCGCGGGGGTCGCCGCCGTCGCGTACGTCGGGATCCAGCTGGTGCTGGACAGGGGGATAGCGCCCGTCGAGACGGCGGTGTTCGTCGTCGTCTTCACCGCCGTCTACGTCGGCGGTAACCGGGTCCTGCGGCGACGCGTCCGCGGGGGTGACGCCGAGCCCGACCCGGACCGGGAGGGCGAGGACGCCGGGGCGGAGTAACTACTCGAATCGGTCGAGGCCGACCTGTCGCCGGTCGAGGCCGTCGGGCTCGGGGTCCCAGGGAGTCCGCCGGGCCCGGACGGCATCGGTGTCGACGTCCGGCGGGTCGGCCGGGTCGTACCCCGCGCAGTCGGGCCCGCACTCGACCGCCGGCCGGACGAGTCGCTCGTGGTGGGTACACCGGGGCAACCCGGCGGCCCGGTCGGTCCCGTCCGGGTCACACCGGGCGCAGGCGGGCAACTCGTAGGTCCGCCAGCCCTTGCCGTAGGCGCGCTCGGCAACCCGGCGGCGGACGCGGGCCTTCTCGGCGGCGGTGACGGGGCGGACGTCCGCCCGGCCGGGGCGGCGGTCGAGGAGTTCGATCCCGGGGTCGTCGACCGGCAACTGCCGGGCCTCGCGGACGACCTCGCGCTCGCCGGTCGCAGGGTCGAACCGCCAGACTCCGACGGAGTCGGGGAGCCGGTTGAGGTGGGCGCGGGTGACGTAGGACTCGGTCGCAAGCACGACTTCGTCGAACAGCGCCAGCGAGACGTCGGTGCGGAGCTGGTCGCGCAACTCGCCCGGGCGGTCGAGGTCGGGTTTGTTCTCGACGGCGACCAGCGAGTCGACCCAGTCGGGGTAGCGGGTCGCCTGCCGGACGGCGGTGTGGCCGTCGCGGCGCTCGCGCTCGAAAAACCCCACCTCGACGGCGCGCTCGGCGACCGCCCGCGCCCGCTCGGGGTGGCAGTCGAACGCCGCGGCGGGTCGCACCGCAGCCCCGGGCCCGACATCGCTCTCGACGGCCGGCGGCGGGACGGTTTCGGGCGTTATCGCCGCGCGGGTCTCGAACCCGGGACCGGGCTCGACGGCGACGACGTCGACGACCCGGCGGCCGTGGACGGCGCCGCCCAGCTGGCGGGCGTAGAGGCGCTCGGGGGCCTCCCGCTCCAGCCTGGCACACAGCGCGAGTTCGAACGCGAACTCCTGCACACCCGATCTGTGGCGGCGGCGGGCAAAAGCCTCTCGTCGGCGGACGCCCGCAGACGGCTCGCCGGACGCTCCGAACGAGCGCCGTCGTTTCGGGTCGAGACACGCGAGCATGCGATTTCGTTCGTGATACGTGCGTTTTCTGTACCACCGACACATTTTTGCTCACCGACAGCACACTAATACGAACGACCGAGAGATGGACGCTCGCACCGCTTCGGGGGATGGACGGGGACAGCAGGGGATTATCGGGTTCGTGATCGTGGTCGCGCTGGTGATCGCCGGCGCGACACTCGTCGTCTTCGCGGGGAGCACCGCAATATCGGACCTCCAGCAGGAGCGGACCGACGCGGAGGCCCGGTTCGTCATGGAGGAGGTCGACACCCAGTTGACGGAGATCACGAACTCGGACCGGTCGGCGACCGGCGAGTTCTCGCTGGGCGACCTGGAGGGCCAGGAGTCGCGGCTCGTCCGGCGTGGCTACCTGAACGTGACCGTCAACGAACGCACGAGTTGCCGGACGAACGTCACGCTGAGTTCGCTCCGCTACGAGAGCGACGACGGCGAGACCGTCGGCTACGAGGCCGGCGGGGTCTTCGTCGCGAACGACAACGGGAGCGCGCTCCAGACGCGGCCGGACCTGCGCTTTCGCAACGGCAGCCTCGACCTCACGGTCACGAACCTCACCGGCGAGGTCGAGAACGACCGCAACGAGGCCTTCTACAACGCGACGAGTTCCGAGCGCGAGTCGACGCGGCGCTCCGCGAAGCTCGTCTCCGGCCCGTGTCGGCGCCCGGACAACGTCACCGTCACGGTCCGGAGCGACTTCCACGTGGCCTGGGGGGCCTACCTCGAAGACGAGTTGAACGACTCGCGGTCGGGCATCACCGTCGAGACGTTCGACTCGAACCGGACCGCGCGGGCGTTCATCGACCAGGAGCGCCTGCCCCGGCGGACCGACGACCGGCGAAATACGGTCGTCAACCTCTCGCGGAGTCCGACCGCCGACTACATGGACGACGTCGAGATCACCGGCAACACCATCCGCGTCCGAAAAGGCGTCTCCAACGACTACAGCGTCTACGTCCAGCCGCTGTCCGAGCGACGCCTCGACATCGGCCGTATCCGCGAGGTCGAGGGCGCCACGAACGTGACCGGCCCGCCGAAGGACGTGGTGTTCGTCCTCGACGAATCGGGGTCGATGCGCGACGAACTCCCCAACGGCAACACCAAGCTCGCTGCTGCACAGTCGGCTATCAAGAACTTCACCGGCACCCTCAACGGCAGTCGGGACAGGATCGCACTCGTCGGATACTCCACGGTCTGGGCCTCGCCGTCCTGGGCCGACAGCCACGCGTGGATCTGGCGCACGCCCCACCCCGACGGGAAACACTTGCTTCCGCCGAGCGACGAGTTCAACGACACCGTCGACCGGACCAGACCCCGGGGTGGGACCGCCGGTAGCGCCGGACTACACAAGGCGAACGTCGTCCATCACCTCAAGAGCAACCAGACTCGACCGAGCATCGTCGTGTTTCTCTCCGACGGCGAGTTCAACGCGAACGGGATGGACGGGGTCGGCGACAACGAGGCGGCGGAGATCCGAGCCGAAATTTCGAGGGGCCAGGACGTGACGGTGTACACGATCGGGTTCGGACAGTCGACGGACGAATTCAACGAGACCGTGCTCAAAGAGATGGCCAGCAGGACTGGCGGGAGCTACTACTACGCGAACAATCAGTCGAGACTCAACGCGGTGTTCCTGAACATCTCGCGGAACATCGCCACGACCCGCCAGATCGCCCGGACGCCCACCTCGACGAACCTCACGACCGGCAACGGCGGGACCTTTCCCCCCCAGATAGCCGGCGACACGGACGACCTCGCGGCGACGACCCGCGGCGGCGAGCGGTTCACCAACGTCAACGACCCCACCGCGCCCACGCAGTTCTCCCACGCCTTCGCGCTGGCAGACGACGAGTCGGTCACGTTCAACGCCACGACCTACGAGTGCGCCGAGTGGCGCAGCACCGGCATCGTCCGGACCAACGAGAGCACCGGCGAGTCCTACTCGGTCGCCCGGTGTACGAACATGACGACCCCCGATTTCAAGATCGACGCCGACAACGTCACCATCTACACCGACGGCGACGACGCCAGCGCACTGCTCGCGAGCGGCGAGGACCCCGCCTGGTGGCAGAACGAGATCAACGACAGCATCGACAACCGACCCGACGTCGACCGCGACGCCAGCGCCTTCCTCAGCATGAAGAGCAACCAGGCGCTGGTCGCGCTGGACTACCCCGACGGCGCCAACTCGACGAACGAACTCGTGTTGCTCTATCAGATCGGCCGCGCCGAGGAAGACGCCGTGGCCGGCGACGTCATCAACATCCGGGTGCGCAACGTCCAGGCCGACCCCTGACTGTCCCGCCCGCCCCGCCCCACGCCGTCTCTCGTCTTCTGTCTCCGGCTCAGCCTCGGAAGCCGATGGTGACGTTCGTCTGGCGGATGTAGACCGCGTCGACGGCGTCACAGACGTAGGTGTCCTCCAGTGTGGCGGATTCGGTCCAGTTGCCGGCGTCCTCGAAGTGCTGCGCCCAGGCGTCGGCCCGCGGCGAGGTGACCGTGACGTTGGCCTCCTCGGCGTCGCCGGCGCTGTCGCGGCCGGTCCGATTCAGCGGGTAGAGCAACTCCTGGGATTCGGCGGTGGCCGTCACGGTCACTTCCCTGCCGCCGAACTGCGTGGCCGACCGTGGCGTGACCCTGACGACCGAGACGACGGCCCGCTCGTCCGTACAACTCATCGTCGGCGGCGCGAGCATCACCGCGTTGCCCCGGGCGTCGGTCCTGAACAGCGCGCCGGCCTCGTAGTCGAAGGTGGTGTCGCCGATCCGGTAGGCCAGCCCGCCCGTCGAGACCGTCCTGTTGAAGTTATCCGTCGTCCGTACCGTCATCGTCGTGCCGTCGGTCACCGTCAGCGTGCCCTCCGCCAGGTCGAGCTCGCTCGTCGCGACGACCGACCGCTGTTGCTGGAGGCGTTCGAGGCTGTTTGCGAGTTGCTCGGACCCGGCCCGTGCGTTCTCGACGCGTTCGGACTGGCTCACCGCGTCCAGTTGCTGGGTGCCCAGCGTCGCCGTGAGCCCGACCGAGACGACGATGATCGAGAACGTGAGCGTGAAGCCGACGAGGTTCCGGACCGCGCGGTCGTCCATCCCGGTCATGAGTCCTCCGCGAGACCGATCCGGTAGACGACCGGGGTCTTGGTGGGAGCGACCGTCTTGAGGTCGATGACGAGTTTGTAGCGGCTGGCGTCGAAACTCCCGAATCCTTCGACCGGCACGGAGTTCCGTCCGGGTTCCAGCGTCACCGTGTCGCTGGTTCTGTCGATGCTTCCGTCACCGCTCGTGTCGGCGTGGACGGTGACGTTGACCGTCGTCGCTATCGGGATGTCGGCGCTGTACCGGACGGACAACTGCGACGCGTCGAGCGCCGTCGAGCCGTTCTTCCACCCGGTCCGGATCGTCCCGTTGGGCTCGGCCAGGTCCTCCGCCTCGTCGCTCGTGAGAACGCGGTCGTAGGACCTGACCTCGTCGATCTGGCCGTTGAAATACTCCGGGGTCCCGCCCGTGTCCTCGATGCGACCGATGCTGGAGAACGGCGTCGTCGTGCCGCCCGTGGCCGTCCATTCCTCGCCGACCAGTTCGCCGTCGACGAAGACCCGCGAGTTCCCATCGCTCGCCCGATAGGTGAAAACCACGTGGTGCCACTGGCCGTCGTCGACCGCCGTCGGACTCTGTGCACCGGGGTCGTTGCCCGCCTTGACGCCGATCTGCCCGGTGCCGTCGATCCACCCCCAGAAGATGTCGTTTCCGCCGCCGGCCTCCTCGACGCCGGTTATCCCCGGCGCCACCCAGAACCTGTCGTCGCCCTCGCTACTCGTCTTGATCCACGTCGACAGCGAGGAGGTTCCGGAGTGGATCCCGTCGATCCCGGGGACCTCGACGTGATCGCCGCTCCCGAACGAGTAACTCGGCGTGCCGAAGACGCCGAAACCCGTGCCGACGCCGGACTCGGTCCCGTCGAGCCCGTTGCCGGAGGCGTCCTCCGCCGACCCGTCGAAGTGCCAGTATCCCGCGAGGCTCGACCCGAACTCGCTGCTGGTGGGGTAGCCGAGCCTGATCGTGTCGGGCTGACGGCTGCCGACCGAATCGTGGACGACGCCGTCCCACGCGAAACTATTGTCCCAGTCGGCGGTACTGCTCCAGACGTACCCCCCGTCGAGGAGAGCGAACGACCGGTTTATCGACTTCGAACCGCGAGTCTCGAAGGCCGGGACGCTGTCGTTTCCGGCGACGGTCAGGTTCGCCTTCGCGACCCCGCCGTCCGGGAGCGACCCCAGGAAGAGCCGGTGTTCGTACCGCCCGTCCGGACGCTCGGTGGTCGTCACACCGGACTCGTCCTCCGTCCCGCTCAGGCCCCCACCGAGGTCGATCCGGATCGTGTCCAGTTCCTTGTCCGAGACGATGACCGCCTCGACGTCCTCGTTGTCGGCGCCCGTCTCGAGGCGGTACGTCTCGATGGTCGGACTGCCGGCCACGTCCGTAAACGTCGTCGAGTTTCGCTTGCCGTCGACCTCGTACCTGACGCCGAGGTCGAACTCCCTGCCCGACAGGTCGGTCTCGTCCTCGAACGCACCGACCCATATCCGCGCGCTCTCGCCGCTGAACAGCGAGACGGGCTCGTCGAGTTCGACGATCACACCGCTGTCCGCGATTTCGGTCTCGCCGTCCCGGTCGGGGTCGTGGTCGATCGGGCCGATTCCCTCCGCTTCGCCGCCGTCGAATCCAGCGTCGACGACGACCTCCTCGTCGTTGCTGGCGCTCCCGTACGGACACGGCGCCCCTCCTCCACAGTCGTTCTCGATCGGGTGTCCGAGTTCCGTCGGGTTGTCCCACTTCGGTTCGATCGCGACGTGCGTGATCTCGACCGACGAGTCGGCGTCGGTGGCCCACTCGTTGGTGACGCTGAACGAGATCGCCCCCTCCAGGCTGCCGGTCCCCTCGTCGGTGTCGTCGAGGTCCCCCTCGTACGCGACGCCCGAGACGCGGAGCACGGCGGTGGCGTTCGTCAGCGCCCCCTCGTTGTCGACGACCTGGAGTTTCACCCGCTGTGGGCCCGCGGCGAGGTTACGGGAGACGTTCCGACCGAGCGCGTCGAACGAGCCGTCCCCGTCGAAGTCCCACCTGTAGGTGACGATGCTCCCGTCGGGGTCGAACGACTCGGCCGCGGAGAACCGGACCGGGTCGCTGCTCCGGGGGTTGCCCGGCGAGAAGTCGACCTTCGCGACCGGCGGCCGGTTGGTCGGGTCGGTCACCGACCCGAACCGGCTGGACGCGAAGTCCCGCGCGACGCCGATCCGCAGTCGCCGGTCGATGACGGTCGCCGTCCCCTCGCGGTCGCCGCTGCCCGCGACGCCGAGCAGGAGGACCCCCCCGCCCTCCTGTTCGAGCGAGAGGTCGCTGGAGACGTTCAGCGGCACCGTCGCGCTCGCGTCGCCGTCGACCGTCTCCAGGACGAGACACCGGTCGGCGTCGAAGTTCTCCGTCCGACACGTATCGCCCGCGGAGACGTTCACGTCGTAGTTCTTGCCGGACACACGCGCCTGGACCCGCGTCCGGACGGTCGCCCGGGCGCCCTCCCGGCCGAGTTCGTCCACGCGTTCGAGTTCCGAGGCGAGGCGGTTCCCGATGCGTAGTCGGCCGCGCCGGTCAGCACAACCGTGATCAGGACCGCGGTCATCGCGATGCCGAACAGGTGCGAGAGCTGTGTCGACTCGGCGCGTGCTGACGGGATCATGGTGGGTCTCCGTAGATGCTGACGTTGTACCGGTTCGAGACGTTCATCTCGCTGCTGTCGAACTGTGCGCTCACGTTGGCGGTCCAGACGACCGGTGCCGTACACGGCTCGGTCCGGGGGACCGACGGGGCACATTCCGGACCGGGCGAGGGCGTGACCGACTCCTTGTACGCCAGTTCGTACTTGCCGACGAGGCCGTCCCCGTTGACGACGGTAACCGAATAGGGCCCGTCGATGGCCTCGGTCCCGTTGAACGTACAGTCGGCCGAGAACGACGTGCCGCCGACGAGATCGAGCAATACGCGGTCACGCGAGGGGTCACAGGTCCCCGTGGCCGTCCCCGTGACGGTCCCCCCGTCGGTCACGGTGGAGGTGACGTTGAGCGTCCCGTTGCCCGTCCGGTTGATCCGGTACTCGACGCTGTGGCCGGTGTCGTTCGTGACGACGATGGACGACGGATCACGGCTCGTCGACGAGAGATTCACGTTGAGCGAGAACCAGCCGATCCGGCGTTCCGCCCCGGGCGGGACGAGCACGGGTCCGGGTCCGGGCCCGCCGGTCGAGAGGTTGTCGTCGGCGGCCTGGACGACCCGGTAGCCGAACGCCGAACTGTCGTTGTGGTAGGTGAGGTTGACGTACTCGGCGTGGGAACTGGCGTAGGATTCGGCCAGCAACCCCCCGTAAGCGGTGACGTTGTCGGTGACGATGGCATCCAGTTGCGCGGCGGTCACGTTCCGGTGGCGGTGGTTGAGTCGGAGGACGAGCGACCGCGAACCCTTCCGGGACTCGAAGGCGAACTCGCGGGCCTCGTCGATCTGTGGGGAGGACTGCGTGGGGCCGGCCGTCCGGGTGGTCGCGAGGCTGTTGACGACGACGGTCACCGCCACGATGATGACCGCGAGCGCGAGCGCCCCCAGGAGTATCATCTGGGCCCGGCGGCGGGTGTCGGGGGTCACCATACGACCAGGCGCACCTCCACGACGTTGTAGACGGGCCCGTTCACGGCGTCGGGGACCGGGTAGTACCCGTCGGCGTTGTTGGTCGCGTTCGTGTCGTACTGCCGGAGTTCGACGTTCTGAGAGACGTTCCTGGCGGTCAGCGTCTGGTTGTCGTACAGCGTCACGGTGTAGCTGGCGGTGACCGCCTGCTCGGAGGGGGTCCCGCGGTCGACCATCGGGACGCTCCCGGTGCCCTCCGAGAGGTTCTTCGGCCGGTAGACCACCTCGACGTTGTAGAGGAACCCGCGCTGGTCGAACGTCTGTTCGAGCATGCGGCCGAAATCGCCGGGCGGCGTCCGCGGGCCGTAGCCGATCTGACCGTTGACCGCCCCCTCGAAGGTGCGACGGCTCTCCGACCAGTTGCGCACCAGCGTCGAGAGGTCGTTCTCCTCGGCACGGGCGGTCGTCAGCAGGATGTCGCTGGCCTGCTGGCGCAGGTCCGCCCGCGTCGAGGGGTCGAGTTCGCCCCCGCCGCCCGGCGTGACCACCACCGACTGCACCGCGAACAGCAACGCCCCGAGGAGAATGAGCGCGCTGGCGAGGCCCTCAAGCGTGAACGCCTGGCCGCGGTCGTCGCCTGTCATGTTACCACGTCCGCACCACCAGTCGACAGGACGGGTCACAGGTCCCGTCGTCGAGAACGACGATGCGCGAGGCGGTCGCCGTCGACCGGTTGGTGTGGCTGGCGCCGACGGTCAGTCGGGTCCCCCCACGCTCGACGATACGGGTCCCGTTCAGCGTCACGAGCGAGACGTTGAGACTGGTCGTCCGCTCGATACCCCACCGGTTCCGGAGCTGTTCGACCGGCCGACCCAGCGTCGTCGACAGCCGCGAGGCGTCCAGTTCGTTGGGCTGGCGCGCCGTCGAGAGGTTCCCGACCATCGCCGCCGACACCCGCTCGGACTGTGAGACGTCCTCGGCGCTGACGCCGGCCGTCAGCGGGCTCGTAAAGCCGAGCAATCCGGCCAGGACCGCGGCGACGGTGACGAGGAACAGGCTGATCCCGATCGTGTAGTCCTGGAGCGTCTGCCCCCGCGCCCCCGACAGGTAGCACCTGTCTCCCCTGCCCTGTCTCCGGTCGATCACCTGTGACACACCTGTCCGTGCTACAACCCAGTTGCTTGTTTATGGGTAATGATTGTTACGGTGGCGCTGATCTATCGCTGATTCGGTTGGTTGTAAATCAGTTCCGAATTTCGTCGAATTGATCGACGAAATACCGGTAAATCGGTACAACCGGCGAAGGACACGTTCGAGGCCGCCGCTCGTCGGCCAGCGGGATCCGGACGGCGACGCGCCAGGGGTCGGCACTGCGGACCTCGGTGTACTCGTCGCCGACGAATTCGGCAACTGATCGAATTTTTGGATTTGAGTAACTCGCATACAAAACTAAGTGGAATGGTTACAAACTATGCGTTCATGTGTACGTCTCATCAGCGGGATTCCGCCGGCGCGGGGACGTTCACCCGCGGCGTCGCGGAACAGGAGGCGGACTGGAAGCGGGCGACGGTGCTGGTCGTCGACGACGAGCCCCGGATCGCGTCGCTCGCGGGGACGTACCTGAAGCGACTGGAGACGGAGATGACGGTGGTGGTCGAGACGGACTCGCAGGACGCGCTGGCGCGGTTCGAGGCGGCCGACGTCGACTGCGTGGTCAGCGACTACGAGATGCCGGTGATGGACGGCCTGGAGTTGCTCGCGGCGGTCCGGGATGGCGACCCGACCACGCCGTTCATCCTCTTCACCGCGTGTGACGACGAGGGGGTCGCCCGGACGGCCCGCGAATGCGGGGGAGCGTACCTGCCCAAGAGGGGGCAGGCCGGCGGGTTCGACCGACTGGCCGAGCGCGTCGAGTCGGCGCTCTCCGGCCGCGCGGAGTGACCCGCGACCGGCCGCGAACCGGGCGGCGAGGCCGACGCGGCGCCCGCACACCCGGGGAAAGTCGCAAACAGTAGGTTTATCAGGCGGACAGGGCGAAGATTCCCCACGATTATTCCCGAGATGACGAACACACAACACCCGGAGGTGAACATCGGCCTGGTGGGCCACGTCGACCACGGCAAGACGACGCTGGTCCAGGCGCTCTCAGGCGAGTGGACCGACCAGCACTCCGAGGAGATGAAACGCGGCATCTCCATCAGGCTGGGCTACGCCGACGCGACGTTCCGTCGGTGCCCGGAGTGTGACGAGCCCGCGGCGTTCACCGTCGAGGAGACCTGCCCCGACCACGACGTCGAGACGGAGCCGCTCCGGACGGTGTCGTTCGTCGACGCGCCGGGCCACGAGACGCTGATGGCGACGATGCTGTCGGGTGCCGCCATCATGGACGGCGCCGTCCTCGTTATCAGTGCAGGCGAGGAGGTCCCCCAGCCCCAGACCGAGGAGCACCTCATGGCGCTGGACATCATCGGCATCGACAACATCGTCGTCGCCCAGAACAAGATCGACCTCGTCGACGCCGAGCGCGCCCGCGAGAACTACCGGGAGATCCGGGAGTTCATCGAGGACACCGTCGCCGAGGACGCCCCGATCGTCCCGACAAGCGCCCAGCAGGGCGCCAACGTGGACGTGCTCATCGACGCCGTCGAGCGCGAGATCCCCACGCCCGACCGGGACCCCGACGCCGACCCGGAGATGCTCGTCGCCCGGTCGTTCGACATCAACCGCCCGGGGACGACCTGGGACTCGCTCTCGGGCGGCGTGCTCGGCGGGTCGCTCGTCGCGGGCGAACTCGAGGCGGGCGACGACCTCGAACTGCGCCCCGGCCGCGAGGTCGAGGAGGGCGGCCGGACGGAGTGGCGGCCCGTCGAGACGTCCGTGCGGTCGCTGCAGGCCGGCGGCGAGACCGTCGGCGTCGCAACCCCGGGCGGGTTGCTCGGCGTCGGCACGGGGCTGGACCCGGCGACGACGAAAGGCGACGCGCTCGCCGGCCAGGTCGCCGGTACGCCCGGGACGCTCCCGCCGACCCAGCACCAGTTCACGATGGGCGTCGACCTGCTGGACCGGATCGTCGGCCAGGAGGCGGGCACCGTCGACGAGATATCCACGGGCGAACCGCTGATGATGATCGTCGGCACCGCCAAGACCGCGGGGTCGGTCACCAGCGCCCGCGACGGCGAGTGCGAGGTGGCGCTCCAGCGCCCGGTCTGTGCCCGCGAGGGCGCGAAGATAGCCATCAACCGCCGGATCGGCGGCCGCTGGCGGCTCATCGGGATCGGCACCCTCCGGGAATGATCGTGCTGGACGCAAACGCACTCATGATGCCCGTCGAATGCAACCTGCGACTGTTCGCGGAACTCGACAGGGTCACCGCCGACCTCACGGACGTCGGAGTCGGCGTCGAAACCGGAGCCGAGACGGGGACCGGAGTCGGGCGCGGCGAGGACGGGTTCGACCCGGCGGTGCCGGGGGCGGTCCTCGCGGAACTGGAGCGGCTCGCGGCGGGCGCGGGCGAGGCGGCGACGGCGGCGGGCGTCGGGCTGGACCTGGCCAGCGAGCGGTGCCGGGTCCTTGACCACGACGCCGAGTCGGGCGACGAGGCGGTGTTCGAATGTGCCACCCGCGACGGCGTCGCGGGCGCGGTCACCAACGACGGGCCCCTGCGGCGGCGACTGCTCGACGCGGGCGTTCCGGTAATTAGTTTACGCGGCGAGAACAAACTCGCAGTCACTCGACCATAACATGTACAAACGGGTTAGACTTCGCGACACGGTGGAAGTGCCGCCGGCGCACCTGGCGGACGTGACGCCCGAGCTGGTCAAACAGCTCCTGCAGGACGACCTCGAGGGCCGGATGGACGAGGACGTCGGTTCGATCGTCTCGGTCATCGAGGTCCACGATGTCGGCGAGGGGTCGGTCGTCCCCGGCGAGGAGGGGGTCTACTTCACGGCCGAGTTCGACGCGCTGACCTTCGACCCCCAGATGCAGGAGGTCGTCGACGGCGAGGTCGTCGAGGTCGTGAACTTCGGCGCCTTCGTCGGCATCGGTCCCGTCGACGGCCTGTTGCACGTCTCGCAGATCTCCGACGAGTACCTCGCCTACGACGAGGAGGGACAGATGCTGGCCGCCCGCGAGAACAACCGCACGCTGGGCGTCGGCGACGCCGTCCGGGCGCGGATCGTCACCAAGAGCATCGACGAGCGCAACCCCCGCGACTCGAAGATCGGCCTGACAGCCAAGCAGGTCGGCCTGGGCAAACACGGCTGGCTCGAGGAGGACCGGCAAAAGCACGAGAGCACCGCGGAAGCGGGTGAGGGCTGATGGCCGACAGGCTCGTCTGCCGGGAGTGTCACCGCGTCCAGGACTCCGAGGAGGCCGACACCTGCGTCGCCTGTGGCTCGTCGTCGCTGACCGAGGACTGGGCCGGCTACGTCGTCATCACCCACCCCGACCGCTCCGAAATCGCGGCGGAGATGGGCGTCACGGAACCCGGCCGGTACGCGCTCAAGGTTCGCTAACGTGACGACGGTGCTCGAACTCCAGCCCGCGCTCCGCGGCCGCCTGAGAGAGCCCTTCGGCCCCGTCGCGACCGACATCGGGGTCGCCCTCGCGAGCGCGGGGTCGCCGCTGGTCACCGTCGGCGACATCGTCACCTACCACGTCCTCGAAGCCGGCTGCGTTCCCGGCCTGGCGCTCGTCGACGAGCGCACCAAACGCGCCACCGTCGACGACGAGGTCAGCGAGACCGTCGCCGACGCCCCGTTCGACCGCGTCCGCGAGGTCGAGAACCCGCCCGCCACGCTTACCGCCGACCTGCTCGCCGCCGTCGTCGACGGCCTCGCCGAGGGCACCACGCTGGTCCGCGTCGACGGCGAGGAGGACCTCGCCGCGCTGCCCGCCATCGCCGCCGCCCCGGACGGCGCGAGCGTCCTCTACGGCCAGCCCGACGAGGGCGTCGTCCACGTCACCGTCGACGAGGTCCGGGGCCGCGTCGTCGACCTCCTCGGACTGATGGACGGCGACAGCGACCGCGCCTTCGAGACGCTCGGCGTCGACGCCGACTCACCTTCGTCAGCATGAGTGTCCCGCCTCAACCGCGTCGACGTACTCGCGCAAGAACTCGGGCGGGTCGCGCCCGCGGAACTCGTCGGCGGTGAGCCAGCGGACCGCGCCGAGCTCCTCGGGTTCACGGGCGCGGGCCTCGCCGCCGGCGTATTGGCCGGTGACGACGACGTTCAGGACGTCGTGGCCGGTGTCGCTCACGAACGTCCCGCTGGTCACGTACGCGACGTCCTCGACCGCGACGCCGGTCTCCTCGCGGACCTCCCGGCTGGCGGTCGCCGCGAGAGCGTCCGCTCCGTCGGGCGGGTTCTCGACTTTCCCGCCGGGGAAGGCCAGCTGGTCCGCGGCGTGTTCCTCGCTCGCGGCGCGCTCGATGAGCAGGTACGCTTCGTTGCGACGGACCGCACAGTCCACGTTGACGACGTGGGACTCCTCCATGGAGTGGCGTCGAACGGGCCACACATAACCCTGGCCAGGCAGTGTGATCCGATGCCAGACCCCCCATTCGGCCCCGTCGGTTCGACGAGTCAGTCCAGCGTCTCCCTGTCCCGGCGGTCGGCGACGGTGGCGGCGAGGCGGCGGATCCGCTCGGGCCGGTCGCGGGCGTTCTCGATGTCGGAGTAGTGGAGGACCCGCGGCGCCATCGCGGCTACTCCCTGTCAGACCCCGCCTCACCCGTCGCTTCGAGTCGCCGCTCGTACTTCGCGAGCGACGTCTCCAGTGCTTCCTCGGCGTCGACGTTGAGCGCTTCGGCGGTCGCCAAAAGCGAGAAGAGGGCGTCGCCGAGTTCGTCCTCACTCACCGCCAACTTCTCCGGCGCGGCACCGTACTCCGCGGACTTGGCGGCGTCAGCCGCCACCTCGCCCACCTCGGCGGCCAGGTCCAGCACCCGATAGGCGGGGTCGCCGTCCAGGTCGTACTCCTCGCAGAAGCGCGCGACGCGGTCCTGTGCCTGCATGCTCCGGTCTTCGCCCGTGGCCGTCATAACTCCAGTCCCCGGCGAGGGTGTAAGTGGTCGCCGCGCTCCCGGTCGTCGGTCTTCCGCCGGAAAGATATCGAGTGACGCCCGGCCGCCACTGCCTTCAACGGTCGCTTCGAGGCCTCCGTCATGGCAGACGACGCGGGCGGCGACCCCGACGCTCCTCCAGAGGACGATCGTGCCGACCAGACTACCGAGCACGCTGTGGCCGACCACTCCTCGGACCACGACCACGCCGACCCGGCCCACGCCGGCGCGCTCCACCACGTCGAACTCTGCGCGTCCGACCTCGATTCGACCATCGCGTTCTGGGACTGGCTGCTCGGCGAACTCGGCTACGAACCGAAAGACGAGTGGGCGGGCGGCCGGTCGTGGGCTAGGGGGCCGACCTACGTCGTGGTCACGCGGGGCGACGCGGGCCCGCCCGTCGAGCGGTCGGCGCCGGGACTCGACCACCTCGCCTTCCACGCCGCGTCCCGCTCGCAGGTCGACGACCTGACCGCCGCGATACGGGAGCGGGACGATTCGACGCTCCTCTACGAGGATCGACACCCGTACGCCGGCGGTTACTACGCGCTCTACTGCGAGGACCCCGAGGGGATCACGGTGGAAGTCGTCGCTCCGGCGGAGAAACGAAACTGAAACCGGGCCCTGAACCCCGCCGTCAGAGGTCGGCACCGACCGCCTCGCTCACGGAGTTGAAACCGTCCCGCTCAAGCAGGTCGAGCAACCCACGATTGATCTCGCGGGCGGTGGGCGGCCCGCGGTAGACCAACCCGGTGTAGAGCTGGACCAGCGACGCGCCGGCGCGGATC
>PXRS01000002.1 GCA_003023785.1 Halobacteriales archaeon QS_5_68_33 | reverse complement strand
TATCTCGGTGGAGGTGAATCGGAATCTCACCGATTTTGCTCAACCACAGGACAGGCCGACCACTCGTATTCTTGAGTTTGAAGCCGGACTGGTTGTAGGTGAGCGACCGATACTCCCGAGGCGGTTTCCACTTGAGCATTCCAACAGCGTGTCCGTTCTCCTTCTGGGATTTGAGCGTGGAGAGGTTGTCGTAGACGCGCTTGACGGCCACCTGCAACACTTTCGAGTGAACGTCGTTCAGGTCGCCCCACCACGATTTGAGGTCGGGGAGTGTTCCCTGTATCCTGTAGCGTGCTGGAATCTCGTCCGCCTCGTCGAGTTTGTAGAGGATGTGGTTGTAGAGTTGCCTACAAGTATCGACGTGATGCAAAAGCGTCTCAGTGATCGCGTCCGGCGGGTCGAGTCGATACTTGTAGTTGTAGTGCATCTATGACTCTCGTTTCTCGATAAGTTCGTCCAGTTTCTCTTGGACGAACGAGGAGAGATTCAGGTGATTGTCCTGAATCCACTCCTCTTGGTCGTCGCGGATGGAGATGGTCTTTCGGGTTGCCACCTCATAACTTACACAATTTGCATACAAGTAGTTTGTGGTTGACGTGGGCCTGTGGGCCGGTCGTCGTGGGGTGTTTGTGAGACGATGACGGCGTTGACTGGGCGCTTCGCGTCTCGTTCGCACACCAGATAATCTCCGATTTCTGGGGACGCTGTATCCCCTCCCTACTGCGCTACTCGGTCGCTTCGCTCTCTACGTTGCTCCTTGAGGAAGGGGACTTAGCGCCTGAAAACAGTTAAATCCCGGACCGACTTACTACGCACCGATGGTCGAGAGTCGCACGCCGGCGGATGGGCCGCCGGTTGCCGATGTCGAGTCGTCGTTTCACGTCGTCGACGTCAGGGAGCGCGACGGCACGCTCTACTATCTGGGGACGCCCCTGACCGCGACCGGCAGGCTGGAGCGCGAACTCTGGCCGCTGTTCCACGAGGCGGGCTATACGGTGTCGCTGTCGACCCGGGAGCGGGTCGAGGCAGACCTCCGGCCCCGCGCCGACCCCTCGACCCGGTCCGACTCGCCGGGTACCGATCCGGCGGCGCTATCCGGCTCGCCGCGGGCCACCGATCCCACAACGCCGCCTGCGGGCCGGCCGGTCGACCCGGACGGCGGCGCGCGGCGCGCGGGCCCGCTCGAGTCACAGTACGTCCTCGTCGCCGAACCGCGGACCCCGCACATCGACGGAATGCCGTGGCTGAACCTGTTCTTTTTCGTGCTCACGGTCGCCTCGACGCTTTTCGTCGGGGCCAGCACCTGGTACTACATCCCCCTGTCGGCGATCGAATCGGACCCCCTGGTGTTGCTGGAGGCGGTACCGTTCGTCCTCGCCATCCTGGGGCCGCTGGCGGTCCACGAACTGGGTCACTACGTGATGATCCGCTGTTACGACGTCGACGCGAGCCTGCCCTACTTCGTCCCGTTTCCATCGCTCATCGGGACGATGGGCGCGGTCATCCGGATGCGCGGGCGGATCCCCAGCCGGAAGGCGCTGTTCGACATCGGCGTCGCCGGCCCGCTCGCGGGGCTGGTCGCCACCGTCGTCGTCACCGTCGTCGGGCTCTACGCCGACCCGATCACGGTGCCCGAGCGGGTCATCGAAGGGCCCTCCGGGGCGTCCATCCGGTTCAACGACCCCCTCCTACTAGAGGGGCTGGCCGCGCTGACCGGTCAGCCGCTGGGTTACGCCGACCCGGCGAAGGCAGTCAACCCCATCGTCTTCGGCGGCTGGGTCGGCATGTTCGTCACGTTTCTGAACCTCCTCCCCGTTGGCCAGTTCGACGGCGGCCACATCACGCGGGCGACGCTGGGCCCCCGCCAGGAGACCCTCGCCGCGGCCGTCCCCGTCGTGCTGTTCGCGCTGGCGGGCTACATCTACTACACCCTGGAGGCCACGAACGCGGTCGTCCTCTGGGGGTTCTGGGGCGTCCTCGCGATCGTCCTCGCCTACGCCGGCCCCGCCGCGCCCGTCCGGGACGAACCGCTCGGCCCCCGTCGGAAGACCGTCGCCGCCCTCACGCTCGTCCTCGGGTTGCTCTGTTTCACGCCCGTCCCGTTCCAGATCGTCGGGGCCTGACCGACCGCGGCACAACACCGCTAACCCTTACCCCCGTGCGTGAACCCGCGGTCGGGCAACGGGCTACCGTCGAGCGTGACGCCCGACTCGACGGCGGTCCCGACCCGCGTGATTTCGACGGGCGACCGCTCGCGGAGCGCGGACAGGCGCTCGGGCGGGACCGTGAACACGAGTTCGAAGTCCTCGCCGAAGAAGACGCCCAGTTCCCGGCGGTCGGCGGCGTCGTCGGCCACCTCCTCGACGACGTCGGCGACGGGCAGCGGCGACTCGACGGCGAACCCGCAGTCGCTGGCCTCGGCGAGCTGGTGGAGCGAGCGCGCGAGGCCGTCGCTTGAGTCCATCATCGCCGTCGCATCCGCCGCGACGGCCCGCCCGGCGGCGACCCGCGGATCGAACCGGAAGCGGTCGTTCGCGCGTTCACGTTCGCCGCACTCGAACAGCCGGAGGGCGGCCCCGCTCCGGCCGAGCGTGCCCGTCACGCAGACGGCGTCGCCGGGCGCGGCGCCCGACCGGCGGACCGGGTCGTCCGTCTCTCCGAGCGCGGTGGTCGCGACGGTGAACTCCTCGTGGCCGTCGAGGTCGCCGCCGACGTATTCCGCGCCCACGGCGTCGCAGACGTCGACGGCGCCGTCGAGGAAGTCGGCGAGTTCGGACTCCTCGAAGGCGGGGGCGGCGTAGACGGCGACGGCGGCGGTGGCGTCGGCACCCATCGCGGCGACGTCCGACAGCGAGGCACCGACGGCGCGCCACCCGGCGGTGTAGCGGGTCGTCCCGACGGGGAAGTCCGTCCGGTCGTGGAGCATGTCGGTCGTGAGCACCCGGCCGTCGACGACGGCGGCGTCGTCGCCCGCGGCCGGGAGCCGGGCCGCGATCCGTCCCAGCGCGGTCCGCTCGTCCATACCTGCCGTTCGGCGGCCGCCGGAAAAACCCCGCCGGTCGACGGGCGACGCCGGTTCGGTGGCTTCAACACAGGGCTCCGACTATCAAGGGGACATGAACGGCGACAGGTGGGCGACCGTGCTGGGGTTTCTCGGCGGAGCGGTCGTCCTGGCTATCGTCATGTGGCTCGTCGGCATCCGCGAGATGGTCGACGCCCTCCTGTCGGTGGGCCGGCCGGCGCTGGTGCCTGTCATCTTCCTGAACGCGGTGTTCTGGCTGGGCGCCTGGGGGATGGCGCTCCGGACGGTGCTGGGCGCGCTCGGGGAGTCCATCGCCGTCCACCGGGCGCTTCTGGTGTTCGCGGCGGCCATCTTCTCGAACAACGTGACTCCCTTCGGTCAGGCGGGCGGGGAGCCGGTGACGGCGTATCTCATCTCCGAGGCGACCGACAGCGAGTACGAGACCGGCCTCGCAGCCATCGCCTCCGTCGACGCGCTGCATTTCGTCCCGTCGCTGGGCTATGCGCTCATCGGACTTGTCTTCGTCGCCGTCGGCGAGATCGGGTTCAACCGGAACGTCGTCTACGCGAGCATGGCCGTGGGGGGGCTGGTGGTCGCGATCCCGGTGGCGGCCTTCCTGGGATGGCGCTACCGCTACAAACTCGAGGCCGCCGTCGTCCGGGTGTTCACGCCCATCCTCCGCAGTATCGGGCGGTTGATTCCACGGCGGGACCCGCCCGACGCCGCGGTGATCGAGCGCCGCATCGAGACCTTCTTCGGGGCCATCGACCGCGTCGCCGGCAGCCGGACGACGCTGCTGGAGGCGATGGGCTTCTCGGCCTTTGGCTGGCTCTTGCTCTGTATCTCGCTGTGGCTGTCGCTGTACGCGCTCGGCTTTTCGGTCTCGTTCGCCGCGGTGTTGCTCGCGGTTCCGATGGGCGCCATCGCCGGCATCACGCCGCTCCCCGGAGGGTTGGGCGGCGTCGAGAGCGTCCTCATCGTCCTGTTGGTGCCGACCACGCAGGTCGGCGGTGCCGTCATCGGCGCGGCGGTCCTCGTCCACCGCGCCGCGACCTACGCCTTCCCCACGGTCCTGGGCGGCCTCGTCGCGTTCTCGCTCGGGCTGGGCCAGCGAACGGAGTGATGCGGTCGGCCGTAACTGTTTCCCGGCAGTCCGCCGGGTGGTCCGCGTCGGGAACGACGTGGCAATGACGACACTCTACGACGTGCCCGCGGACGCCCTCATCGAGGCGGTCGCCGAGCGCCTCGCCGAGGAGGACGCCGTGGCGGAGCCGGACTGGTTCGAGTTCGCGAAAAGCGGCGTCGGCCGCGAACTGCCCCCCGAACAGGACGACTTCTGGGCGACCCGCGCGGCCAGCCTCCTCCGGAAGGTCGCCGTCGACAGCCCGGTCGGCGTCGGCGCGCTCCGGACCGCCTACGGCGGCTCCAAGCAGGGGTCGAACCGCTACCGGGTCCGACCGAACCGCAAGACCGACAGCAGCGGGAAGGTCGTCCGCACCGCGCTCCAGCAACTCGAGGACGCCGGCTACGTCATGACCGCCGAGGGCGAGGGCCGCCGCGTCACCCCCGAGGGACAGGCCCTGCTCGACGAGGTGGCCAGCGACGTGATCGAGGAGCTCGACCGGCCGGACCTCGAACGCTACGCGTAGCTCCGAAATCGTTTTCCCGCGGAATCGCCAATCGATGCCCATGAGCGGTGACCCCAGCGACGAGGAGCTCGAGCGGCTCCGAGAGGAGAAAATGGAGCAGCTACAGGACCAGCAGGGCGGCGAGGAGGCCGAGGAGGCCCGCGAGGCCCAGCGCGAGCAGCGCGAGGCCCAGAAGAAGGCCCTGCTGCGCCAGCACCTGACCGACGACGCGCGCAAGCGCCTCAACACGGTCAAGATGTCCAAGCCGCAGTTCGGCGAGCAGGTCGAACAGCAGGTGGTCGCGCTGGCCCAGAGCGGCCGCATCCAGGGCCGCATCGACGACGAGAAGATGAAGGCCATCCTCAAGGAACTCCAGCCCGAGGACCAGAGCTACGACATCCGCCGCCGGTAGATGGCCGTCGCGGTCCTGTTCAGCGCCGGCAAGGACTCCGCGCTGGCCGCCCGTCTCCTCGACCCCTTCTCCGACGTCGTCGCCTGTCACTGTACCTTCGGTATCGCCACCGACCCGCCGACGACCGGCGTGGCCGCGAGCGCCGCCGAGGCGCTGGACCTGCCGCTGGCGACGGTCGACCTCGAGCGCTCGGTCGCCGCCGAAGCGGTCGAACGGATGGTCGCGGACGGCTACCCCCGCGCAGGCGTCCAGCGCGTCCACGAACACGCCCTGGAGACGGTCGCCGGCCGGGAGACGGTCGCGGGCGAGACGGTGACGGCCGTCGCCGACGGCACCCGCCGGGACGACCGCGTCCCAGCGGTCGACCGGTCGCTCGCACGGAGCCTCGAGGACCGCCACGGCGTCGATTACCTCCGCCCGCTGGCGGGCTACGGTCGGGGCGCCGTCGACGAGTTCGCCGGGCGACTGCTCGCCGTCGAGACCGGTCCGAGCGAGGAACTGGCGACCGCCGACTACGAGACGGAACTCCGGGCGCTGCTGGCCGCCGAACGCGACACGGAGACCGTTCGTGAGGTCTTCCCGGCGCACAGCCAGTCCCGCGTCGTCGGGCGGCGGGAGTGACCGGACACGCCCGTCTCTTTCCCTACTCGTGGTGCCGGACGCCGGCGGCAGGGTCACAGACGTGGACGTCGGGGTCGGTGTGGGCGCGCTCTCGGTAGCCCGTCTCGATGGCGTCGGTGACCGCCTCGACCGCGTCGGGTCGGACCAGCGAGAGGACACAGCCGCCAAAGCCCGCGCCGATCAGTCGCGACCCGTAGACCCCCGCCAGGTCGCCGGCGACGTCGACGACCGCCTCCAGTTCGGGGACGCTCACCTCGTAATCGTCCCGCAGGCTCGCGTGGGACGCGTCGAGGAGCGCGCCGACGCGTTCGAGTCGGCCGTCGCGCAGCGCCGACGTGGCCGCCCGGACGCGGTCGTTCTCCGTGACCACGTGCCGGGCGCGCTTGCGGAAGCTGTCCGAGAGGGTCGACTCGTGGGCCTCGAATTCCGCGACCGAGACGTCCCGGAGCGCGTCGACCGGGTGGTCGAGGACGCTGTCGAAGTGCTCGGCGGCCGCCCGGCAGGTCGCCACGCGGTCGTTGTACGTGGAACTGACCAGTTCCCGCCGGACGTTCGTGTCGGTCACGACCAGCGTGGCCTCGTCGGCCGGGAGGGGAACCGCCTCGTGGTCGCGCGACCGGCAGTCCAGGAAGAGCGCGCTGTCGGGTTCGCCGTGGACGGACGTGTACTGGTCCATGATCCCGCAACTCAGGCCGACAAAGCCCGTCTCGGCCTCCCAGCAGACGTCGACGAGTTCGTCGCCCGGGTCGACGCCGTGGGCCGCGGTCAGCGCCGCGGCGGTCGCTACCTCGACGGCCGCCGACGAGGAGAGGCCGGCACCCATCGGGACGCCGCCCACGAGCGCCAGGTCCGCGCCACCGACGGCGTGGCCGCGCGCGAGGAGGTGCTGTGCGACGCCTTTCGGGTAGTCGCTCCAGGTCGCCTCGTCGGTCGGTTCGATCCCGTCGAGGTCGAACGTCGCGGTCGCGTCGAAGTCCGTAGTGTGGACCCGGACCGTCCGGTCGCCGCGGGGACGGGCCGCGGCAACCGTCCGGCGGTCGATGGCCGCCGGGAGGACGAACCCGTCGTTGTAGTCGGTGTGCCCGCCGATGAGGTTGACCCGGCCGGGCGCGGAGGCGACCGCGGCCGGCGCGTCGGCCGCGCCGAACCGCTCCCGGAGCGTCTCTCTCGCGCGCTCGACGCCGACAGTCGCTGTCATACCCCCGGATTCGGCCGCGCGGTGGATATAGCCTCGCCCGCAGGGCGGCGGGCGCGACCCCGCTCGGGTCGGACGGGCACGGCGTCCCGTCGGGACAGACAGTTTCAAGCGACCCCTTCCCGAACGACGGGACATGTACGAGGGACTCAAGGGGTTCACCGACTTCTACCCCGCGGAGCTGGCCCCGCGGCGGGCGGTCATCGACGGGATCGAGGCGACCGCCCGGTCGTACGGCTTCCGCGAGACGGCCACGCCCGCCCTGGAACCGGCGGAGATGTGGACCGACAAGAGCGGCGAGGACATCGTCGACGAACTCTACGACTTCGAGGACAGGGGCGGCCGGCACGTCACGCTCACGCCCGAACTCACGCCGACGGTCGCGCGGATGGTCGTCGCCGAGCAGCAGGCCCTCTCCAAGCCCATCAAGTGGTTCTCGACGCGCCCGTTCTGGCGGTACGAGCAGGTCCAGCAGGGCCGCTTTCGCGAACTCCACCAGACAAACGCCGACATCTTCGGGTCGGGCGAACCCGACGCCGACGCCGAGGTGCTGGCCTTCGCCGCCGACGCGCTCGTGAACCTCGGGCTGGACGGCTCCGCGTTCGAGTTCCGCGTCTCCCACCGTGACATCCTCGGGGAACTCCTGCGGTCGTTCGATGCCGACGTCGACGTCCCGGCGGCGATCCGCGCCGTCGACAAGCGCGCCAGGACCGAGGAGGCCGAATACCTCGACCTGCTCCGCGAGGCGGGCCTCTCCGACGGCCAGGCCCGGGAGTTCGACGAGGTGTTGCTGGCGGGCGACGAGGATCTCGACGAGTTGACCGCCTTCGCCGACAGCCCCGCCCTGGCCGACGCCGTCGAGAACCTCCAGGCGGTGCTCGCCGCGGCGGCGGACTTCGGCGTCCGGGAGCACTGCGACGTCTCGCTGACGACGGCGCGCGGCCTCGATTACTACACGGGCGTCGTCTTCGAGTGTTTCGACGCCTCCGGCGAGGTCTCCCGCTCGGTCTTCGGCGGCGGGCGCTACGACCACCTCATCGAGGAGTTCGGCGGGCAACCCACGCCCGCCGTCGGGGTCGGCATCGGCGTGATGAACTCGACGCTCCCGCTCCTCCTCCAGGTCCACGACGCCTGGCCGGGCGAGGGCGTCGAGACCGATTATTACGTCCTCCAGGTGGGTGACACCCGCTCGACGGCGGCCCGCATCGCCCGCGAGTTGCGCGAGCGGGGCCACGTCGTCGAGACGGACGTCTCGGACCGCTCGTTCGGCTCGCAGCTGAGTTACGCCGACTCCATCGACGCCGAGACCGTTGTGGTCGCCGGCGAGCGCGACCTCGAAAACGGCGAGGTCACCGTCAAGGACATGGCGTCGGGCGACGAGACGACCGCCCCCGTCGAGGCGTTTCCCGGCGACTTCGAGCGGCCGACCTGCGACGACTTCGCCTGATACTGCCGGCTGTAACTTCGTGAAGATATTCGCCGCCCCGGGGCGGCGAAATTCTTGACAGACTTACAGCCGGCAGTATGACGAGTCGCGACGGTCGCCGTTCTTGGAGCCGCTGACCATCAGTCGTGGCGCGCGCCGGTGAGCGTGTCGAACGACAGTGAGGCCGCGAGCGGAGTCGTGCGAGGGATGAGCGAGCGACAGCGGAGCGAGCGAATCGGCTGGGGAGGTGTGTGGCCCGCGGTTGCGGTGCGGTTCCTGGTGGAATGAAAGGGCGAGGCGTGGTCGCGGGTTCTGCGCGGGCCACTATCCGAGCGCAGCGAGGATATCCCGCACAGAACCCGCGAGCGAGCCGAGGGCTTTCAGCGTCTGTTGTCTGGAAGGGACGAAGGTACTGCTAGCGAACGGGCCGAGGGCTTTCAGCGAGTACCGGTCACGACGACAGCGAGCGAACGGGCTGGCCCCCGTCGGGTGGGGGGCGGCGAAAAGAACACAAATATAAGCGGGGGCGCGGAACTGGCGTGTACTATGGGAAAGAAATCGAAGGCGAAGAAAAAGCGGCTGGGCAAGCTCGACAGGCAGAACACGGGCGTGCCCACGTGGGTCATCCTGAAGACGGACCGGAACGTGCAGCGCAACCCCAAGCGCCGCCATTGGCGGCGCAGTGACACGGACGAATGAGCGCCGGCGACTTCGAGGAGCGGGTCGTCACCGTTCCGCTACGCGACGCCGCGGCCGCCCCGAAACAGGAGCAGGCCGACAAGGCGATGTCTATCGTCCGCGAGCACCTCGCCAAGCGCTTCGCCGTCGAGGGGGACGCCGTCCGCCTCGACCCCTCAATCAACGAGACAGTCTGGTCGAACGGGCGGGGGAACCCGCCCCGGAAGCTCCGGGTGCGGGCCGCCCGCTTCGAGGAGGAAGGCGAGAGCGTCGTCGAAGCAGAGACGGCAGAGTAGACTTGCTCCGCGCCGCGTTCGCCGGGTCGGCGTACGTCGGTGTCTTCGCCCGCGCCACCGACGACTGTCTCCTGGTGCGCCCCGACGTCGACGCCGACCTGCGGGCCGACCTCGCCGACGAACTCGACGTGTCCGCCGTCGCCACGACCATCGGCGGGTCCGGCACCGTCGGCGCCCTCGCCGCCGGCAACGGCAACGGCCTGCTCGTCAGCAGTCGGGTCCGCGAGCGCGAGCGCGAGACCATCGCCGACGCGACCGGCCTCCCGGTCACCGAACTCCCCGGCCGCATCAACGCCGCCGGCAACGTCGTCCTCGCGAACGACACCGGCGCCTACGTCCACCCCGACCTCTCCCGCGAGGCGGTCCGAGCCGTGAAGGACGGCCTCGGCGTCCCCGTCGAGCGCGGCCTGCTCGGCGACGTTCGAACCGTGGGCACGGCGGCCGTCGCCACCGACAGGGGCGTCCTCTGTCATCCCGACGCCACCGACGAGGAACTGGACTTCCTCGAGGACCTGCTGGGCGTGCCCGCCGACATCGGGACGATCAACTACGGCGGCCCGCTCGTCGGGTCGGGACTGGTCGCCAACGGCGCCGGCTACGTCGTCGGCCGGGACACCACCGGCCCGGAACTGGGCCGCATCGAGGCGACGCTGGGCTACGTCGATTGATACAGTCGGTTGTAACTCAGTTCCGGATTTCGTCGAACCGGTCGGCGAACTACCGGTACATCGGTACAACCGACCGTATGAGGCCGCCGCTCTCCCGTCAGTTCTCCGCTACCGTATCGGCTCCGGGAGCGACGCCTCCGTGCCCTGCTCGGCGGCGAGGTCCCGCAGGTCGCCGGCCACGGTCTCGGTGACCGGGATCCCCTCGTCGAGGCGGCGCCGTCGCGTCTCGTGTTCCTTCTCGCCGGGAAGGAGGATCCGGTCGTCGCCAAGGGCGCCCCCGCCCTCGCCGTCGATGGGGTCGGCCGAGCGGACGTGTTCGGCCAGCGCCTCGACTTTCCCCGCGACAGCCTCGGGCGTGGTGAAGGCGGCGGGATCGACCGCGAGGAACGCGGCGCCGTTGCCCCGCCAGGCCTGGTCGGGTTCGGTCGCGACGGGGCCGCCCCCGACGACGGCTGCGAACAGTTCGGCCATCGTCGCGAGGCCGAAGCCCTTGTAGCCGGTCTCCCGGCCTCCGAGCGGCAGGAGCGCCCCCTCGCCCGCCTCGAAGCCTGCCGCGTGCTCGACGGGGGCGCCCGAGTCGGTGACCGTCCAGGCCTCGGGGAGGCGCTCGCCGGAGCCGTCGCGTTCGATGACCTTCCCGTGGGCGACCTGGCTGGTCGCGCCGTCGTAGACCGGGTCGAACGGGAGCGCGCCGAACGCGGGGACCGCGAAGGTCAGGGGGTTGGTCCCGAGGCGGCGGTCGGCCGAGCCGTGGGGCGCGATCCGCTGGGCGCCGCCCTGAAGGTTGACCCACGAGGCGAACAGCAGCCCCTCGCCCGCGACCCGCTCGGCCCACTCGCCGATGCGCCCGAGGTGGCCCGAATCGCGGATCCCGACGGCGGCGACGCCCCGGTCGCGCGTCGTCTCGACGAGCGTCTCGACGGCCCGCCGCCCGACGAGCTGCCCGAACGCGGCGCCGCCGACGACCTGCGCGAACGGGCCCGCGGACTCGACGCTCGGTTCGGCGTCGGGGTCGACGTCGCCCGTCGCGACCCCCTCGACGTACCAGGGCACCCGGACGACGCCGTGGGAGGTGTGACCGGCGAGGTCGGCGTCGACGAGCGACGACGCGACCGCCCCGGCGGCGTCGGCGGGCGCGCCGGCCTCGACCAGCGCGGTCCGGGCGAACGATTCGAGCGCGTCGGCCTCGACTGTCGGCATTGCCCGCCGCGACGGGCCGGAGCGACAAATGGTTTCGCGCTCCGACCGACCGGGTGGGCGGGTGGCGCGGCCGCCCGGTACGTGGACGCTCGGGCGACCGTTGCGGAAGGTACTTCCCGCTCGCTCTCCCAGCGGAACACATGAGCGAGTTCACAGTGACGGGCCGCTGGCAGGCCCGCGACGGCTGGCAGTCGTTCGAGAAGACCATCGACGCCGAGAACGAGGGCGTCGCCCGCGAGCACACCCTCGCGGAGTTCGGGTCCAGGCACGGGCTCGAGCGCGCCCAGGTCGAGATCAGTGAGGCGCGACGCGCCTCGGAGAGCCGGACGGAGTCCGGCGGCGAGGGGAACGACGCATGAGCCTCGGTGGTGGTGGCGACGGCGCCCAGCAGCAACTCCAGCAGCTGGCCCGGGAGATCGAACAGATCGAAGAGCAGATCAGGGCCCTCCAGGGGGAGATCGAGGGGCTACGCGCCCGGAAGACCGAGGTCGACGAGGCCATCGAGGCCATCGAGACCCTCGATTCGGGGTCGACGGTGCAGGTCCCGCTGGGCGGCGGCGCGTACCTCCGCGCCGAGGTCCAGAACGTCGACGAGATAATCGTCGAGTTCGGCGGCGGGTACGCGGCCGAGCGCGAGCAGGACGGCGCGGTCGACACGCTCGAATCGAAAAAGGATACCCTCGACGACCGCATCGAGGACGTCCAGTCCGACATCGCCGAGCTGGAGACCGAGAGCGAGGAACTCGAACAGCAGGCCCAGCAGATGCAACAGCAGCAGATGCAGCAGATGCAACGGCAACAGGACGAGTAGGCGATGTTCGACGGACTGAAGGAGAAACTCGGACGCTTCAGTGACGAGGTCGAGGAAGACGTCGAGGCGGAGGCCGCGGCCGGGGGCGAAGACGCTGCCGGCGCGCCCGATGCCGATGCAGGCGATTCCGACGCGGGCGACGCCGACGGTGGGACGGACCCTGCGGCGGAGACGCCGGAGGCCGACGCCGGATCGGAAGCCGACGGCGAGGCGGACGCCGGCGCGGGCGACGACGCGGAAGACGGTCGGAGCCTCGGTCAGCGGGCGAAGATACTCGCGACCGGCAAGACCGTCGTCGACGAGGACGACCTCCAGTCCCACCTCGACGACCTGGAACTCGCGCTGTTGAGCAGCGACGTGGAGATGGCGGTCGCCGAAGCGGTCCTCGACGGCGTCGAACAGAACCTCGTCGGCGAGACGCGCCGGCGGCTCTCCTCGACGGGGAGTCTCGCCCGCGACGCGCTCCGCGAGTCGCTGTACGACGTCATCAGCGTCGGTCAGTTCGACTTCGACGAGCGGGTCGCCGCGGCCGACAAGCCGCTGGTCATCGTGTTCACGGGCGTCAACGGCGTCGGAAAGACGACCACCATCGCCAAACTCGCGCGGTACTTCGAGGACCGGGGCTACTCGTCGGTGCTGGCGAACGGCGACACCTACCGGGCCGGCGCCAACGAGCAACTCGAACGGCACGCCGACAACCTCGACACGCGGATCATCTCCCACGAGCAGGGGTCCGACCCCGCCGCCGTGATCTACGACGGCGTCGAGTACGCGGAGGCCAACGACATCGACGTCGTCCTCGGCGACACCGCCGGCCGCCTGCACACCTCCGACGACCTGATGGACCAGCTGGCGAAGATCGACCGCGTCATCGACCCGGACGTGACGCTGTTCGTCGACGAGGCCGTCGCCGGCCAGGACGCGGTCAACCGCGCCCGCGAGTTCAACGACGCCGCGGAGATCGACGGCGCCGTCCTCACGAAGGCCGACGCCGACCCGCAGGGCGGGGCCGCCATCTCCATCGCCCACGTCACTGGCAAGCCCATCCTCTTTCTCGGGACCGGCCAGGACTACGACGACCTCGAACCGTTCGACCCCGAGGAAGTCGTCGACCGCCTGATCGGCGAGTAGCGGTCGCTCTCGCGTTCGAGTCCGTGGACAGTTTTTTGACCGTTCGACCCTAAGAAATGTTGAAATGACGAAAGGTAAGCGGTCGCTTACTCGACGGAAGGCGCTATTGGTAGGGGGAGCGACGGTCGCCGGCGGACTGGCGGGATGCCAGGACGAGACCGAGGACGGCGAGTCGGGGCAGTCCGACGGGTCGGATCCGCTGGTGGCCCACGAGCGGTTCGGCACAGGTGATGCCGAACTGACATATCAGACGAGCACGTTCTACACGCCGGTCGAGGCGGAGAGCGACCAACCGGCAGCGGCACCGGCCCTGAGGACACAGCACGAGGCGTGGGCCGAGAACCACCCCGACTACCGGATCGACGTCAGTTACCCGGCGTTCGGCCAGTGGAAGGACAACCTCCTGACGAGCGCCGCGGAGGGCAACCCGCCCGACGGGTCGACGCTCGACTCGCAGTGGGTGGCGGACTTCTACGAGTACCTCCAGCCGCTGAACGACTACGTCGAGGACATCGACGACTTTTTCCCGTTCGTCCGGGAGACGACGATGCGCGACGGCGACCTGCTGGCCGCCTGGAAGTACACGGGCTGTCGGTGTCTCTACTATCGACAGGACGTCCTCGACACCTACAACGACGGCGACCCGCCGGAGACGTGGGAGGAACTGCTCACCGTCGGGCAGGACATCGTCGAGAGCGAGGACATGGACGGGTACATGTTCCAGTCCTCGACGGCGCTGGCCAACCTGCCCTACTTCTGGAGTTCGGGCGGGGAACTCCTCGATGACGAGGGCGCGCCGGTGCTCGACCGGGACGCCAACCGCCGGGCGCTGGTCGACGCGCTCGGGTTCATCCAGGACCTCGTCGAGACGGGCGTGACGCCACAGCGAGTCGCGAGCATCGAGGAGGTCGAGGCCCTCCCCCGGGAGGGGCGAGCCGGCAACCTCGCGATGTTCGTCGGGAACAACGACCAGATCGAACGCAATCTCAAGAACGTGGTCGAGGACGACGACGACATCCCGGACGACCGATGGGAGCGCTGGCGGGTCGCGAGGATCCCACGGCCCGCGGACGGCGAGCACACGACCGGGGTCGGCGGCTGGACCGAGGGGGCCTTCCGCGAGGGCGACAGCGACGGCGCCGCCGCGATGAAGGAGTTCATCGCCAAGTTCGTCGAACCCGAGGCGATGGGCCGATACTGCGAGGCGGCGGCCCTGCTCCCCACCCGCGAGTCGGTGTTCGACGACAGCGACCTCTACGACCCCGACTCGCCGTATCAGGACCGGTTCCGGGAGTTCCTGCAGGACGGCGTCGCCCGACCGGCCCGCCCCATCTACAGCACCATCGCCTCGGAGTACGTGGTCGCGATCCAGGACGTCGTGACCGGGCAGTCCGACCCCGAATCGGCGGCCGACACGATGGTCGCCAACGTCAACGAGGAGTACGAGGCACCCTGATGTCCGCGGACCGACCGACCGACCCGGGGTGACACGCGTGGCCACTGCCGGTCCCACCGCCGAGCGACTGGTCGAACGCGCGGGGAGCGTCGCTCGGCGCCTCCTCGACCATCCGCTCCCGTGGCTGGCACCCACCCTGGTCGTGCTCGCGGTGTTCCAGCTGTACCCCATGGTCGAGGCGGTCCTGATGAGTTTCACCAACGAGAGCCTCGTCAGGACGGAGTCGGAGTTCGTCGGCCTCGGGCAGTACGCCAGGCTCGCGACCGACCCCCAGTTCCGGGAGATGCTCCGTGTGACCGGGATCTACGCGTTCTCAAGCGTCGTGCTCCACGTCCTGCTCGGGCTGGTGCTGGCGCTGGCGATCGATTACGGCGTCCGGCGGGGGCTGCGAGGTCACCTCACCACGCGGGTGTCCGTGTTGCTGGCCTGGATCGTCCCCGGGATCATCATCGGCCTCGTCTGGAAAGTGATGCTGGTCGAGAACCGGTTCGGCGCCGTCAATCACTTCCTGGGCACCCTCGGCATCGGTCCGGTCCCGTTCCGGTCGGACCCGACGCTGGCCCTGGTCTCGACGATCGTCGCCGGCACCTGGCGGGGGACCGCTTTCTCGATGATCATGTTCTACGGCGGTCTCCAGCGGATCCCCCAGCGCCTCTACGAGGCCGCCCGCGTCGACGGGGCCGGCCGGTGGAACCGGTTTCGCCACGTGACGCTCCCACAGCTCAAGCCGGTGCTGTTCGTGACGACGGTGCTGGTGACCATCTACGCGCTGAACACGTTCGACCTGATATTCGCGCTGACCGGCGGCGGTCCCGGCCGCGCGACGCAGGTGCTCGCCCTGTTCATGTACCAGGAGGCGTTCCAGGACTACGCCCTCGGGCGCGGGGCGGCCATCGCCGTCGTGATGCTGGTCACGAACCTGCTGCTGACGGGCGTGTACCTCTATCTCTTCGACGTGGGTGACGAGCTATGAGCGACGACGCCGAGAGCGCGCCCGGCGGGACCGGGGCGGTCACCGAGGGGACGCCCGTCGAGCGGTTCCGGGACCGGCTGCTCGGACCCGGTGCGGTGGATCTCTCGGTGTACACGCTGTACGCGCTGGCGGTCGCGTTTTTCGTCTTCCCCGTGCTGTGGGTGGTGTCGGTGAGCGTCCGGCCGCCGGGGGAACTGTTCAGTTACCCCTTCCGGCTCGTCCCGGCCGAGGTGTCGCTGTCGGCGTACCGCCGGGTGTTCCGCGCCGGGATGGTCACCTGGCTGTTCAACTCGACGGCCGTCACGGCGCTCGGCGTCGGGAGCATCGTCGCGGTGTCGGTGCCCGCGGCGTACGCCTTCTCGCGGTTCGAGTTCACCGGCCGACGCGAGCTGCTCGGTCTCGTCCTCCTTTTCCAGATGATCTCGCCGGTCATCATCATCGTCCCGCTCTATACGGTGATGTCGGGGCTGGGGCTGTTGCGAACTCGGACGGGACTGATCCTCCTGTACGTCGGCATCCAGACGCCGTTCTCGATCTGGCTGCTGAAGGGGTACTTCGACACCATCCCGAAGGAACTGGATTACGCCGCCCGCATCGACGGCTGCAACCGACTGCAGACGCTACGGCACGTCCTCCTGCGGCCGGTGGCGCCCGGCATCGCCGTGGTCGCGATCTTCAACACCGTGCTGACGTGGTCCGAGTTCGTCCTCGCGTTCACCGTCCTGCGCACCGAGAGCCGACTCCACACCATCTCCATCGGCGTCTACAAGTTCCAGGGACAGTACGGCAACGACTGGCGGGCCATCGCCGCCGCGAGCGTCGTCGGGATGGTGCCGCTCGTGGTCGTGTTCCTCGGCCTCCAGCGGTACTTCGTGAAGGGACTGATCGAGGGGTCGCTCAAGGGACAATGACCGACGCTCACCTCGAACTGCGCGGCCTCCACAAGGAGTACCCCGGCGGACTGACGGCGGTCGAGGGGCTGTCGTTGTCGCTGTCCCGCGGTGAACTGCTCGTGCTGGTCGGCCCCTCCGGGTGCGGGAAGTCGACGACCCTGCGGTGTATTGCCGGCCTCGAGGACCCGACCGACGGCGACGTCCGGATCGACGGCGAATCGGTGACCGGGCGCCGACCCGAGGACCGGGCGATCGCGATGGTCTTCCAGAACTACGCGCTCTACCCGCACAAGACCGCCCGGGAGAACATCGGCTTCGGACTCCGGATGACGACCGACCTCTCCGACGCGACGGTCCGGGAACGCGTCGAGGACGTCGCGGGGACGCTGGGGATCACCGACCTGCTGGACAAGAAGCCGGGGTCGCTCTCGGGCGGCCAGCAACAGCGGGTGGCGCTCGGCCGGGCCATCGTCCGGGACCCCGAGGTGTTTCTGCTCGACGAGCCGCTCTCGAACCTCGACGCCACGCTGCGGGGGCGGATGCGGACCGAGATCCAGCAACTCCAGCGCGACCTGGACGTGACGACGGTCTACGTGACCCACGACCAGACGGAGGCGATGACGATCGGCGACCGCATCGCCGTCCTCCGGGACGGGCGACTCCAGCAGATGGGGAGCCCCATGACCTGCTACCACGAACCCGCCAACCGGTTCGTCGCGTCGTTCATCGGGGAACCGTCGATGAACCTCCTGGACTGCGAACTCGACCCGGCGGGGTCGGCACTGACCGGCCCCGTCTCGTACCCGCTGGACGACCGACTGGCCGCCGCCGCGAGGGAGGCCGAGGGGGTGGGAGTGACGCTCGGCTTCCGCCCCGAGGCCCCGACGCTGTCGGTGCCGACCGACGAAGCTGACCCGGACACGCCGACGTTCGCCGGCCGGGTCGACGTCGTCGAACCCATCGGCGAGCGGTCGTTCGTTTACGTCACGCTGGACGCCGGCCCGCAGGTGACCGTCGCGACACCGGGGGGGACGCCGGTCCGGGAGACCGAACCGGTCCGGGTGGCCGTCGCGCCGGCGGGCGTCCACCTCTTCGACGCCGCGACCGGCCAGGCGCTCGTCCATCCCGACCGGGACGAACGGTCCGACCTCGCCGGGGTCCCGGCCCGGGAACCCGACCACGGATAGGGCGCCCGCCATCCATGACGCTATGTGACACGAGGCCATACCGGCGAGCGTGCCGTTCCGTCTGCACTGTAACGCCTGCGAGTTCGAGCGCGAGACGGCGGACAGGGTCGACGCCTACGCCCGGGCCCGCGACCACGAAGCGGCCCATCCGACACACATCACGCGGCTGCCGCGCAGCGTCAGGCGATCCCGCCGGCGAGCAGGCCGGCGTCGACGAGCAACAGGAGGGAGACGACGGTGGCAGCGAGGAGGAACGGGCGCGCCTCGCGGGCGGGTTCGCGGACCTTCATCTCCTCGAACCCGTCGGCGAGCCTGCCGCCGCCGACCTCGACGAGGCCGATGAGCAGGAACCACAGCGCCACCATCCCGAGAACGAGATGCCCGCGGGTCGTCCCGGTGAGCGATCCGACGGTGTAGTCGGCGGCCGCGCCGGCCATGTGGCCGCCGGTCAGGAGCATGACGACGGCACTCAGCCGGGAGATGTTCCGGAGTTTGCCGACCACGGGCGCGAGCGGTTCGGCGTTGGCCAGCCCGTCCCTGGCCGTCGGCAGGACGGCCACCGTCACGAAGACGACGCTCCCCGTCCAGACCCCACCGAAGAGCAGGTGGACGGCGTACACTGCCGTATCGACGAGCGACATGTGCCATCCGGGGGACGCGTGGCACTTGAACGTATCCAAGGCGGATTCTCACGGAACCGCCGCCGGGTCACACCCGCGATGGCTCCCCGCTCTCGGCCTCGATGTCGCTCTCCCGGGAACGTTCGACCAGTTGGTAGCCGACGAGGAGGCCGGCGGTGCTCGCCGCGTTCGCGAGGACGGTGCGCTTGACGCGGTCTCCGCTGTCCGCCCGGCGAGCGGTGACAACGCCGACGACCATCGAGGTGAGAAAGCTGACGGCTATTTTCGACCGGGTGTTGAGCCAGGGCATACCCGCGGGTTCGTGTCCACGCCCGAAAGTCCTTTTCCCGTTTCGTGCGGTCGGTTGTACCGATCGACCGGTATTTCGCCGACCGATCCGACGGAATCCGGAACTGAGTTACAACTGACCGTATCACTGGCGCTTCTCGACCGTTTCCGCGCCCGTTCCCCGGGTGACCTCGGGTGTGCCCACGTCGTTGCCCGGCGCGCACCGCGGTCGGTTCCGACACGCTAAGGTGATCCCCGGTCGAACCGCCGGGTATGGCCGACGACCATGACGACGGACACGGGCACGGGCACGGCGAGGACAGGCCGGCGTACGACCCTTCGTCCAAGGACCTCCCCGAGCGGGCCCCGCCGTTGCGGAGCACCGCACCGCAGAGCGACTACGCCATGCGCGACGTCGGCGTCGGTTGCGTGGTCCTCGCCGTCGGACTCGCGCTCACGTTCGGTCTGGCGCTTGCGCTCGTCTAGTCGAAAGCCCTGTTCGTCCGGTACGGGAACCGTATACCGGTTGCCAAACGTATAGGTAGCTGTGCGGGAAACGCGGTGTCCGGAGTGATCGACCCCGTGTGCTGTATGGAAACCGCCTACCAGGACCCCGGGACCCGACTGGAATCGCTCACCCCGAGTGCGAAGTTCGTCTATACGGTCCTCGATTACGAGGGAGCGCTCACCCAGAAGGCGCTCGCGGAACGGACGCGCCTCTCACAGCGGAGTGTCCGGTCGGCCCTGGCCGACCTCGCCGACGCCGACCTCGTCGAGGAACGGGTCTACCCCCAGGACGCCCGACAGCGCCTCTACACCGTGATCGACGGCGACGACTGATACTGCCGGACACAAGTTCGTGAACAAGCATTCCGCCTGTCGGGGGTGGAAGGTCGAAAAGACCACCGAAACAGACATCGAACGGTGGTATTACTTGTGTCCGACAGTATGAGACGGTCGGTTGTACCGATTCACCGGTAGTTCGCCGACCGGTTCGCCGAAATCCGGAACTGATTTTGTCCTCGTCTTGCTTCTCCGACCCGGCGAGCGAAGCCCGGGACCGTACCGTCTCTCCCTTTTCGGAGGAGCGTCGATCCGCGAGCCGTGCGTATCATATTCTGTAACTGTCTGCAGCACTCATATTGATCCAGCACATATGGGCTGTAGACCGATGTTGGTGAATTTTATCCCGTTTGATATTTACGTGCTGGCCTTCGGGTTAGCGGCGCTGGGGTGTTTCGGTGCGCTCGCCCGGGCCAGGCGGATCGAAGACAGGGACACGCGGCGGGGACTCGTGGGGCTTCTGGCCAGCAGCGGCGGCTGGGCGGCCTTCCAGCTCGCGCTTCTCGTCGTGGAGCGCCCCGCGGTGAAGTACCTCGCCTACGAGGTGAGTCTCGTCGTCGGCCTCGCGACGGTCGGCGCGTGGCTCTACTTCTGTTCGGCCTACACGGGACGGAGCTTCCACCGCGACGGAACGGTCCGGACGGCCGGCGTCCTGGCATACTCGGGCGTGGTCGCGGTGAAGGTCACGAACCCCCTCCACGGGTTCTATTTCGGTACCGAACTCGTCCAGGAGCCGTTCGTCCACCTGTCGATCAATCACGGCGCCCTCCACTGGGTGGTCGCCGGCGCCTCCTACGCGCTGGTCGCCGTCGGCTTCTTCATGCTCCTGGAACTGTTCGCGGCCGCCGACTTCGACACCCGACCGCTCGTCGTCGCGGCCGCGCTCACCGCACTCCCGGTCGCCCTGGACGTCGTCGGATACGCCACGCCCGTCCTGATCGACATCAACTACGAGTCACTGGGCGTCGCGGCGTTCGCCGTCGCCGTCCTGTTCGTCTTCGAGGACCGCTTTCTCTCGGTCCAGGTCACCGGCGACGTCGACGACGCCGTCGTCTTCCTCGACGACCAGGACCGGATCCGCGATTTCAACCAGCACGCTCGCCGGGCGTTCCCGTCGCTGGCCGGCGCCAAGGGCGAACTCCTCGACAGGGTGGTCCCCGAGGCGGTCGCAGCCCTCGCCGGGGACGAGGTGCTGGAACGCACCCGCGACGGGGAGACGCGGTACTACCTCGTCAGCGACAGCGTTTTCTCGCTGGGACAGTCGGACATCGGCCGGGTCGTGGTCTTCGCCGACGTGACCACGACCGAGCGCCAGCGCCGCGAACTCGAGCGCCAGAACGAGCAACTCGAGGGGCTGGCGGCCGCCATCCGGCACGAGCTACGCAACACGCTCCAGGTCGTCAGGGGCCGGATTTCGGTCGCCGGAACGGCGCTCGACGACGGCGAGGTCGGCCGCGCTCGCGATTCCTTCGAGGCGGCCTCCCGCACGGCCGACCGGATGGAACGGGCGGTCGCCGACCTCTCGTCGCTGGCCGAGCACGGCCAGTCCGTCGAGGAGACCCGCGGCGTGGCGTTCACCCCCGCCGTCGAGCACGCCTGGGAGGAAGTCGCCCCCGACCAGCGCCTGACCATCGAGGGCGAGGGGACCGTCCGGGCCGACCCGACCCGCCTTCGCGAACTCCTGGTCAACGTCTTCCAGTTCGCCGCGCACAACGGCGGGTCCGCGGTGACGGTCTCGCTCCGCCCCGACGGGTTCGCGATCGCTGACGACGGCCGCCGGCCGCCCGTCGACGACCCCGGGACGCTGTTCAACTACGGCGGCGAGGTCCCCCATGCCGAGACCGGCGTGGCGCTCCCCAACGCCCGGATGTTCGCGCGTGCCCACGGCTGGACCGTCTCGTTCGACGACGATTACGATGGGGGAACGCGATTGCTCGTCTCGGGCGCGACCGTGGACGCCACCGTTCCGGCCATGCCGACGCGTGAGAAGGGCTAACATACGGTCGGTCGTACCGATTTGCCGGTATTTCGCCGACCGGTTCGACGAAATCCGGAACTGAGTCACAACCGACCGCCTCAGTCGGCGGTCGTTTCGCGCGGGAGTTCGAACTCGTTGCGGTGGACGCCGCCGTCGTAGGTGCGTTCGAGCGAGACCAGCGCGTCGGGCGACTCGACGAGGACCGCCTCGCCGCCTGCGTTCTTCTGGTTCGTTCGGATGACGTTCTCGTTGACGACGTTGCCCTTCTGGACGGGCTGTTCCTGGCGGGTGTGGCCGACGACCTGCGGGGGGGACTCGCCGGGCAGATACCGGAAATCGAGCCAGACGATGCCGGCGCCGAACCCGCGGCCGCCCTGGCGGCCCATGCTCAGCACGCGGCGGTACTCCTCGATGAGATGGCGTTGCGTGTCGGCGTCCTCGTCGGTGCCGATGGCGTCGGCGAGCTGTTCGGTCGCCTCGACGAGTTTGTCGTTGAGAAAGCGTGCCCGGTAGCGGCTCGGCTGGCCGGCGTGGGCGTAGGTGAAGTTGTGCCCCTCGTAGGCCGCCACCAGGTCGCCCCTGGCGGCCGCCGTACAGAGCCGGCGGCGGTCCGCGTCGGTCCGCTGGCCGGAGAACCAGTCGTCCCAGCGGACGACGGCCGGAAAGAGGACGCCCCACTCGTGGTTGCCCAGCGTGAGCCGGACCCGACCCGGGGGCGCCTCGCGGCTCAGACGCTCGACGAGGGCCACCACTCCGGCGCTGTCCGGCCCGCGGTCGATCAGGTCGCCGTTGAACACGAGAACGTAGTCGTTGCCCGCCCAGTGCAGGCGACCCTCGTCGTCGGTCTCGACCACCGGGTCGTAGTCGCCGTGGTCGCCGACGGTCCGGAGGGCGCTCCGTGCCGACTCCAGGTAGCCGTGGATGTCACTGATGCTGACGACGAGCAACTCCCCGTCGACGCCGTCGCGTGCCGCCCGGTCCAGCTCCGTCTCCTCTCCGCCCCGAAAGTCGATCATCGCTTCCGTCGTGTCTCCACGATACGCCCCTATTTATTTCCCCCGTGTGAAAACGTTTGGTCGTGGCACAAAGCCGTCTGAAATCCGGAACTGATACCGCCGGCTGTAACTTCGTGAAGATATTCGCCGCCCCGGGCGGCGAAATTCTTGACAGACTTACAGCCGGCAGTATGAGTTGCCGCAAACGCGTCGTCTCGGTTCGAGGCACGACGCGGGGGCGAACAACGGGCTTTTGGCCCGCGACAGCCAACGAGAGAGCGATGAGCACACCGGTCGCGGACAAACTCGATGCCGCGCGCGCGGACCTGGCCGAGCGCGACGGCGTCCTGGTCGCGTTCTCCGGCGGGGTGGATTCGAGCGTCGTCGCCGCCATCGCCCACGACGCACTGGGCGAGGACGCGGTCGCCTGCACGGCCAAAAGCGAGACGCTGCCCGCCGCGGAACTGGACGACGCCCGCCGCGTCGCCGAGGAGATCGGCGTCCGTCACGAGGTCGTCGAGTTCTCCGAACTGGACAGCCCCGAGTTCGTCGCCAACGACGGCGACCGCTGCTATCACTGCCGGACGATGCGCCTCGGTGCCATGTTCGACCGCGCGAAGGAACTCGGCATCGACATCGTCTGTGACGGCACCAACGCCTCGGACCCCGGCGAGGGCCACCGCCCCGGGCTCCGGGCCGTCGACGAACTCGACGCCTACTCGCCGCTTCTGGCGCACGGCATCGCCAAATCCGACGTGCGCAGGATCGCCGACGAGTACGGCCTCTCGGTCGCCGACAAGCCCTCGATGGCCTGTCTCTCCTCGCGCATTCCCACCGGAGTTGAAGTCACCGAAAAGCGACTCACCCGCATCGAGAAGGCCGAGCAGGTGCTCCGAACCTGGGGGTTCGAGCAGTTCCGCGTCCGCGACCACGACGACGTCGCCCGCATCGAGGTGGGCGAGGACGAACTGGACGCCGCGCTCGACCCCGAGTTCGCCGCCGCCGCCCGCCAGCACATCGGCGACCTGGGCTTCGACCACGTCACGCTCGACCTGGCCGGCTATCGCACCGGCAGCGTCAGTCCCGAAACCGAAAGCGGAGAGAGCGACGCGAGCGAGGACGACGAACCCCTCGTCGAGGACGTTTTCGACACCGACTACCCCACCGCCGACGAGATCTGATGGAATACGCTACGAGTTACGGTCGCCGGAACGTGTAGTCCGTCCCGTCGCGCTCGACGCGCAGTTCGCCGGCGTCGTGGTCGAAGACCAGCCTGTCGGCCACGCCCGCGAACTCGTGGAGCGGCATCCCGGTCTCGATCCGGCCGTCCGGGTGGACCGTGACGTGCGTGACGCCGCGGAAGTCGGCGACCACGGCGCCGTCGCGTTCGGAGACGCTGTCGGCGCCGGCGAAGCGTTCGAGGTGTTCCCGGACCGCCGCGGTGTCCGTCGGGTCGACTGCCGTCCCGCCGTCGGTCACGTGCATGCCGGCGGTCCGGACCGAAGCGGCAAAGCCCTGACGGGGGCGCTCACGAACCCGACTCGTGCCGGTCCGAACGGTGAGCACATGTGGGGTAACATGTAAAGGCGAGAAGGGAGAACCGTCGGATATGGCGACGGAGGACCCCCCACAGGAGACGAAAGTCAGCGACAGGGGGATGGTCACGATCCCGGCGTCGTTGCGGGACCGCCTCGACATCGAACCCGGCGACAAACTGCGGTGGCACGTTGAAGACGGTGACCTCACCGTCGAGGTCGTCCGGCAGCGCTACGGCGCGTTCGACGACTTCGAGGCCGTCCCGATGGGCGGTGACGGTCTCGAAACGCACGACCTCGCCGGACACGAAGACGATCCAGCGTTCTCGGAGGACACCTGATGGCCGTCGCGGCCGTCGACACCAGCGTCCTCGTCGGGATAGCGGACTCCCAGGACCAGTACCACGACGTCGCCTCCGAGATCGTCGGGGGTATCGACCACGGGATGCTGCCTACCGGCCGGGTAACCAACTACGTCGTGACGGAGACGCTGAACTGGATACACGACCGGCGGCGCCACGGGAAAGCGGTCGAAACGTACACCCGACTGAACGAGTCCGCCGGATTCGAGGTGATTCACACGCCACAGAAAGATTTTCACCGCGCCGTCGAGCTCTTCGAAACCTACGACGGCCTCGCGTTCGGCGACGCGACGGTCGTCGCGTACATGGAGCGGGAGGGAATCGACTACCTCTATTCGTTCGACGACGACTTCGACGCGGTCGAGTCGGTCACGCGTCTGGCGACGGCCGAGAACCCCTTCGAGTGACCTACGCCGAACCGCCCTATCGCTCCCGGACGAACCCGCGACCCGTGAGGGCAAACCCGGCGACTCCCGCCAGTATCCCCAGCGCGCCGACACCCATGGTCAGCGACGGCGGCACCGGACACTCGGTGGTGACGGCGTAGAACCGGTAGTACTCCCCCCGGTACTCGACGACGACTGCACTCTCGGTCCAGGGCCACGTTTCGGCGTCGACGGCGGGCCGCTCACCGTCGATGGCACGTTCGGCCAGGTCCTGTCGCGTCGCCGTGAGAGCCGAGAACGCGACGCGGTTCTCGGCCTCGTTCGCGTCGGCCTCGTCGACTGATTCCGCGACCAGGACGCTGCCCCCGCACGTGTCCATCGACTGGGCACCCGTCACGGCGCCGTACCCGCCGCCGATGAGGAGGGCGACGCTCGCGACCGCGAGCAGGAGGTGACGGAGGGCGAACACGTCGAACACTGTTCGCCGTCGCGAGCATAAGTCTTGTCGCCGTGGCGACGCGACGGGGGTATCGTCGCCTCCTGGCGGTTCCGCGTCGGTCGTGCGGGAGTCCCCGTCGGCCCGGTGGGAACGGGGTTTCGTGACGTTTTTATAGACCGGGAGCGGTAGCACGAACACGCTCGTGCAGGGGGAGCGGCCCCGAGTGGCCGACGCGGCGTCGGCGCGCGCCAGTAACCGACCGAACGCGAGTCGTGGTAGCCTAGCCTGGCCCAAGGCGCAGGGTTGCTAACTCTGTGGCGCACAGCCTCCGGGGTTCGAATCCCCGCCACGACGCTCACAACACGAAACATGAGTGCAGAAGACCCAGACACGGCCGACGGGGACGAGGAGGAGGAGGATATCCGATACTTCGTCCGCATCGGCCAGACCGACCTCGACGGCACGAAGTCCGTCGAGCGGTCGCTGACGGAACTGAACGGCATCGGCCACCGCGCGGCCCGCATCATTGCGGCAGAGGCCGACGTCGACCGCCGGGCGGTCTTCGGCAAACTCGACGACGACACCATCGACGAGGTGGTGGAACTCGTCGAAGGGTTCGCCGAGGAGGCCCCCGACTGGCTGACGAACCACCGCAACGACTTCTTCGAGGGTGGGACCACCCACGAGACCGGCAACGACCTCGAGTTGACCCGCCGGCAGGACATCAACCGCATGAAGATGATAGACTCCTACAAGGGCGTGCGCCACAAGCGCGGCCAGAAGGTCCGCGGGCAGCGCACCAAGTCCACCGGCCGGTCCGAAGGTACTATCGGCGTCAACGTCGAGGCCATCCGCGAGGAACAGGCCGAGGAGGAAGCCGCCGAGGAGGGTGACGAGTAATGGCGCTCGGTAGCAACACCAAGTTCTACGAGACGCCCAACCATCCCTACCAGGGCGAACGCATCAGCGAGGAGGCCGGCCTCATCGGCCAGTACGGCCTCAAGAACAAGGAGGAACTCTGGCGGGCCCGCTCGGAACTGCGGGCCTACCGCCGCGAGGCGCGGAAACTGCTCGGCCAGGTCGACAGCGCCGAGGCCGACCGCGAGACCGAGGAGTTCCTCGCGCGCCTCAAGCGTATCGGCGTGCTCGGCGAGAACGACTCGCTCGACGACATCCTGTCGCTGGACGTGACGGACATCCTCGAACGGCGCCTGCAGACCGTGGTCTACCGGAAGGGGCTGGCCAACACGACCAGCCAGGCGCGGCAGTTCGTCGCTCACGGCCACATCACCGTCGACGGCCGGCGGGTGACACGCTCGTCGAGGAAGGTGGCCGCCGCCGAGGAGGACGCCGTCGCGTTCGACTCGGCCAGCCCGCTGACAGACGAACTCCATCCCGAACGCGCGGAGGACAACCAATGAGCGAATCCGAAGACGGCAAGTGGGGCATCGCCCACGTGCACGCATCGTTCAACAACACGATCATCACGATCACCGACGAGACGGGCGCGGAGACGCTCGCCAAGTCCTCGGGCGGCACGGTCGTCAAGCAGAACCGCGACGAGGCCTCGGCCTACGCGGCGATGCAGATGGCCGAAGTCGTCGCCGAGGAGGTGCTCGCGCAGGGCATCGAGGGGGTCCACGTCCGCGTGCGCGGTCCCGGCGGCAACCAGCAGACCAACGCCGGGCCGGGCGCGCAGGCGAGCATCCGGGCGCTGGCCCGCGCGGGCCTGGAGATCGGCCGGATCGAGGACGTCACGCCCGTTCCCCACGACGGCACCCGCGCGCCCAAGAACGCGGGATTCTGACGATGTCGGACTACGAGGTCGAGTTCGTGGACCGGGGCGACCGCGAGGCCCGGTTCCTCGTGCGGAACATCACGCCCGCGTTCGCCAACGGGATCCGGCGGGCGATGATAGCGGACGTGCCGACCTTCTCGGTCGACGAACTCCGCGTCGTCGAGAACTCCAGCGTGATGTTCGACGAGCAGATCGCGCTCCGCCTCGGCCTGGTGCCGCTGACGACGCCGCTCGACGGCTTCGAGGCCGGCGACACGGTCACGCTGTCGCTCGACGTCCAGGGCCCCGAGCGCGAGAGCACCATGGAGACGGTCACGGCCTACTCGGGCGACATCGTCACGAGCGACGACCTCGTCCGGCCGGCCGACGAGAACATCCCGATCATCGACCTGAAGCCCGGCCAGCGGCTGGAACTCGATGCCGACGCCGTGCTCGACCGCGGCCACGAACACGCCAAACACCAGGGCGGCGTCGCGGTCGGCTACCGGCACCTCCAGACGGTGGAGGTCGTCGGCGACAGGGGCGAGTTCGAGGACGAGGAGTCCGACATCCTCCGCGGGGTCATCGAGGAGCGCGAGGCGTCCCGCGCCTCGGCAGGGTCGAGCGGCGAGGAGCCGCGAGACGGCGAACTGGTCGCGACCGAGGCGTTCGACAACGACCTCACCGACCGCTACCCGGGCAAGGAACTCGAAGTGCACGACGTCGAGAACGCGTTCGTGTTCCACGTCGAGACCGACGGCTCGCTGTCCGTCGACGAACTGGTGCTCCGGGCGGTCGACTCGCTGCGCGACCGCGCGGACGAACTCCGCGACGCGGTACAATTATAAGGATGACAGGCCCCCGACCGAGCATCGACGCTGTGGACGCCCGCCCGGCGCCGCGTGGGACCCCGCGCGTTGCCGGCCGAGCGTCGGGTGCGGTCGCGACCGGCCGGTCGGCACCTCGCCGTCCGGCGGTCGGTCGACTCGACCCGACGGCGATCGAAAGCGGTTTGAGGGGGCACGCGAAAACCAACAAAGCGCGCAGGGATAGCCAAGTCAGGCCAACGGCGCAGCGTTCAGGGCGCTGTCCCGTAGGGGTCCGCAGGTTCAAATCCTGCTCCCTGCACTCTCGTTCATGAGCAAGACAAACCCCAGACTCAACAGTCTCATCGCCGACCTGAAGGCGACAGCCCGGGAATCGGGCAGTGACGTCTGGGACGACGTCGCCGAGCGCCTGGAGAAGCCCCGGCGCACCCACGCGGAAGTCAACCTGGGTCGTATCGAGCGATACGCCCGGGAGGACGAGACCGTGGTCGTGCCCGGCAAGGTGCTCGGCAGCGGCGTCCTGCAAAAAGACGTCACCGTCGCCGCGGTCGACTTCTCCGGCACCGCCGAGACGAAGATCGACCAGGCCGGCGAGACTGCCACGCTCGAACAGGTACTCGAAAACAACCCCGAGGGATCGAACGTGCGGGTGATCCGATGAGCCTCGCCGAGTTCGACGCCGACGCGGTCGTCGACGCGCGGGACTGCATCATGGGTCGGGTCGCCTCCCAGGTCGCCGAGCGCGCCCTCGACGGCGAGAAGGTCGCCGTCGTCAACGCCGAACAGGCGGTCATCACGGGTTCTCGTGAGGACACGGTCGAGACCTACCGGGAGCGACGCCGGGTCGGTTCGGACCGCGGGCCCGCCTACCCCAAGCGCCCGGACGGCATCTTCAAGCGCTCGGTGCGCGGCATGGTGCCCCACAGGAAAGACCGCGGTCGCGAGGCGCTCTCGAACGTCCGCGTCTACGTGGGCAACCCCTACGACGAAGACGGGGAAGTGCTGGAGGGCACGTCGCTGGATCGGCTCTCGAACATCAAGTTCGTCCACCTGGGCGAAGTGAGCGAAGCGCTCGGAGCCACACAGACATGGTAACGAACACATCAGGCAAGAAGAAGACGGCCGTCGCCCGCGCGACCATCAGCGAGGGCGAGGGCCGCGTTCGCATCAACGCACAGCCGGTCGAGCTGGTCGAACCCGAACTGGCCCAGCTGAAGATGCTCGAACCGTTCCGGCTGGCCGACGACGAACTCCGCGAGGGCGTCGACGTCGACGTCGACGTCGAGGGCGGGGGCGTCATGGGCCAGGCCGACGCCGCACGCACGGCCATCGCGCGCGGGCTCGTCCAGCACACCAACGACGCCGAGTTGCGGGACGCCTACATGGAGTTCGACCGGTCGCTGCTGGTCAACGACGTCCGTCAGCGCGAGTCCAAGAAGTGGGGCGGCCCCGGCGCACGGGCCCGCTACCAGAAATCCTACAGGTGATCTCGCCATGATGGTTCCGGTCCGGTGTTTCACCTGTGGCAACGTGGTCGGCGAGCACTGGGAGGAGTTCAGGGCTCGCACCCGCGAGGGCGAGGAGGACCCCGAGCAGGTGCTGGACGAACTCGGCGTCGAGCGCCACTGCTGTCGGCGCATGCTCGTCTCGCACAAGGACCTGGTCGACATCGTCGCACCCTACCAATGAGCCAGCAGTACAACCGCTACGAACGGGCCCGCATCATCGGTGCGCGAGCGCTGCAGGTCGCCTACGGGGCGCCCGTCCTCGTCGACACCGAGCAGACCCAGCCCATCCTCATCGCCGCCGAGGAGTACGACGCCGACGTGCTCCCGTTCACGGTCAACCGGGAGGGGTCGTGATGTCCCGGCGCGTCCGGGGTGACCGCGCGTGACGCTCGTCACCGACGTCCGACTGCGCCGCGTGCTCGACTCGCGGGGCAACCCGACCGTCGAGGCCGACGTCCTGACGGGATCGGGCGGGTTCGGCCGCGCGGCAGCGCCCTCCGGCGCTTCCACGGGCGAGTACGAGGCCGTCGAGCGGCCGGCGAGCGAGGCCATCGCCGCCGCCCGCGAGGACGCCGTCCCCCGACTGGTGGGGGAGGTCCACGCCGGCAACCAGCGCGAGGTCGACCGGGCGCTGCACGCCGCCGACGGAACCGATGACTTCTCGGGGATCGGCGCCAACAGCGCCGTCGCCATCTCGATGGCCGCAGCCAAGGCCGGCGCCGACGTCCTGGGTGCACCGCTCTACCAGCATCTCGGGGGCACCTTCCGGGGCGAGAACTTCCCCATCCCGCTGGGGAACGTCGTCGGCGGGGGCGAACACGCCGCCGACGCGACGGACATCCAGGAGTTCCTCTCGGCGCCCGTGGGCGCGCCCTCCGTGACGGAGGCGGTCTTCGCCAACGCGGCGGTCCACCGGAAGGTCCACGACATCCTGGCCGACCGCGGCGTGCCCGCCGGCAAGGGCGACGAGGGCGCCTGGGCCCCCGCCATCGACGACGCCGAAGCGTTCGAGGTCGTCGACGAGGCGACGAAGGCCGTCGCTGACGAGGTCGGCTTCGAGGTCCGGTTCGGCCTGGACGTCGCCGCCGCCGAGATGTACGACGCCGAGGAGGGCGGCTACGTCTACGGCGACCGGGTTCGCTCTACCGAGGAGCAGATCGAGTACGTCGCGGACCTGGTCGACGAGTACGACCTCAAGTACGTCGAGGACCCGCTGGACGAGGACGACTACGAGGGCTTTGCCGCCCTCACCGAGCGGGTCGGCGACCGGACGCTGGTCTGTGGCGACGACCTGTTCGTCACGAACGTCGACCGCCTGGGGACGGGCATTCAGCAGGGTGCCGGTAACAGCATCCTGGTCAAGCCCAACCAGATCGGGACGCTCTCGGACGCGTTCGACGCGATCGAGCTCGCGGTCGAGAACAGGTACGGTCACGTCGTCTCCCACCGGAGCGGCGAGACGGAGGACGCGACGATCGCACACCTCGCCGTCGCCACGGACGCGCCGTTCGTCAAGACGGGCGCGGTCGGCGGCGAGCGCACGGCGAAGCTGAACGAACTCATCAGGATCGAGAACAACGCAGTATGAGCGGAAACGAACGAGAAGGCCTCGACGCCGCGGAATCGGACGTCGACCCCGAGGTCGACGGCGATGACGAGGCGGGGCCCACGACAGCAGAACAGGCCACTGGGACCGACGCGACAGACGACGGCGCGGCCGAGGCGGCCGACGCCGAGGCGGAGGCGGAGACGGGGCCGGCGTTCGACGAGGACGTCATGCCCGACGAGGAGGCCGACCTCCTCATCCCGGTCGAGGACTACCTCGGCGCGGGCGCCCACATCGGCACCCAGCAAAAGACCGAGGACATGGAGCGGTTCATCCACCGCGTTCGGACCGACGGGCTGTACGTGCTCGACGTGAGCACGACCGACAGCCGCATCCGGACGGCGGCCGACTTTCTCGCGAACTACGAGCCCGAGCAGATCCTCGTGGCCTCCTCGCGCCAGTACGGCCGCTTCCCCGCGGAGAAGTTCGCCGAGGCCGTCGGCGCGCGCGCTCGCACCGGCCGGTTCATCCCGGGCACGCTCACCAACCCGGACTACGACGGCTACATCGAACCCGACGTGGTGGTCGTCACCGACCCCATCGGGGACGCACAGGCCGTCAAGGAGGCCATCACGGTCGGCATCCCGGTCATCGCGATGTGTGACTCCAACAACCAGACCGCCAACGTCGACCTGGTCATCCCGACCAACAACAAGGGGCGCAAGGCCCTCTCGGTGGTCTACTGGCTGCTCGCCAACGAGACGCTGGACCGCCGCGGCGCCGAACCCGCCTACGCGCTCGAGGACTTCGAGACCGAACTCTGAGCCGCCTTTCCGACCGTCCTTCGACCGTCCGCTCGCCCGGTAGCCGCCGGTTCCGGCCGGCTCTTGATACTGTCGGACACAAGTACGTGAACGTGCTCGTCGACGTTCGGGGACACGCATCTCGAAGACCCCGAAACAGTCACCGGAGCGGTGGCATCACTTGTGTCCGACAGTATGACTCTCACTCGCCATCGCGAGGAGCCGAAACGCCCAAGCGAGTGAACACTCACTCACGCGTATGGACGACGAGACCGGTGACAGCGTGCCGCCGGACGCGAAGGCCGAAATAGCCGAGGCGATCGGCGCCGCGCTCGCGAAACACGGATACGAGCGGCTGACGACCGCGAAGATCGCCGCGGAGTACGACAAGAGCGAGGCCGGCCTCTACTACCACTACGATAGCAAGGACGAGATGATCGCCGCGTTTCTCGACGGGGCCGCCGCTGCACAGGCGGCGGAACTGACCGACGACGACCGCGAGGACTCCGAGACGCGACTGCGGGCGGCCTGTGAGCGCCTGTTCGTCGCGCCTGGCGACGAGCGAGCGGGGCTGCACGTCGCCGTGATGGAACTGCTCTCCCACGCCCCCTACAACGAGACGCTGCGCGACCCGCTTCGGGAACTGGAGGGGGCGACGCTGGACGCGCTCGCCGACATCATCCGGGAGGGCGTCGGAGACGGCACCTTCCGGGAGGTCGACCCCGACGCGACGGCCGCGTTCCTGCTCGCGGCTGCCGACGGGTCGACCGGGTTTCACGTCGCCCTGGAGATGGATGTCGGCGCGGACCTGCGACGGGGCTGGTCGGCCTACGTCGACAGCCTGCTCGCCGACGGCTGAACGGACCAACCGACGCGCTCAGGTCTCGACCTTCGGAGAATAAGTAAGCACTCACTCAGTAAA
>PXRS01000001.1 GCA_003023785.1 Halobacteriales archaeon QS_5_68_33 | reverse complement strand
GCGACGGTCCCGCGTTCGCGGAACGCGTCGAGTGCGGCCGTTGCCGTCGCGCAGGTCGGTTCGACGTGAAACCCCGCGCGGGCGAGGCGGTCGTGCTCGCGTTCGGTCGCGTCGGGGCCGACCGCGACGGCGCTGCCGCCGGTCGCTTCGATGGCCGCCCGGACCTGGTCGCCACGGGCGGGGTCGCGGATCTGGATGCCGTCGGCGGCCTCATTGGGTTCGGTATCCGACGACTTGCCGCCCCCGTGGCCGTCGCTCTCGCCGGCGAGCGCGTCGGCGATGGGCGCCGCGCCGGTCGCCTGCGCGCCGAGCAGGCGCGGCGTGTCGTCGGTCCAGCCCGCGGCTTCGAGCGCGCGAAACCCCCGGTAGGCCCCGAGCAGGAGCGTCCCGTGACCCAGCGGCGTCACGACGCCGTCCGGGACCGCCCAGTCGCGCTGGGCGGCCAGTTCCAGCGCGAACGTCGCCGTCCCGGCGAGGAAGGCGGGGTTCCAGGCGTGACTGGCGTACCATCCGCCGTCACCCGTCCCGCCGGATTCGACGGCCCCGATGCAGGCGTCGGTGACGTCCCCGCGCGACCCCTCGACCCGGACGAGGTCGGCGCCGGTCCGCTCGATGGCCCGGAGTTTGCCCGGTTTGGCGTCGGCCGGGACGTAGATCTCGGCGTCGATGCCTGCCCGAGCCGCGTAGGTCGCGACGGCGAGGCCGGCGTTGCCCGATGAGTCCTCGACGACGCGGTCGACGCCCAGCTCGACCGCTCGCGAGAGCGTCGCCGTCGCGCCGCGGTCCTTGAAACTCCCCGTCGGAAAGAGCGATTCGAGTTTGAACACACAGTCCCGGTCGGGGGCGTCAACCACGGGGGTCCAGCCCTCGCCCAGGGAGACGTGGCGGTCGACCGGGAGGAACGCCTCGAACGCCCAGAGGCCCCGGTCGCGGTCGAGGGCGTGGGGGTCCGGTGGGGCGTCGGCATCGGGGAGGGGTGTGTCGGCGAAATCCAGCGCGTGGCCGCAGTCACAGCGCCAGGCCTCGGCCGTGTCGGCGTACTCGCTCCCGCAGACCTCGCAGACGAGCATGGATCCGGTGTGGTGGTGAGTGGCCCTGTAGGTGTTGGTCGCGGTATCGGAGGGGGTACGTTCGTCGTGGCGCGCGCCGTCGAACGTGCCGGAGCCCCGCGGAGGCCATGAGACGGCGTCGCGCGAGGGATGAGGAGTGCAGGAGTGAGCGAAGCGAACGACGAGCACCGCAATCGGTTGGGGAGGCGTGTGGCTTGCGGTTGCGGTGCGGGGCCTGGTGGATTGAAAGGGCGAGGCGCGCTCGCGTTCACTTTAGTCGCCTGAACCGGCCCTGTCCGACCGAGCGGAGCGAGGCCGACTGAAGAGAGGCCTCGATGCGAACGGGGAGCGGAGCGACCCGTGAGCGGAGCGAGGGAGGATATCCGGTTCAGCGACCGCGTGCGAGGCGCGACCGCAGGAAGCGCCTCGATGCGAGCGGGGAGCGGAGCGACCCGCGAGCGAGCGGGCCGAGGGCTTTCGTCGATTGCTCTCATCACTCACTCCATCCGCACAGCAGTACACCGCGTGAAAGCCCCGGCCAGTTCGAGTCGCGCGACTCGCTGCGCTCCTCACTCGCTTCGCTCGTTGCGGTGCTTGCGTCATCGTGCTTCCTCGAACTGGCCGCCCCTTTCAATCCCGCCCGCGGACGCCACACACCTCCCCAGCCGATTCCTTCGCTCGCTGCGCTCGCTCAGTCATCCCTCGCGCGACGCCATCTCGGGATGAAACGCTCGCGGGTCACTGCGTTCCCCGCTCGCATCGAGGCGGTCCCTCCGGTCTCGCCTCGCCACCCTCGACGGCGCGCGCCACCTCAACCAGTCCGAAAGGAGATATAGTCGGGACTGTCGTCGTGGATCACGCCGACAAAACCACGCAGAACCCCGATTCTCGCTACCGCTCGTCGACGGGGGGCAGTTCGCGGGTGTCCGGGCCGGTGTATCGCGCCCGGGGGCGGATGAGGCGGTTGTCTTCGGTGTACTCGATGGCGTGGGCGATCCAGCCGCTGGCGCGGCTCATCGCGAAGATGGGGGTGTAGATGTCGACCGGAATGCCCATCTGGTAATACGTCGAGGCGGAATAGAAATCGACGTTGGGTGCGAGACCGATCTCCTCGGCCATGTACTCCTCGATGGCCGTCGAGTGCTCGTACCAGCGCAGGTCACCGGCGGCCTCCCCGAGTTCCTTCGAGCGCTCGCCCAGGATCTTCGCGCGGGGGTCCTTGACGTCGTAGACGCGGTGGCCGAACCCGGGGATGCGGCGGTCCTCGTCGAGAGCGGTTTCGACCCAACTGGCCGCGTCCTTGCCGCTGGCGTCGACCTCCTGGAGCATCTCCATGACGTCCTGGTTGGCGCCGCCGTGCAGCGGGCCCTTGAGCGTGCCGATGGCGGAGGTGACCGCCGAGTGCAGGTCCGACATCGTGGAGGCGGTGACGATGGTCGAGAAGGTGGAGGCGTTGAACCCGTGGTCGGCGTGGAGGACGAGCGCCATGTCGAACGTCTCGGCGAGCACCTCGTCGGGTTCCTCGCCGTTGAGCATGTAGAGGAAGTTCGCGGCGTGGTCGAGCTCCTCGCGGGGGGGGACGGGGTCGGCGCCGTCGCGCTGGCGGGCCAGCGCCGCCAGGATGGTGGGGATCTTGGCGGTGATCCGCCGGCCCTTTCGGAGGGTGGCCTCGGTGTCGGAGGCGGGGGCGTCGGCGTCCGGGTCGTACGCCGAGAGCATCGACACCGCGGTCCGGAGGGCGGCCATCGGGTTCTCGTCGGCGGCGGCCAGGCGCGCGACGGTGTCCATGACGTCGTCGTCGACGGTCCGCTCGGCGGCCATCGACTCCTCGAAGGCCACGAGCTCGTCGGCGTCGGGGAGGTGGCCGTGCCAGAGCAGGTAGATGACCTCCGCGAACCGGGCCTCGCGGGCCAGGTCCTCGATCGTGTAGCCGCGATAGACGAGTTCGCCCGCGTCGCCGTCGATCCGGCTGAGTTCCGACTCGGCGACCGGCACACCCTCGAGTCCCTTCCGTAGCTCGTCAGTCATACGCACACGGTAGTCCTGGACCGGGCAAAAGGGTTACCGTTCACCGCTACCCATGTACCCCGTTTCCTGGACGCTTGTCCACTCTCCCGGCCGTAGAGCCGGCAATATCCGCCGGTCGTGGGCGTTCGCGTGAACGGTGTCGGTCGCGAGTGATGGGGACCGTCGGGTCGCCGGTCACAGTTGCCGCGAGAGGCGGACCGCCCGGACGAGCGTCAGGCAGAAGGCGACGAGGCCGGCGACCGACAGCGCGAGCACGGCCGCGAGGCCGACGTAGTACAGCGGCGACCGGGTGGTGCCGGGGATGACGACGAAGAAGACGAACACGGCGAGCGTGAACGCGAGGCCGACCGCGAGGCCGACGGCGGCGTTGCGCTGGACCCGCAGCGCCTGCATGAACGCGGCCGGCCCCTCGGCCTCGGGGTCGACCTCGACCGCGAGGGTCGCGTCCTCCGGTGGTTCCTCGCTCATACCCGGTCCTCGGACCACACTGGCAAAATCACGTCGATCCGGCCCGCGCGTCGGAGTCCTGCCCCCACCCCGACTCCGCATTTCGCGGCGGCCGACCGAGCAAACATCGAACCGCTAAAGACGGGGCGGGACTCCAGTGGAGGTAATGACGAGGCTCGGAACGGCCGAGGCGGGACCGGGCGAGGTCGATACCGGCCGTTTGCCGGTCGGCGAGACCCGGGACGGAACGGAGGTGGGCCTCCCCGTCGCGGTCGTCGAGGGCGCCGAGGACGGCGACACGCTCTACATCCAGGCGGCCAGCGACGGCGACGAACTCAACGGCGTCGGCGTGGTCCAGCGCCTGCTCCCGCAGCTGACCCCCGCGGAACTCTCGGGGACCGTCCTGGTCGTCGGAGTCGTCAACTGGCACGCCTTTCAGGTGGCCGAACACCGCAACCCGCTTGACGACACCAAGACCAACCGCGCCTACCCGGGCGACGCCTCGGGCACCACCGCCGAGCGCATCGCCGCCGCCACCTTCGAGGCCGCCACCCGCGCCGACCTCGTGCTCGACCTCCACCAGGGCTCCACGTCACGGATGATAGAGGAGGTACGGGTGCGGTGTGGCCCCCGTCACCGCCTCCACGACGCCTGCCTCGAACTCGCGAAGGTCTTCGACTGCGGGTACGTCCTGGACCAGAAGGGCCCCGACGGGCAACTCGCCCGCGCCGCGCCCGACGAGGGCGTCCCGACCATCGACCCCGAACTCGGGGGCAGCATCGGCTGGGACGAGTCGGCTGTCCGCACCGGCATCCAGGGTAGCTTCAACGTCCTCCGGTACTACGGCTTTCTGGAGGGGTCCGTCGACAGCAACCCCCAGACCCGCGCCGGGGGGTTCGAACAGTACGGCGCCCCCGCCGGCGGCCTCGTGACCGTCCACCCCAACCTCGGCGAACGCGTCGCTCGCGGCGACCTGCTGTTCGAGGTCACCGACACGTTCGGTACCGTCAAGGAGGAGGTCACCGCCGACTCCAGCGGCGTCTTCTGGCGCGCCCGCCGCCTCCCGCAGGTCGCCACCGGCGAGTACGTCTGCTCGGTCGGGACCGACGTGGACAGTTACTAATCGGTCGCGTCCACGTCGGCCTCGCGGCTCCCGCGTTCGTCCATCATCGTCGCGGCGCGCTCGGCCCACCCGCCGTAGACGAACCCCCGCGCGATGACGACGAGCATCCAGAGGTAGTGGACGACGATACCGGCGTAGATGCCGACGACGCCCCACCCGAGGACGACGCTCGTCAGGTACGAGAATCCCAGGAGGAAGACGAACAGGGCGCTCGTCCGGGCATAGAAGGGCGTCCGGGTGTCGCTGCCGCCCTGGAGCGCCCCTGCGAGGACGATCTGGGCGGCCACCAGCGGCGCCGCGAGCGCGTAGGCCCGCGAGAACGCCGCCGCGTAGCCGGCGGTCAGCGCGTCGCTCGTGAAGAGGGAGACCAGCGTGTCCGCGCCGACAAAGAGGACGCCACCGAGCGCCCCCACGGTGCCGACGGCGAGCGCCGTCGTCGCCCACGCCTGGAAGCGCGCCTCCTCGATGTCGGCCTCGCCGACCGACTGGCCGACGACGACGCTCGCGGCCGTGGTGTACGCCCGCGAGAGCGGCGACGTGACCTGCTGGTACATCCGGCGGCCGATCTGGTAGGCCGCGTTGACCTCCGTCCCGAACGTCAGGAGAAGCGCGTTGAACGGGAACTCCGCGAGCGTCGCGACCAGCCCCTCGCCGATCCGGGGGGCGCTCACCCGCAGCAACTGGACGGCCACGACGGGTTTCTCGGGGCGGGTGAACGAGGCCTCCGTGTGGGAACTCCAGATCGCCAGCGAGAGCACCACTGCAGTGACGGTATTCCCGATGGCCGTGGCGATGCCGACGCCGACGATCTCCAGGCGGGGGGCGCCGAGCAGGCCGAGCCCGAGGACGACCGACCCGCCGATGTTGACGAGCGAGGAGGTGACGTCGACGTACATCGGGGTGCGCGTGTCGCCGGTACCCTGCAGCGACCGGGCGGCCACCAGCGCGACGTGACGGGCGGGGGCGCTCAGGAAGATGACCGCGAGATAGGCCCCGCCCATGCGAGCGACGTTCTCGGGGGCGCCGAGCAGGGCGATGGCCTGCCGGCCGAAGAGGACGCCGAAGGCGGCGAACGGGACCCCCGCGAGCAGGCCCAGCAGTACCGCGTGGGTGACGGCCTCGTCGCGGTTCTCCAGGGCGTCGCTGCCGGTGTCCTGGCTGGACAGCGCGATGGCCCCGCTGCCCAGGCCGAGGCCGATCCGGAGCGGAAAGCGGGCGTACAGGTCCGCGAGGCCGACCGCCGCGACCGCCGCCGGCGAGAAGAGACCGGTGACGACCACGTCAGTCGTCCGCATGAGCGTCCGGAAGACGTGCTGGACCATCACCGGCCAGGACAGATCCAGCACCCGCCGCCAGACCCCGAACGCGCGACGCCGGACGGCCGCCGTCGACATGCGCACCGATCGGGCAGTTCCACTGTTGAACCTGCCGGTCGCGGCGAACGGGTCGTCCGCCCCGGTCTTCGATCCGGGGCAGGTTCGGGCCGTTCAGTCGGTGACACAACACAAAAGAGGAGGAGCTATTTATACGGTCGGCTGTACCGATTCACCGGTATTTCGCCGACCGGTTCGACGAAATCCGGAAACGATTTACAACCGACCGTATCAGTGCGTCCATGGAGACGTTCGTCTACGGGACGCTCACCGACCCCGACCGGGCCGGGTCCGTCCTCGCCGAGTGCACGTATCGTGGGCCGGCGGTCCTGGAGGGACTCCACCGCGTCGACGGTGCGTACCCGACGCTCGCCCCCGGCGGGTCCGTCGCGGGACGTCTCCTCAGCACGGACGACGGGACCGCCCTCGACCGCTACGAAGGCGTCAGGAACGGTCTCTACGTCCGGATCTCGGTGCCGCTGGTGTACGGCAGCGACGCGGAGGGTGGGGAGGCAGGCGGGCCGCCGGTCGATGCGGTCGAGGTCTACGTCGGCGACCCCGACCGACTGGACGCCGACGCCGAGTGGCCCGGCGAGGGCACCTTCGGCGAGCGCGTGCTGGCCTACCTCGTCGACACCGACGTCCGGGTCCGCTGTCGGCGCGGCACCTTCCGGAGCGACGAGGGCGAGGGGGACCCCGGCGTCGTCGTCGACGAGGACGTGATCGCCTCCGAGCGAGACTGACAACCGACCGTCTCAGTCGCGGGCGGGTCGGCGGCGTCGTGACACGGGGGTATCGGGGGCGAGGCGAAGCGAAACTCCTTACCCGCGGAGCCACCGAGCGGGAGGTATGGAACCGATCCGGGTCGCGTGGGGCGCCGGGCGGGGGCCGACGGCGACGGCCTCGTTCGACGCGGCGCTCGCCGACGCGAACCTGGCGAACTACAACCTCGTGACCGTCTCGTCGGTGGTTCCCGCCGACGCGACCGTCGAGACGGTCGGGACCGCGCCCGCCCTCGGGGCGGTCGGTGACGCGCTGTACTGCATTCTCGCGCGGGCGACGCGCCCGCCCGGCGCGAGCGCCCCGGGCTGGGCCGGCCTGGGCTGGGCCCGCGACGGCGCCGGTCGCGGTCTCTTCTACGAGGAGAGCGGGACCCACCCCGAGGCGGTCCGGGGGGAGATCCGCGCAGGCCTCGACCACGGGATGGGACTGCGCGAGTGGCCGCCCGCCGCCGACCCGGAGGTGGTCGTCGAGTCCGCGCCGGCGAGCGACGACGCGCACACGACGGCCGTCGTCGTCGCCGCCTACGGGAAGAGCGAGCCGCTGGTGTGACTCGCGAGCACGCCCGGAAGGGAGCGCGACGAGCGTCACTCACCAGGGTTAAGACCCCTGGTCACATAGGGGAGCGAGAATGTACGGTAACTCCCCGCTAGGGACCGAACGGACGGAGTCGAAGTCGCTGTCGGCGGAGCAGCGCCGGCGCCTGGAGCGGGACCTCTCGCGGGTGGCCGAGCGCACCCGCGAGTACCTGCCCGGCGAGTACGTCGTCGGTTCCGAGCTGTCGGCCGGCGTCGACGGCCCCGAGGCGACCGTCGCGGTCCAGCCCCCCGTCGGGTCGGTCGTCTCCGCCGGCTACTCCCCCGAGAACCCCGAGCGCACCATCCCCGACAACGAACGCGACGACATCGCCCGCGGCCTCGCCGCCAGCGCCGCCCTCCAGGTCAAACGGGCTCTCGGCGAGAACAGCCGCCCGACCGCCCGGTGACGTCGTGTCGACCCGGTCCGCGTTCGGCGCCGCTCGGCGGTCGCTATCAGCTCGCCCACGTCCGGGACGTCGGCACCCTCGGGGGCGTCCTCGGCCCACTCGCGGAGGTCGGCCCGCGTCGCGTCTTCGAGGACGAACCCGTCGGCCCGGGTCGACCAGAGGCCGTACCGTGATTCGCCGTCCGGTTCCTCGCCCTGCGGGATCAGCTTGAACGACATCCACCGGTGCTCGGGACGGGACGAACTTGAATCGCTCTCTCCTCCGTCCTACCTGTGGGTTGCCAGCCCTCTCGCCGAGACGACAGGGGTATACGCGCCCCGCGAGAACCGAGGATGTGAACCCCGATTCGGTTCGTCGCGAGTGGGCCGAGCGGACGGGCGCCTACTCCCCGGAATACTACGCCCATCTCGGACCGAACTGGGTGAGCGAGGCGCTCCGCGAGACGCTCGTCGAGCGCGTCGGGACGGACGCGAGCGTCCTCGAACTCGGCTGTAGCTCCGGGCGCCACCTCGCACACCTGGCCGAGGCGGGCTTCTCGGACCTCCACGGCGTCGAGGTCAACGACGAGGCCTTCGCGGTCCTGGCCGGAGAGTTCCCGGCGCTCCACGCGACCGGCCAGTTCTACCACGACGCCATCGAGTCGGCCCTGCCGACCTTCGCCGACCGCGCGTTCGACGCGGTGTTCAGCGTCGAAACGCTCCAGCACCTCCACCCGGACGCCGAGGGGGCGCTGGACCACGTCGTCCGGGTCACCGACGACCTGCTCGTCACCGTCGAGAACGAGGGGCCTGCCGGAGGCGAGAACGGGACGGGAGCGGAGGGCGGGACCGGGCGCGAGGGCGTCAACTACGTCGACGGCGAGTTCCCGCTGTACTACCGCGACTGGGGGGCGGTCTTCGCCGACCGCGGCATGGTCGAAGTCGAGAGCGAGGCCCAAAAGCGGGCCACGAGACGGGAGTTCGTTCACTCCAGTTCGCGGCTGTAGTTCGCCAGCAGGGCAGAGGGCGCGCCGACACGCTCCTCGATGGCACCCCGGGTCGCGGCGACGAGGACGACGACCGTCGCCAGGTAGGGGTACATCGTCATCACCTGCGGGTTCGTCATACTGCCGGCTGTAAGTCTGTCAAGAATTTCGCCGCCCCGGGGCGGCGAATATCCTCACGAAGTTACAGCCGGCAGTATCAGGAGGTCGACGGCGGGGTTGACCAGGCCCGCGAGGGGGGCGTCGGCGCCGACCCCGAGGTTCAGCCCCTGGGAGCGCAGGACCAGGGCTTCGATGCCACCGAAGAGATAGGCGCCGACGACCGCCCGCAGGGGCCGCCACTGGGCGAAGATGACCAGCGCGATGGCGATCCACCCGCGGCCGGCGACCATGCCGGTCGTCCAGAGCTTCGAGAACGACAGCGAGAGGTGCGCGCCGGCCGCGCCCGCGAACGCGCCCCCGAGGATCACACAGAAGTACCGGACGGCGAAGACGGGCACCCCCATCGTGTCGGCGGCCTCGGGGTCCTCGCCGACCGCCGTGATCTCGAGGCCCAGGTTCGTCCGGAAGAGCAGGTAGGCGACGGCGGGCACAAGCGCGAGCGCCAGGTAGTCGGTGGGCGTGTTCTCGAACAGCGCCGGGCCCACGACCGGGAGGCCGACGAGGGCGTCCCCGACCAGCGGGAAGGTGACCGTGTCGAACCCCTCGATGGACCGGCTCACCCAGCCCTGGCCGAAGTAGGTGGTCAGCCCCGTGCCCAGCAGGGTCAGCATGACGCCGCTTATCACCTGGTCGGCCTTGAAGCTGATACAGAGGACGGCGTGGACCGTCGCGAAGGCGGCGCCGGCGAGCGTCCCGGCGGCGACGTCGCCGCGCGAGGCGATGACGGTGCTCGAAAACGCGTTCCCGACCGCCGAACTGCTGTCCAAGCGAGTCGTCGACGTCTCCGACCGCTCGGCGGCGACGATCGGTCGGACGGTCGCCGACCGCCTGACCGACAAGCAACTGACCGCCCTGCGTGCCGCATACCTCGCCGGCTACTACCGCTCGCCGCGAGACACGACCGCGCAGGAGCTCGCCGACTCGCTGGACATCGCGCCCTCGACGCTGTACGAGCACCTCCAGGCCGCCCACGGGAAACTCCTGTCGACCGTGTTCGAGGAGAGCGCATACCGAAACACTTCGCCATGAGGTTATTGTTATTTCAGTCGAAATGTATGTGCGAGCGTGGTACGGGACGGACGACTCGCACTCGAGGAGCTCGAACCGTTCCTGGCCGTGATGCTCGAACACGGGGACGAGCCGCCGGGTGACCGGACAGGGGCCCCGTGGGAGGACAGCTGACGCGGACGACGTGCCGGTCGGTCCTCTCGCCCGGTTGCCGCCCTCGGACAGCCGGCTCTGCGCTCCGTTAGCTCTTTGCCCGCTAACCTACATCCCCGGACATGCACCGACTCAGGCGGTCCGTCGCGGAGGCCCCGATCATCGACAGGGACGGCTACTCCTACCTGGTCCACCCGCTTTCGAACTGCGTCCCGACGCTCGACCCGGCGCTCCTGCGCGAGGTCGTGGTCAGGATCATCCGGCGGGCCGATCTGACCGACGTCGACAAGATCGTCACCCCGGAGGCGATGGGGATCCACCTCTCGACGGCCGTCTCGCTCACGACGGATATCCCGCTGGTCGTCATCCGCAAGCGCCGGTACGGGCTCGACGGCGAGGTCGCGCTCTCGAAGTCGACCGGCTACTCCGAGGACGAGATGTACATCAACGACGTCGACCCCGGCGACCGGGTCCTCCTCCTGGACGACCTGATCTCCACCGGCGGGACGATGCGGGCCATCGTCGAGGCGCTCGACGACATCGGCGCCGAGATCGCCGACATCGTCATCGCTATCCGGAAAGTCGGCGGTGAGGACGCCCTTGCCGGGATCGACCACCCCGTCCGGACGCTGCTCGACATCGAGGTCGGCGACGGCGAAGTGCGGATCGTCTCCGAGTCCGGCGGCCAACCGGTCTAACTCACCGCAGCGCGACGTCGGTCACGCCGGCGAGTCTGTCAGCGATCCCGTCGTCGAGCGCGCTCGCCCGGACTCGCCAGTTCCAGTTGCCCGTCGCGGTGCCGGGCGTGTTGAACCGCGCCTCGCTCCCGAGTTCCAGCAGGTCCTGGACGGTCGTGAACGCCAGCGCCGCGTCGGAGTCCCACACCGCGCCGACGAGGTCCCAGGCGATCCCCTCGCCGTCTGTCGCCAGCGCGTAGCGGAGACAGTCCCGCTGTTCGTCCCCCAGGCGCTCGTAGTAGCCGACGGCCGTGTCCGTGTCGTGGGTCGAGGTGTAGGCGACGGCGTTTCGCGGATAGTTCGTCGGCTTGTAACGGTCCCACTCGGCACACCAGTCGGCGTACTGGGGGACGTACATCCCGGGGAACCCGAACCGGTCGCGCAGTTCGACCATGCTCTCGTCCAGGAAGCCCAGATCCTCGACGACGAAGGGGAGTTCGTCCACGCGCTCGCGGAGGGCTTCGAAGAATTCGGCGCCGGGACCCGGTCGCCACTCGCCCGCGCCGGGGTGGTCTGCGTCGGCGGGAATGGCCCAGTACTCGTCGAACCCCTTGAAGTGGTCGATACGCGCGAGGTCGACCCGCGAGAGGAGATGCTCGACGCGGCGCAGCCACCACTCGTAACCCGTCTCGCGCAGATGGTCCCAGTCGTAGACGGGGTTGCCCCACCGCTGGCCCTCGTCGCCGGGGTTGGGCGGGACGCCCGCGACGGCCGACGGCTCGCCGGACTCGTCGAGCTGGAAGACGTCGGGGTTGGCCCAGACGTCGGCCGAGTCGCCCGCCACGTAGATGGGAAGGTCGCCGACGAGGTCGACGCCGCGCTCCGTGGCGGCCGCCCGGAGGCGTTCCCACTGGTCGTCGAAGACCCACTGGACGAACCCGCGGAACTCGACCTCGCGGGCGTGGTTCTCGCGGGCCGCGGCGAGCGCGTCCGGGTCGCGCCCGGCCAGGTCGGCGGGCCAGTCGGTCCAGGCCGCGCCGTCGTGGGCCGACTTGAGCGCCACGAACAGCGCGTAGTCGTCGAGCCAGTCGGCCTCGCGCTCCCGGAAGGACTCGAAGGACGCACGCGCCGCGTCGTCGGCGTCCGACTCGAACGCCTCGAAGGCCTCGCGGAGTCTGTCGCGTTTGAACGCCGCGACGCGCTCGTACTGGACGCTGTCGGGGTCGGCGCAGTCGGGTGACTCGACCGCGCCGTCGTCGAGGTAGCCGCGGTCAACCAGGTCGACGGGGTCGATCAGCAGCGGGTTGCCCGCGAACGCCGAGTCCGCGCCGTAGGGGGAGTGACCGTACGCACCCGACGTGGGGCCGACGGGACAGAACTGCCACAGCGACTGGTCGGCCCGGTCGAGGAAGGCCAGGAACGTCCGTGCCCCCTCGCCGAGGTCACCGATCCCGTGTGGCCCGGGCAGCGAGGTGAGATGCAGGAAGACGCCGCTCCGACGGTCGACGTTCATGCCCGGCACTGGGTCCCGTCAGGTGACAAGCGTTTGGGTTATGCTGCCGGCTGTACGCAGTATTGGTCCGGAGACTGTCACCAGGCGCGCGGTCGGCCCGGAGACCGTCACGATCGTCTACCGCTATTGTCGGATATATAGTCACAAATAACGGGCAAAAGCACCACAGTACGTAATATATCGGGGCTTCCATTGGATATATATGGGACTCGGGCATAGGTAACCGCACGTGTCACGCTACCCACGTAACGTCAGGAACGCGCGGCTGAAATGCGTCAGATGTAACGCCCCGGTCGTGAAGACGACCGACGAACAGTTCGTCTGCGTCGACTGCGGGACGACCTCAGTCGAACACGCCTGATACGGTCGGTTGTGACGGTGTACCGGTGGTTTGCCGGGCGGTCCGGCGGATCCCGGAGATGACCGACAACCGACCGTACGACCGCCTTTTCTCTCCGCTCCCCGACACCCGGCGAACCGGTCAAGTGGGTGCCGGTTCAAGCCGGGGTATCGATGGTGCCGAACGTCCTGATGCTGGGGTGGGGGTTCCCGCCCAACGTGAGCGGCGGTCTCGACACCGCCGTCGGGGAGTTGTTCGAGGAGTTCGACGCGCGCTCGGACGTCGAGGTCGACCTCGTGTTGCCGGCCGAGTACGCGCCCGACCGCGAGGGCATCCACGGCGTCCCCACCGGCGAGGGCGGCGTCCGCGACCGGATCAACCGCCTCACCGGCGAGTTCGTCGAGTTCGCGGCCGACGCCGACGCGGTCCACACCCACGACTGGTTCGGCTACGGGCCGGGGTCGCGCGCCCAGGGCACCCACGACATCCCGTGGGTGACCACGTTTCACTCGCTGTCCTCGGACCGCAACCGCAACCCGCCCGACCAGGAGGTCGAGACGGAACAGCGGATCGTCGACCGCGCCGACCACCTCGTCTCGGTCAGCGAACTCGTCGGGCGGAACGTCCGGGCGGAGTACGGCGGCGACTCGACGGTCATCTACAACGGGTTCTCCTCGGTCGAGCCGACGGGCCGCGATATCGAGGCGGAACTGGGCATCGACGGCGAGATGCTGTTTTTCATCGGCCGGCACACTCACCAGAAGGGGATCGACCACCTCATCCACGCGATGGGGAAGCTACGCCGGGACGACGTCACCCTCGTCGTCGGCGGGACGGGCCACCTCACCGACCGGTTGCAGACGTTCGTCGAACTGCTGGACATCGAGGAGCGCGTCGAGTTCGTCGGGTACGTCCCGGAACCGGAACTGGGCGACTACTACGCCAGCGCCGACGTGTTCGTCTCGCCTTCGCTGTCGGAGCCGTTCGGCATCACCATCGTCGAGGCGCTCTCGGCCGGGACGCGGGTCGTCGCCTGCGAGTCCGGCGCGGCCGAGGTCCTCCCCGAGGGCTGCATCGTCGAGGTCGAACCCGACTCGGGGTCGATCGCCGACGGCATCGACGAGGCGCTCGCGGCCGGCCCGCCCCCGGATTACGAGGAACGCACCTGGGAGACAGTCGCCGACGAACACGTCGAGTTCTATCGCGACATCCTGGGGGAGTAGGCCAACCGGGGCTCCGACGCGAGTTCGCGTCATACTGTCGGACACAAGTAATGCCACCGTTCGATGTCTGTTTCGGGGCTTTTTTCGACGTTTCGTCCCCGACGGGCGGAAGGTTTGTTCACGAACTTGTGTCCGACAGTATCAGTTCCCCCGACGTGCCCGGGGCCGCTCGACGCGATATCCGCTGGCCGAACGGTTTTGAGACTCCCCCCCGACGGTGGCTCCCATGGGCACGATACAGTCCGTCGAGACGCGACACTGCGACGCGGGATGGCGCGACTATCATTTCCTCCGGATCACCACCGACGAGGGGGTCGTCGGCTGGAGCGAGTACGACGAGAACCTGGGCGGGACGGGCCTCACGGCCGTCATCGAGGAGTTCGCCCCGATGGTGGAGGGCGAACCGGTCGACGCCGTCGAACGGGTCCGCGCACGACTCGTCGCGGAGGCGCGCCAGACGCTGACCGGCGTCACGGCCATGGCCATCGGCGCCGTCGAGAACGCCCTCCTCGACGCGAAGGCCAAGGAGCTGGGCGTCCCCTGCGTGGACCTCCTGGGCGGGGCTATCCGCGAGGAGATCCCGGTCTACTGGTCGCACTGTGGCACCTACCGCATCAACCAGTCCGAGTACTACGACTCCGTCCGCGACCTGGCGGACGTGCGGGCGCTCGGCGAGGAGGTGCGCGACAGCCAGTTCGGCGCGCTGAAGACAAACATCTTCGACTTCCGCGGGGAGGAGCCGACGGGCTGGGCGCCCGGGTTCGGGCGGCCGTTCCACCCCGAATTGACGATCGAGGACGACCAGTTGGCCGCCCAGCGGGAGTACCTCGAAGCGCTCCGCGAGGGCGCGGGCCCCGAGACGGACATCCTGCTCGACCTGAACTACAACATGAAACCGGAGGGGTACATCCGCCTGGTGCGGGAACTCGCGGATTTCGACCTGTTCTGGGTGGAGATAGACACGCCCGATGCGACGCCGCTGGCCGACGTGCGGCGCGCGAGCCCCCACACCATCGCGTCCTGCGAGGCGCTTGTCCCCCACGAGGCGTTCGTCCCGTACCTGCGCGAGGGGGCGACGGACGTCGTCATCATCGACGCGCTCTGGAACGGGGTCCTCCAGACCACGAAGATCGCGTCGATGGCCGACGCCTACCAGCACCACGTCGCGCCGCACAACTACTACGGCCACCTCGCGACGTTCATGAACGCCCACTGGGCGGCCGCCGTCCCGAACCTGCGCATCATGGAGGTCGATATCGACCGCCTCCCCTGGGACGACGAACTGTTCACCGAAACCCCGGAGTACCGGGACGGGAACCTGCAACTGCCCGACGGCCCGGGCTGGGGCTGTGAACCGGACGAGGCGGCGCTGGAGGAACACCCGCCACAGCACTGAACCGGCGGGAAACGGGTTCGTCGCTTTTCATCGCAACAGGCGCAGGTCCGTGACGGGTTCGGGATGGAGGATCCGGAAGCCGTTGGCGGTGGGATTCATGCCGACCGAGGGCGTGACGCGCCGGCCCGAGTCGTAGGGGCCCTCCTCGCGGATCCCGGCGTAGGGGTCGCCCCCGGAGCCGGTGTCGTCGGAACTCCGGCCCGCCGGTCGGTAGGAACTGTCGTCGGTGCCCTGCTCCTCGGGCGGGAGGTAGATGCGCTCGCCCGACTCGGAGCGGACCACTACGGCGGCCTCCTGTTCGCCCGTGACGGTGACGACGGTCCGCCCGCCCTCGATGTCGATCTCGACGGAGACGTCGTCGGCCTCGGCCATACCGGATCGGCGGCGACCAGCCACATAATGGTTCGTATGCGAGGTTCGGGTCGCACCCACCACAAGGCCAAAGAGGGAGTCGGGTGACGCTCCGGTAATGAGCCACCCGGGCCCACCCAGGTTCGTCGCCACGGGCGATTCGGTCGAACTCGCGCCGCGGGATCCGGATCCGTCTGCGACCTACGAGTGGTCGGTCGTCCAGGCACCCGTGGCCTCGACCGCGACGACCGGGGACGACCCGGTCGAACAGTTCGTCCCGGATGCCCCCGGGACCTACGTCGTTCGCCTCTCGGCGCCGGACGGCAGACACGACCTGACAGTGCGGGCGTTCGGCAGCGACCGCGCGCCGGAGGCGAACACGCGCGGCGCGCGCGCCTCCGGCGGCCGGAGCGGGTCGGCGTTCGCGACCACCCACAGGGCCGGCGACGAGGGTACTGGCGCGAGCTACAGCGGCGAAATCGGGGGACTCGGCGTGGGAGCGGGGAGCGGCCGCCCCCGACTGACGCTCTCGGCGACCGTCGAGGAGGGGAACGTCGTCGTGCGGGCCGACCCCGAACCCAACCCGCACAGCGACGAGACGCGCGCCGACCTCGACGTCGAGTTCCTGCTCGACGACCGCGACGACCTCGCGTGGCGGGACGTCGGCACGGAGGGACTCGCGCTCGTCGTCCCGCTGGACGCGTTCCCCGAACGCGGACGGTTCCACGCCGTCGCGCTGGGCGAACACGGCTACAGCGTCCCCGCCGCTATCGACATCTGCCGGGAAACGGCGGGCAACGACGACTCCGCCATCGACGTCACACACCCGTACCACCCGCCGGTGTGGTCGGAGGACGCCGTCATCTACGAGATCTACGTCCGGACCTTCGGCGAGGGCGAGGGCGGCGCGTTCGACGCCATCGTCGACCGACTGGACTACATCGAGGGCCTCGGCGTGGACGTGATCTGGCTGACGCCCGTCCTGGAGAACGACCACGCCCCCCACGGGTACAACGTCACCGACTTTTTTTCCATCGCGGCGGACCTGGGCACCCGGAAGGACTACCGGGCGTTCGTCGAGGCGGCTCACGACCGCGGGATCAAGGTACTGTTCGACCTGGTCTGTAACCACTCCGCGCGGGCCCACCCGCACTTCCAGGCGGCCGTCTCGGACCCGGACAGCGAGTACCGCGAGTGGTACGAGTGGCGCAGCGAGACCGAACCGGAGACGTACTTCGACTGGCAACACATCGCCAACTTCGACTTCTCGCACCTGCCCGTGCGCCGGCACCTCCTCGACGCCGTCGACGAATGGGCGCCCACGGTCGACGGCTTCCGCTGTGACATGGCCTGGGCCGTCCCCAACGGTTTCTGGCGGGAGGTCCACGACCGGCTGAAGGCCCGCGACCCCGAGTTCCTCCTGCTCGACGAAACTATCCCCTACATCGCGGACTTCCAGGCGGGCCTGTTCGACACGCACTTCGACTCGACGACATACGCCGCGCTCCGGCGCGTGGGTCGGGGCGATGCCCCGGCGACGGACCTCCTCGACGCCGTCGACGAGCGCAGTGCGACGGGGTTCCCCGGGTACGCGGCGTTCATGCTCTACGCCGAGAACCACGACGAGACGCGCTACATCGTCGAGTGCGGCGAGGCGGCCGCCGAGGCCGCGCTGGGGGCGCTGTTCACGCTGCCGGGCGCGCCGATGGTCTACGCCGGCCAGGAGTTCGGCCAGCGCGGCACCCGCGACGGCCTCGCCTGGGCCCACGCGAAGGAGGAACTGCGAACCCACGTCGAGGGGCTCGCGACCGCCCGGCACGAACAACCGGCGCTCGCGGGGCGAGCCTCGCTGGAGCGACTCGACGCCGACCTCCGGGCGGGCGAGGCCGACCGCGTCGTCGCCTACCGCCGGGCGAGCGGCGATGACGCCGTCACGGTCGTCCTGAACTTCGGGGCCGACCCCGCGACGGTGGCCGTCGACGCTACCGACACGACGGATCTTGTTACCGGTGTCGATCTGGCTGACGGTGGTGACGAAGGCCGAGCGGTGACCGTCGACAGCGTCGCGGTCCTCCCCGCAGACGCGGAGACCTGATACGGTCGGTCGTACCGATTTACTGTTGGGTCGTGTCCGTGTCGGTCGAGACGCCGTCCTGGATGTCGGCGCTGGTCTGTTCCTCGGCCTCCTCGGCTTCCTCGGTCTGTTCGGGACCGGAGCCGCCCCTGTCTGAGTATCCCACTCGCCCTTCGCTGTCCTTCGGCATCTGTCCGAGGATCATCTGTCGGAGTTCCTCCTCGGACTCGTAGGAGGCGTCGCCCGCGTACGAGAACAGTTCCTCCAGGCTGATCGGGTCGGCGTTGGTCCGTTCCAGTTCGCGGTCGCCGTACTGGTCGATCAACTCCTCGGTCGTGACCGGGTAGTCTATCTTCTCGAGGAGGGGGTTGATCTCGGTGAAGTCGACGCCCTGTACGTGCTCGGGCTGGTCGTCCTCGACCATACCCGGAGTAGGCGCGTGCGCGGGATATCTCTTGTCACTGCATCGATGATTATCCGGACAGGAAGCCGATACGACCCCGCAATCCGCCGGGATCGAACTGTAACCGATCGGAAAAGAACCGGGCACCACCGGGCCTTCCCGGCGATTTCAGGCCAGCAGAAACGGTTGCGTGCCGGTCTCGCTCCCGGCCTCGGAGACGAGTCGCGCGCGGAGGTACTCCCCCACGTCCTCGGAGTCGCGATAGGCCAGCGTCGGGTCGCGGCCGACGACCACTCCGTCGGAGACCCACTGGACGAGTTCGGCGCCGGTCGCCTCGACCGTGAGTTCGCCGCGGTCGGGGTCGTGGCGCACCGCTTCGACCGTCGGTGGGGCGTCCTCGACGACGTGCTGGTAGCAGAACCGGCCCTCGGTGAGGGCCGTTCGGACGGCCGCCTCGGTGAGGCTTTCCAGGTAGAGGACGTTGCGCGACCGGTCGAAGGAGTAGTCGTGGTCGCGGCCGTGGTAGTCGTCGTCCGCGAACCCCCAGACAGGACGCTCGTTGCCGAGACGCTCCTGGAGGTCGTCCCAGACGTCCCGGTCGGTCGGGTACCGGTCCGCGGCGTTGACGACCTCCACGCCGAGCAGGTGTGGGTGGCGCCGGAAGTGCTCGACGTACCAGGCGCCGTCCTCGTGGTAGCGACCGGGGTGCGGAAAGAAGGCGAGGCCGCCACGCTCCCCGACCGCCGCGAGGGCGTCGTCGACGCTCATGCCGCTCGTATCCGCCAGACCCGAAAAGAGGCTCACGAGGTCGTGGTCGATGCCCTCGTCGCTGCCGCCCAGTTCCGCCGCGCGGACCGCGACCATCCCCAGGTCGGCCGGGTCTCGCTCCCAGTCGGTCCAGGGCCAGGTCGTCCCCTCGATGTTGTACTCGTGGCCGGTCAGGGCGAGCACCGAGTAGCCCGCGCCGTGGTAGTCGTCGATGACGACCCCCGGCGGGTCGCTCCCGCTGTGTCCCTCCGTCGGCGGGTAGGAGCTGTGCGCGTGGAACTGGGCCTTGTGCCGGTCGGCAGCGTCCCAGTCGACGTCCTCGTAGGGATTGTGGCTGATGTCTTCCATCGGCCGATCCGAGGGGCCGCCGAAGGGTAAACCGTCCGGCGACCGGTTGGCCGACCTCGACGCGCTCGAGCCCGGGCTCTGTCTCGTCGGCCGGTTCGTCCGGCAGGACTGCACAGGGAGCTAGCAGGATTCCGCGCCAGGGCAACCGACCGTATGAAACCTGCTCATCAGCGACCTGTTCGACCATGGAAGCAGCGAGTTACGAGTCGTCGGTACGAGCGTTCCGTGGTTTTTTGGCTCGACCGAGCGTCGGGTTGGCGCATGGAGTCGGAGACACAGCGGAGAGTGGGGCAGTCGGTCGTCGTCGCGAGCGTGTTCGGTGTCACGCTCTTTTTCGTGGCGAGTGCTGTCCTCGCGCCGCCGGTGTCCCAGACCGCAGCCGGCGAGGAAGAGACGGATCGCACCCTCGTCGGTGTGCAGGGGAGTCCGAGCCCCGGGAAAGTACTTCTTCTCGACGGGAGCAGCGTGGTCTGGCAGGACACGAACGCGACCAGCTATCACGATGTGACCTATCTGGATGACGGGCGAGTCCTCACGACCCCGATGCTGAAAGGGCAGTCTGACTGCGGGCAGTTCGAAAGTCCGTGTGCGCACACGGGTGTCCGAATCCTCGATCCGGAGTCCGGCGAGGTTGACTTCCAGTGGACGTACCCGGTCAGGTCGGACCTCAACAGCGAAGTCCACGACGCCGAGATGCTGCCTAGCGGCGAGATATTGGTCGTTGGGATGGAGTACGAGCGCGTGTTCACGCTGGCGCGCAACGGTACCATCACGTGGCAATGGAATGCCAGCGAATACTACGACGCGCCCCCGGACCCAACCCGCGAAGATTGGCTCCACATGAATGACGTCGACCGGGTCGAAAACGGAACGTACCTCGTGAGCGTCCGCAATGAAAACCAGCTCGTCGTCGTCGAGCGCGGCGAGGGTGTAACCGACGTCATAAACGAGTTCGGGGACCCGAACACGTTCCGGGCCCAGCACAATCCACAGCAGCTGAACAACAAGTCCGTCCTCGTCGCGGACAGCGAGAACAACCGCGTAGTTGAGCTGGCGAGGGTCGGCGGGCGCTGGAGCGTCGTCTGGTCGCTCGAGTCGGCCGGCGGCCTCGAGTTCGACTGGCCCCGCGACGCCGACCGCCTCCCGAGCGGGAACACGCTCATCACCGACAGCCGGAACAACAGGGTCGTTGAAGTCACGGAGAGCGGCGACGTGGTCTGGAGCCGGTCGGTCAAAGGACTACCCTACGAGGCCGACCGGCTGCCGGACGGAGAGGACGCCCGCGGGGAGCCATACTCGGATCTCTCGGACGACGGGAGCGGGTCGACAGCGACCGGGGAACCGGGCGAGAGTGCTGGTACCGGCGGAACCGGGGGTGACGGTGACATCCCACTGTTCGGGACGCTCTACGTGACGCTAACCCACGTCGCACCAGTCCCGTACTGGATGAACGTCTGGCACGTCGTCGCCGGAACGGTGACGCTGGTGCTTGCCCCCGTGGGCCTGCTGCTGTGGCGGACTGCTTGAGCGGTCACGGAAAACAGCCCGACCGCGAACTCATCCGGTCGGTTGCGACTGTTTACCGATGATTCGCCGGGCGGGCGAATCTCGGAAATGGCTGACAACCGACCGGATGACCGCACGAACGCAACCCTTAGGCCCGCCCGCAGGCAACGCCGGGGTAATGCGCGATGTCTTCGAGGCGGGCCGCTACGACGCGGCCGGCCGCCTCGGCGAACTCGAAGTCCCGCGGGCCGACGTCACCGTCGACACCCCCGCGCTCCTGCCGGTGGTCAACCCTCACATCGGGACGGTCGACCCCGCCGACCTCGAAGCCCGGTTCGACGCCGAGGTCCTCATCACCAACAGCTACGTTCTCTACGGGAGCGACGACCTCCGCGGACCCGTCCTGGAGCGGGGCGTCCACGACCTGCTGGGCTTTTCGGGCGCTATCATGACCGACTCGGGGTCGTTCCAGCTGGCCGAGTACGGCGAGATCGACGTGACGACCGCCGAGATCCTCGCATTCCAGCGCGAGATCGGGTCGGACATCGCGACGCCGGTGGACGTCCCGACCCCGCCGGGCGTCGACCGCGAGCGCGCCGAGCGGGAACTCGACACGACCGAGGAGCGCCTCGACACCGCGGCGGCGTTCGACCCCGGCGAGATGCTCGTCACCGCGCCGGTCCAGGGGTCGACCTACCCGGACCTGCGCGAGGCGGCCGCCGAACGGGCCGGCGCGTCGGGGCTGGACGTCTTCCCGGTTGGCGCGGTCGTCCCGCTGATGAACGGGTACCGCTACGCCGACCTCGTCGAGGTGGTCGCCGCCGCCAAGCGTGGTCTGCCCGAGTCGGCGCCAGTCCACCTGTTCGGCGCCGGCCACCCCATGATGTTCGCGCTGGCGGCCGCGCTCGGCTGTGACCTGTTCGACTCCGCGGCCTACGCCAGCTACGCCCGCGACGACCGCTACATGACCGTCCGCACGACCGAACACCTCGAAGACCTCGAGCGGTTCCCCTGCTCGTGTCCGGTCTGTGTCGAGCACATCCCCGAGGGGCTGCGCGCGGCCGACGCCGACGAGCGCGAGCGCCTGCTCGCCGAGCACAACCTCCACGTCTCCTTCGGGGAGATCCGGACGGTCCGGCAGGCCATCCGCCGGGGGAACCTGCTCGAACTCGTCGAGGCCCGCGCCCGGAGCCACCCGGCGATGCTGGACGGCTACCGCGCGCTCCTGGACCACGCCGGGCAACTGGAGCGGACCGACCGCGTCTCGAAGGACACGTTCTTCTACCTCTCGGGGGACAGCCCGCGCCGGCCCGAGGTCCTGCGCCACCACGAACGGCTCGACCGCGTCGAACCGGACGGCGAGCGGGTCCTGCTCACGGAGGGGTCGGCCAGCGACGAATTCGACGAGTCCTGGCGCGTGCGGCCGCCGTTCGGCCCCTATCCGCGGGCGCTCTCGGACGTCTACCCGCTGACCGCCGAACTCCCGGACCGCCTCGACGACGCCGCCTACGAGGCCGCGGCCGAGGGCGTGGCGCGACTCGTCGCGGCCAACCCCGAGGTCGCGTTCACGCTCAACCACGAGGACTGGCCGGCGTCGGCGCTGGCCGCGGTGCCCGAAGCCGTCGAGTGCCGGAACCTGGACGGGTAAGACGGCGGTCGCATCACCCGACCGGGCCGGCGCGGTCGACCGGCGGATCCCCGAGTTCGAGGGTGTCGAGGTGCTCCGGCGGTCCGGCGTCAACGGCCTCGTCACCTGTTACCTCTCGGAGAGCCGCGAGCGGTGGATCCCCGTCGACCGGAAGGCCGTCGCGCTCGACGGGGAGGTGCTGGTCGGCCTGCTGGTCTGTAGCCACAGCAGCGACTGGACCGCCGAGGCCATCTTCGCGGACGTCCGCGCCCACGAACTCGATATCGACGACGAGCGGTAGTCGGGAGCGGTCCTGACGGGTTCAGGCCGTCGAGAGGCCGACCGAGACGAGGCCCGCGACGGCCACCCAGGCGAGGACGGTCACCGCGACGACGCCCAGCGCCTGCGGGCGCGGGAGGTCGTGGGTCCCGACGACGCCGGCGTACATCGTCCCCGCGACGAGCAGGAGTATCGGGACCGAGAGGAGGAGCGCGGAGACCAGCGCCGACCCGACGAAGAAGATGCCGTACCCGAACATCACGACCGGCACCGCGAACAGCGGCGCGGGGGCCATCCCGTAACAGACGGCCGCGAGCGTGTCCTCGTAGTCGCCGGCGCTGTCGAGGAAACCGGTCGCGACCGCGATCCCGATACAGGCCACGAGCGCCATCAGCACGAGGAAGAGATACACCTGGGCGACCGTCTCGGGCCAGCCGCCGAGCAGGAAGAGTTTGAAGTCCGACGCGCCGAGGCCGACGACTGCGTCGACCGCCTCGTTGCCGAGCAGGCCCGCGAAGACGTTAGTGAGGACCGCGGTGACGCCGATCGTCAACACGAGGAAGCCGAACATGTCGTCGGTGGTCTGGCGCTCGACCCGCGTCGCAAAGAAGTCCCGCGGCGACCGGACGAGATCCCGGAGCGGAACGGCGTACCACGAGACGAGCAGGTCGTAACTGAACCCCTTGAGGACGACGTCGAGGCCGATGGCGGCGATGATGAACCCGCCGGTGATGACGCCCTGCCAGCCGCTGACGTTCAGGCCCGCCAGCGCGAGGACGTTGTTCGCGGTGGCGAGCACGAGCGCCCCGAAGAGGACGCCGACCATCGACCCCTCGCCGCCGGTGAGTTTCGTCCCGCCGAGCACGACGGCGGCGATGACGACCAGCGCCAGGCCGTCGCCGGTCCCCGAGGAGACCGACCCGAACCGCCCGAGAAAGGCGAGGCCGGCGAACGCCGCCGTCAGGCCGGCGACCGCGAAACAGCCGAGTTTGACCATCTCGGGGTCGATGCCGGTCGTCTGGACGGACTCGACGTTGTCGCCGGTCGCCCGGGCGTGGAGGCCGAAGCGCGTGTAGTTGAGGACGTAGTGAAAGACGGCGAGCAACACGAAGATCCAGACGATGAGGATCGAGAACTGGTCGAAGGTGTGGGTCTCCTCGTGGAGGAACGGGACCCGGTAGACGACCGGCCCGCTCATGAACGGCATGTCGGAGATGATGATGGGGCCGCCGAGCCACTTCAGCGGGCCGACGTCGCCCGCGGAGGCGGTGGTGCCCCCCAGGAAGATGCGGTGGACGCCGCGCAACAGGGTCAGCGTCCCGATGGTGACGATCAACGAGGGGAGACCGAGTTTCGTGACGACCAGCCCCTGCGTGATGCCGAAGACCACCGAGAACACGAGGACGACCGCCACCGCGAACAGGGGGTGAAAGCCGAAGGCGTCCCCGCCGATCATGATCGCGCCCATGCCGGCGGCGACCCCGTACATCGACCCGACCGAGAGGTCGAACTCGGCGGTGACCATCAGCAGCGCGACACCGTAGCCGATGATGGCCGTCGTCGCCGCCGAGCGGAGGATCCGCGCCATGTTGTCCAGGAGGAGAAAGCGCGAGGCGTCGATGTAGACCCCGACGAAGAAGATGGCGATGAGGCCGACGAGGACGCTCCCCTCGCGGCGTTCGAGGACCGACCCCGCGAGCGACCTGAGTCGCGCCCCGGCCCCCGGCGACCCGGAGCCGTCGGACCCGCCGGCCTCGGTGGTTTCGGTCGCCACGGTTATCGCTCCCGCTCCCGGTGCATCCGCTCGACGATGTCCATCCGCTCGACGTCGTCGCTGTCGGTGTCCAGCACCTCGACGATCTCCCCGTCGCGCATGACCGCGATGCGGTCGGCGACGTCGACGACCACGTCGATCTTGTGCGAGATGAGGATGACGGACTTCTCGCCGTCGGGGATCCCGCGCACGAGGTCGATGATCTTGTCCGTCCCGGTGGTCGAGACCTCCGAGGTGGGTTCGTCGAGGATGATGATCGGTGGGTCACGGATGAGCGCGCGGGCGACGGCGACGGCCTGTTTCTGCCCGCCGGAGAGTTCGTTCACCGGCGACCGCGGGTCGAAGTCGAAGCCGATCTCCCCGAGGAGGGCGCGGCTGCGCTCGACCATCCGGTCGCCGTCGGTGCGGCGCAACAGCCACCCCTGTGGGCCGTCCTTGAGCGGTTCCATCCCGAGAAAGACGTTGTTGGCCGCGCTGGCGTTCGGGCTGAGGTGCTGTTCCTGGTAGACGGTCGCGATGCCGGCGTCCATCGCGTCCTTCGAGGAGGAGAAGTACTGTTCGACGAGGCGGCCGTCCTGCCGGAGGTATATCTCGCCCGCGGTCGGCGCGAGGACGCCCGAGAGCATCTTTATCAGCGTGGTCTTGCCGGCGCCGTTGTCGCCGGCGATGGCGAGGATCTCGTCGGCCTCGACGTCGAGGCTGACGTTCCGGACGGCCTCGATGGCGCCGAAGTACTTACTGAGGTCGCTGGTCCGGAGGACGACGTCCTCGTCAGTCGCGGGTGTCCCGGACCCGGGGTCCGGCCCCCGGGCGGGTTCAGCTGTCTCCGAATCCGGCTCCGATCCTGACATGTATCGTGTGGTCGAGAGGCGAGGGGTCGGTAACGGGCGACGCTACCGGGTCACTGCAGGAACTCGTAGTTGTCCTCCTGCCACTGGAGGAGGCCGTCGTCGCCGGCCCACGAGCGCCGTTCGAGCGCGAAGGGGACGTTGTCCCCGTCCCAGACGGAGACGCCCCACTCCAGGTCCTTCATCTCGATGCCGCGCTCCAAGTACATCCAGGCCAGCGGGACGTTCTGGAACCCCTGGCTGTAGGGGTCCTGCCCGACCGTAAAGTCGACGTTGCCGGCCTCGATCTGGTTGAGCAGCGGCCGCAGGAGGTCGAACCCACACACCACCATCGGCCCGTCGAGTTCGCCCGATTCGAGGGCCTGGCCGGCCCCCACCGCGCCCCAGAACGCCGAGCAGACGACGCCGTCGACGTCCTCGCCAGCGATCGTGTTGACGATCTGGGTCTGGGCCTCGGCGATGTCGGCCGGGGGGTTGATGATCTGGTCGTTGTAGAGGCTCACCGACGGGTCGCTCCGGGACTCGAAGTACCGCTGGGCGGTCCCGATCTCGGCGGCGTCGGCGTTGACCCGCCGCGTGACGGAGGGGTTGTCCGGGAGTTCGTTGGTGATGAGCACCGTGTACTCGTCTTTGTCGGGCATCTCCTCCTGGAGGCGGTCGTAGGCCTCTGCGGCCATCGCCGCGCCCCCGCGGGCGTCGCGGATCCCGACGTGGGGGATTACCATCGGCTGGTCGCGGTAGCTGAACCCGACGTCCTCCTGCATGTACCCGTAGTTCCAGTCCTTCGTCGCGGGCGTCGAGTGGCCGTTGACGACCGCGATGTCGTTGTCCAGGGCGTTCTGGATGGCGTCGTTGTACGCCTCGTTGTTCAGAACGGTCGTCACCAGCACGTCGCCGGGGTCCATGTTCGAGACGTTCTGCTCGATGAGGTCGACCTGGTCAGGGATGCCGCCGTTGTCCGGCGGACCGGTCACTTGTCCGTCCCAGCCGAAGACGTTGAGCGCGTCGTGGAACCCGCAGGTCATCGGGATGAAAAAGGGGTTGTCGATGTTCTGGAGGACGAACACCGCCGTCCGCTCGTTCTCTCCCGACCCCTGCTGGGTCTTGGAGGGCTCCCAGCCGGGCGGTGCGACCGCCGGATGGCGCGAGAACTCGAAGTCCGCCGCCGACCCGCCCCCCTGATTGCCGCCGCTGTCGCCGCCGTCACTGCCGTCACTGCCGTCGCTGCCGTCGCCATCGGCGTCCGTCGGCGTCGCGTCACCCTCGGTCTGACAGCCCGCCAGCCCGAGCGCCGCGCTCGCCGCGCCGATCTGCGTTATCAGCTTTCGCCGCGAGACGCTCGCACCCACGTCGACCGAGATGTTGTCACCGTCTGTCACGTCCTGTGATCCCATAGCGTGTCATATAGACACACGGTATAAAGTGTTAATCCAAGCGGAGAGGCAGGATTCTACTGGTCGACAGAGGCCCTGATAGATATTCGCCGAGACATGACGGGGGCGAATTCTATCAACCGTTCTGTCGACCAGTATCGGAGGGCTGCCCGGGTATCGGGGCCCGGCCCGGCCCCGAGACGCGAGGGATCGCGTTTCGCCGGCCGCCCGGCGAGGTGACGGCTTCCCGTCGCCGGCCGCAGGTTTCCGCAACCTGACTCCTTAATGCGGGCCAGGACAGTGATACGGGTATGCGACACAGTTTCGCGACCGTCCTGCGAGAGGGCCGGTGCCGGAGGTGGTCGCCGTGGGAATAGAGACGACCGATGCCGACGAGGTGCGGCCGGGCGAGATGGTCGGGACGGCCGTCCAGCGCCGGGAGGACCGCCGCCTCCTGACGGGTGACGCCCGCTACACCGACGACATCCAGCAGCCCCGGACCGGCTATCTCGCCCTCCTGGGAAGCCAGTACGCCCACGCCGGGATCGAATCGATCGACGCGAGCGACGCCGAGGCGATGGACGACGTGCTCGCCGTCTACACCTACGACGACCTCGTCGCGGCGGGCCTCGACGGGACGATGCCCGCGGCCGAACTCGACTCGGAGGACCTCACCCGCGACGAGGACGGCGAGGGCGACGACGAGAGCGCGGGCGACGCCGGGGACGGCGACGAAGACGACGGTGCCGTCGAGATCGACCGCCCGCTGCTGGCCGACGACCGGGCGCGCTACCAGGGGCAACCGGTCGCGGCGGTCGTCGCCACGGAGCGCTACGCCGCCTTCGACGCCATCGACGCCGTCGACGTCTCCTACGACCGCCTCGACGCCGCGACCGACCTCGACGAGGCCGCCTCGGGGGCGGCCGAGGCGATCCACGAGTTCGCCCCCGACAACGTCGCCTTCGAGTGGGACACCGGCGACCCCGAGGCCACCGACGAGGCCTTCGCGGAAGCCGACCACACCGTCACGCTGGACACCGGGAACAACCGCGTCATCCCGACGGCGCTGGAACCGCGGGCCGCCGTCGCCCGGTACCAGCCCTCCGACGACCGGCTGGTCGTCGAACTGTCCAGCCAGAACCCCCACGCCGTCCAGGACCGCCTCGCGGAGACGCTGGACATCCCCCGCCACCGGATCACGGTCCGAGTGCCCGACGTCGGCGGCGGGTTCGGCGCGAAACTCCAGCCCTACTCCGGACACCTGCTCGCGGCGTGGTGTGCCATGGACCTCGACCGGCCGGTGAAATGGCAGGCCCGCCGGACCGACGACTTCCTCTCGATGGTCCACGCGCGCCGCCAGGAGACGGAACTCGAGGCCGCGCTCGACGAGGACGGCCACATCCTCGGGCTCCGGGGGGAGATCGACGCCGACCTGGGCGGCTACCCCACCGGCGGCGGCATCGGCATCCCCCGCGGGACCGCGGGCATGCTCTGTGGCGCCTACGACGTCGACGCCGCTCACGTCACCGTCCGCGGCGTGGTCACGAACACGGCCCCCATCTCGGCCTACCGCGGCGCTGGCCGCCCCGAGGCCGCCTACACCATCGAGCGCCTCGCGAGCGCCTGCGCGCGCGCGCTTGAAATCGACCCCGCCGAGTTCCGCCGGCGCAACTTCGTCCCGCCCGAGGCCTTCCCCGTCGAGACCGCCCTGGAGATGGAGTACGACAGCGGCGAGTACGCGAAAGCGCTCGACCGCGCGCTGGAGATGCTCGGCTACGAGGCGTTCCGCGAACGTCAGGCGGAGGCCCGCGAGGAGGAGCGCTACCTGGGGGTCGGGCTCTCCTCGTACGTCGAGATCTGTGGCGGCTGGGAGGGCGACCTGGAGAGCGGCCAGGTGCGGGTCGACGCCGACGGAGGGGTCTTCGTCGAGACGGGCACGCAGGACACCGGGCAGGGCCACGCGACGAGTTACGCCCAGCTCGTCGCCGACGAACTGGGGATCCCGACCGAGGACATCGAGGTCGTCGAGGGCGACACCGACACGGTGACCGAGGGCGGCGGTACCGCCGGGAGCCGCAGTCTCCCGATGGCGGGCAGCGTCCTCCAGCGCTCGGCCGAGAAGGTCCGGGAGAAGGCCCGGACCATCGCCGCGGGCGAACTGGAGGCCGCCCCCGAAGACGTCGCCTTCGACGACGGCGAGTTCCACGTCCGGGGCGCGCCCGAGCGGTCGGTGACCTTCCAGGACGTCGCCGAGGCGGCCTACGACCCCGGGGACCTCCCCGACGAGGTCGAACCCGGGCTGGAGGCGTCCTCGTACTTCGAGCCCGACGGGTCGACGGCGCCCTTTGGCACCCACGTCGCGGTCGTCGAGGTCGACCCCGACACCGGCGAGGTCGACCTGAAGCGGTTCGTCGCGGTCGACGACGTCGGCCCACAGGTCAACCCGAAACTCGTCGAGGGCCAGATAATCGGCGGGATCGCACAGGGGATCGGCCAGACCCTCTACGAGGACGGCCGCTACGACGAGAGCGGCAACCTCGCGACCGCGTCGCTCCAGGACTACGCGCTGCCGAAGTCCTTCGACGTGCCCGACATCGAGTGGGACAGCACCGTGACGCCGTCGCCGAACAACCCGCTCGGGGTCAAGGGCGTCGGCGAGGCCGGCACCATCGGGTCGATGGCCGCCGTCGTCAACGCGGCAATCGACGCCGTCGAACCGCTCGGGATCGACGCGCTGGACATGCCGCTGACCGACGAGCGCGTCTGGTCGGCCATCGACGCCGCGGGCGGCGACGCCGTTGCCGGGGACGACTGATAGTGTTTATCACGAGCATTTATCGGTGAGTCGGTCGGGTCACCGGGTGAGAGCGTTTCTCCGGACCGGGCTGGCGGGGTATCGTCGGATCTCTCGTGATAAACACTATGAGACGGTCGGTTGTCAGCAGTTCCGGATGTCGTCGAATCGGTCGGCGGAATTCCTGACAGACTTACGGTACTGTTCGGATAAGAGTCCGACTGCGACCACCGCAGACAGCGTGAAAGCCCCGACTCGGTCGACTCGGGGGGCTCGCTGCGCTCCTCGGCCGATGGCCTGCGGTGCTTGTGTCGCCCGCCGTCGCCGACCGAGTGCGAGCCCCTCGACCGGAGCCAGGGAGAGAGCGAAGCTCTCTCGGGCTCGCGGCGCAACGCCGCCGCGAACAGCGGGGGCTTTCACGCTGTCTCGAAATGCCGATCCGGTTCTCATGGCCTATCTGAACACTACCAGACTTACAGTCGGCAGAAGTTAAACCCGGGCGCCCGAAGCGGGAGGCATGTTCGACCCGGACGACCTCGCGGCGATCCGCGAGTCGCGCGAGGCGTGGGAAGCGGAGACCCGGGGCCCCACCGTCGACCGGTTCGGCGAGCGCGAGGAGGAATTCCTGACGGACACGGGCGGCCAGCCCGTCCAGCCGGTCTACACGCCCAACGACGTCGCCGGCCTGAACTACGGCGAGGACCTGGGGTTCCCCGGCGAGGACCCGTACACCCGCGGCGTCTACTCGACGATGTATCGCGGGCGCCCGTGGACGATGCGCCAGTACGCCGGCATGGGCACCGCCAGCGAGACCAACGAGCGGTTCAACTACCTGCTGGACGAGGGCCAGACCGGCCTCTCGATGGCGTTCGACCTCCCGACGCAGATGGGCTACGACTCCGACGCGGGGATGGCCGCCGGCGAGGTCGGCAAGGCCGGCGTCGCCATCGACTCCCTGCGGGACATGGAGACCGTCTTCGAGGGGATCCCGCTGGACGAGGTGAGCACCTCGATGACGATCAACGCCCCCGCGGCCGTCCTGCTGGCGATGTACATCGCCATCGGCGACCGCCAGGGCGTGCCCCGCGAGGAGTTGCGGGGCACCATCCAGAACGACGTCCTCAAGGAGTACATCGCCCGCAACACCTACATCTACCCGCCCGAGCCGTCGATGCGGATCATCACCGACATCTTCGAGTTCTGCGCGGCCGAGGTCCCCCGCTTCAACACCATCTCCATCTCGGGGTATCACGTCCGCGAGGCGGGCGCGACCGCCGCCCAGGAGATCGCCTTCACCCTCGCGGACGGCATCGAGTACGTCGAGACCGCCCGCGAGGCGGGGCTGGACGTCGACGAGTTCGGCCCGCAACTGTCGTTCTTTTTCGCCGCACACAACAACGTCCTGGAGGAGGTGGCGAAGTTCCGGGCGGCCCGCCGGATGTGGGCAGCGATCATGGAAGAACGGTTCGGCGCCGAGAGCGAGGCGGCCAAGCAACTCAAGTTCCACACCCAGACGGCGGGGTCGACGCTGACGGCCCAGCAGGTCGAGAACAACGTCGTCCGCGTGGCGTATCAGGCGCTCGCGGCGGTGCTGGGGGGCACGCAGAGCCTGCACACCAACGGCAAGGACGAGGCCCTCTCGCTCCCGACCGAGCAGTCCGTCCGCACCGCGTTGCGCACCCAGCAGATCCTCGCCCACGAGTCCGGCGTCGCCGACACCGCCGACCCCCTCGGCGGGTCGTACTACGTCGAGTCGCTGACCGACGACCTGGCCGACGAGGCCTTCGGGATCATCGAGGAGATAGACGACCGCGGCGGGATGCGCCGGGCCATCGAGAGCCAGTGGGTCCAGCGACAGATCCAGGATGTCGCCTTCGAGCGCCAGCGCGAGGTCGAGGAGGGCGAGCGCGTGATCGTCGGGGTCAACGAGTTCACCGTCGAGGAGGACGGACAGGCCGCCGACATCGAGGAGGTCGCCGAAGAGCAGGAACGCCGCCAGGTCGAGCGCCTGGAATCGGTCCGCGAGGAGCGGGACGACGAGGCCGTCGAGGCAGCGCTCGCGGCGCTGGGCGAGGCCGCCGCGCGCGAGGAGAACCTGATGCCCTACATCGTCGACGCGGTCAAGGCCTGCGCGACGACTGGCGAGATATGCGACGCGCTGCGCGACGTCTTCGGCGAATACCAGCCCGGCGCGGCGCTGTGAAGTAGTGCTAGCGGATCTTGTCCCGCCCATAGGCGGGAATGACCCCTGGCACAACGACCACCCTTATCACTCGCTACCGTGTATCGACGGATAATGAGCAAAATCGTCGCAACCGATGATGTCCTCGGTGGTGCGCCACGAATCGACGGGAGACGAATCGGCGTTCATCACATCGCTAAGCGGGTGATCGATGCTGACGAGCCGCCAGAACAGGTTGCTGCCGACTACGACCTCGATATCGCTGACATCCACCGGGCGCTCGCCTACTACTACGACCATCCTGACGAGATGCGAACAGTCCAATCCCAACGGAGGACGATTCCCGACGGGCTTCGCGTCGTCCGTGGCCCGGATGATCTCGATAGCCACGAGGAACCGGAGCCAGAAGCGTGAGGCTCCTCGCGGACGAACACATCCCTCCAGCAATCATATCCGCACTCCGCGGCGAAGGGCACGATGTGGCGGTCGTTGGTGATGACCTTGAGTTGGGTGTCTCGGATATGACCCTCCTTGAGTATGCACGCGATACTGATCGCAGTATTATGAGCGAGGACACCGATTTCCGGGGTGCCGATCCGGAACTAGATGTCGAATCGCATCCGGGCGTCCTCGCCTGCGACACGGCTGCTCCCGCTGGTGAAATCGCTGCCGCGGTCCGGCGTATCGACACCCTCAGTGACGACCTCGATGGAACAGTACTCTTCGTGCCTGGCACCTGGGTGTGACTCGGTCGTTCAGGGCCGCTTGCAGGAGTATCGGGTCCCGACGGATCTCATACGGTCGGTTGTAACTGTTTACCGGTGATTCGCCGGAGAGTCCGATAAATCCCGGAAATGACTGACAACCGACCGTATGAGCTGTGCTGCATTGAGTCCAGACTCCTACCGCTACAAGTGGTGGGCGCGGACGTTACTGTTCGGCCAGCCACGCGAGCAGCCCTTTCTGGGCGTGGAGGCGGTTCTCGGCCTGGTCCCAGACGATGGCGTTGTCGCTCTCCAGGACGTCGTCGGTGACCTCCTCGCCGCGGTGGGCGGGCAGACAGTGCATCAGGCGGCGGTCGCCGAGCAGGTCGCTCGTGATCTGGAAGCCCTCGAAGTCG